>NZ_JACSWA010000379.1 GCF_016888125.1 Spirulina sp. CCY15215
TAGCTTCGCATTCCAAGGTGTCGTGACCCAAATAACGTAGTACGCGGGGTACTTAGTCTGGTCAGAATGGCTTGTCAGATTTCTCTTTCAAGCCTCAAGCCTTTAGGCTGAGGTTCCTGACAACCTCACTAGCACGCCCAACTAAACTACTTTTCATTGTTCTATCTTAGCGAAATACTTTGCCATTCAGACAGAACTACAAGCTATCGCGATCGCATTCCCCATTCTGCTGAAATTGTTACACAATATTACAAACCTGTTGTAACTCTTAAGACGTTGTAAACTAGAGAGCAACTTCAAACGGTGGTTTTCTCATTCCTACTAACCGCGAAAGCGATCGCCGTTCATAAAAACCGCTAAAACGAAAACTCTAACGAAAATTATGGTCAGTACCGCCGAAAAACCAGCATTTGCCGAGATTCGTCCGGGGGTCAAAGTCCCTTCCAAAGAAACTATTTTAACCCCTCGCTTCTATACCACCGACTTTGAAGCGGTGGCGAAGATGGATATTTCCGTCAACGAAGACGAACTTCGCGCTATTCTCGAAGAATTCCGCGCCGATTATAATAAAACTCACTTTGTCCGGGATGAAGAATTCGACCAATCTTGGGATAGTATTACTGGCGATAAACGTCGCGTATTTGTCGAGTTTTTAGAGCGTTCTTGTACCGCAGAATTTTCCGGTTTCTTACTTTACAAAGAATTAGGACGGCGCTTAAAAGGAAAAAACCCCGTCTTAGCAGAATGCTTTAACCTCATGTCTCGAGATGAAGCGCGTCATGCAGGCTTTTTAAACAAAGCCATGAGCGATTTTAATCTCTCTCTTGACTTAGGATTTCTCACAAAGAGTCGTAAATATACCTTCTTCCAACCTAAGTTTATTTTCTACGCTACTTATCTCTCCGAGAAAATTGGTTATTGGCGCTACATCACAATTTACCGTCACTTAGAGCAGCATCCTGAAGATCGCATTTATCCGATTTTCCGCTTCTTTGAAAACTGGTGTCAAGACGAAAATCGTCACGGAGACTTCTTCGATGCCATTATGCGGGCGCAACCGGATATCCTCAATGATTGGAAAGCGAAATTATGGTGTCGTTTCTTCCTGCTTTCAGTCTTCGCCACCATGTACCTCAATGATGTTCAACGATCTGACTTTTATGCCGCGATCGGCTTGGATGCGCGGGAATACGACAAGTACGTGATCGATAAGACCAATGATACCGCAGGACGAGTTTTCCCCATCGTGATTGATGTAGAAAATCCTACCTTTTACGAGTCTTTGGAAACCTGCATTAAAACCAACGAGAAGCTAACGGAAATTGCCAATTCCAATACTTTTGCACCGATTAAATTCTTGCAAAAAGTGCCTCATTATCTTTCTAATGGCGTACAGTTCTTAAAACTGTTCTTGATGAAACCAATTGAAGTGACTCAATTAGAAGGCACAGTACGCTAAAACAAGTCTTCCTCATTTCCTAGATTTTTGCAGGGTGAAGTTAATTCACCCTCTTTTTTTGCTCTTTCTTCAAGTATAAATACTCAAGTACAAAAAGGATGGTGAGGTGCAATTTAGTAGCGATCGCCTGGAATTTGCCACCGGAATTATCTTAATTGGTTTGGGTATTTACCAAGGATTGTGAATTATTCTCCTTGCTATAAAATGTTTGGGTTTCCGATCCCATTGAAGCCATCTTAGAGGAATTAACCCGCCATAATTGTTCCAATTCCGTTGCTGGCATTGTTAAATAAAGAACATCATTTGATTTTAAGGAAGTTTCTAATAATAACCAACCGTGAATGCTTCTGCCTTGGGATTCAACATATAACGGCACAAAATCAGCATTTTGAGAGGCTTCTTTAACTGTTTTGCCATAGAAAGGATGACTGGGAGTAATTAATGTCGCTAAAGCAATCCATAATAAATCGTCAGTCATACCATTGCCTAAAATGCGCCCCCCCAATGCCGCCGCCGCAAAAGAAGGAGTTGCTAATTCAATCGGACAAAGAACAGTTTCAAACTCAAAAACTTGTTGAACAGAATAAGAAAATTGTGGATCGTGATTGCGGACGACAACAGATAATTTAGGTTGTAAGGCTTTGGCACATAAAGCAATTTCAACATTGATCATGTCATTACTCGTCACTGTTAATAGTGCTGCCGCTTTTTCCACATTGGCAGATTTGAGCGTACTGGCAAGATTTGCCTCTTCCATAATGACAGGAATACCAAGGGATTTTGCTGAATGTAAAAAGCGATTGTTGGGATCGCTTTCGATCGCAACAACATCATATCCTTGACTGATTAATTGTTGAGCAATTCGCATTCCTACGCCACCCAAACCACAAATAATATAATGATTTCGCGAGGGAACTTGAGTCACAGCCCAAAATTGTCGCAAGCGACTACCCAGGATAAAATCATTAATTAAAGCGTAACAAATACCAATGACTCCCGCCCCAACAATCATCATAATTGCTGTAAAGATTTTGATAGTATCTGATGCTGTTTCTGCGACTTCTTCCTTCCCTCCGGCTCCTGTAATCATGCCGACAGAAAAATAAATTGCATCGGCGATAGAAATATTAAAGTTAACACTAATATAAGTCAGCGTCGCTAAAAAAATAGTTGTTAATAAAGCCAGAGAAACTAAAGCTACCGGACGACCGTAATCTTTAAACTTTCGTAAATTGGCAAAAGTTTTGAGAAGCGATCGCGCTTTAGAATGTAATTTAGAACGTTGAGATGAGCGCACTAACGGTTGAGTCCCGACAATAATGCGATCGCCAACTTGCAATAATTGACCCTCTAAAATTGCCGCAATTAAATTCGATTCTCCCATTGCGGGTAGGTAATAAATTAACATTCGCGAACGACTTTCCCAAAGTTCGCTTAACTTGTGACCCAACCAAGGATGTTCGGAATCAATAATTTCTTCGCGGATCGGCCAAGTTTGATTGAAGAGTTTTAACTGTCCGATCGCCTTATTTCCTAAAGCTGCAAAGGCAAAAATGGGCGCAGCAAGTTTAGCAGAACTGAGACTCACATGATCTGTTAAAGTTTGGTCTAAATGTTCCCCTAAAGTATGATTGAAAATGCGATTAATAATGCGAACTTTAGGATTAATAGTGCGGGCGCGGGTGAGGCTTTCTAAATTGAGCGCGTCATCACTACTAGCCAGAACTAAAGTATGTGCATCTCGAATTCCCGCCGCAATCAGAGTTGCAGTCAATCGCGGATCGCCAATGATAATGCGATCGCTACGTTCTCCTGGAATGGGGCGATCGCTAATACCAATAACCTCTGCACCCTGCTGTCGAAGCAGACTAAAAATACGATAACCGGTTTGACCGAGGCCGCAAACAATGATTTTGGGTTTCATCAGAAAAATGGGTAGAAACCCCGTCCTGATAGGACGGCTTTATATTAGTCTCGTTATCGCCTTGGAGTTGTTTAATTAGGGTGCTTTTGTATTGCACTTTTAACAGGACAATTACTGTATCTAACTAAACAAC
>NZ_JACSWA010000038.1 GCF_016888125.1 Spirulina sp. CCY15215
AATCGACACCAGAACAATTAATTGTTGAGGTTAAAAATCCGCTTTTAATTGCTGCTAAAGGACACGGAACGAGACAGCGATGCCGTCCCGATAAATACGGTTTTCCTAAAGCACACGCACCAAAAGCCAAGTTCTTTCAAGGTTTTCAAACAGGTGATATCGTCAAAGCCTCAATTCCTAAAGGAAAATATGCAGGGGATTATATCGGTCGTATTGCGATTCGATTTAGACCTTGTTTTCGACTTTCTACGTCAGAAA
>NZ_JACSWA010000380.1 GCF_016888125.1 Spirulina sp. CCY15215
GGAGTCTGTTGACAGGCTTGGAGCAAGCGCGGTTTTAACCCGCTTTCGGTGGATTAACCACAGAATCCCCGTCTTTTTAAAGCGGGGAGATGTCAAAGCTACAGGAAAAGTAGAAGATATACCAGGGGGGGGGTTATGGAAGGTTCTCCAAAAGATAATCCAGAAATTTTTCTGGCTGAAGATCGAAAATTAAGAGATCATCCTAATCCCCATCCTAATCCTCATTCTTCTAGTCGCAGAGGTAGCTAATAGGTGATAGCACAAAACAGTCCAAATAAACTAAAAATCTAACTGGAAGACGGCGATCGCCGTCTTCCAGCTTTTTTTAATATCAGTCGTATGAGTAGCTTTTTATTGATTGTGAAAATCAGAGAATGTAGTGTAAAAGCATATCAATGGGGTAAAATACGAGTCGATCGCACTTTCAAATTGCGTTGCTTTTCGGTAATCAAATCCTCAAATTGTTCAATTTTCACACCCATTTCCTTGCCAGCATTTTTCAGGGCTTCAAGGAAGCGATCGATATCTTCTTCATAACCGCAATTACAAGCAGCAACGGCAATACCCAAGATAGCATTTGCCTTAGCACAATCAATCAATTCTGTTCCTGTTAGTGTTGATTTTCCCATAAATTTACCTCTTTATTTCCATAAGACAAAATATTCCTACTGTCGCGCATCCTTCAATTGATAGAGTTCTTTCTCTCTCGTCTCTATCATGAGAAGGATGCGGTATTTCTCGATCTAGAGAAATTGGAGGCTATTATCGCTTATAATGACGGGGGATAGTTAAAAATATGTAATGACTACAACTTATTCCGAAACAATAAAAGCCAAACCTTTTTTAAAATGGGCTGGAGGAAAATCTCAACTTCTTCCTGAGATTCAATCTATTTTATCTTTGCAATTCAATTACTGTCACGATCCTTTCACGTATATTGAACCTTTTATTGGAGGTGGATCTGTACTATTTTATATGCTTAAAACTTTCCCTAACTTAGAGAAAGTAATCATAAATGATATTAATATCGATCTAACAGTAGCATATCAAACAATTAAAATAGATCCAAAAAAATTGATAGATACTTTACAAGAGATTGAAAAAGAGTATTATGGTTTAAATAGCATTGATAGCAAGAATGAATTTTTCTTAGAAAAACGGCAAGAATTTAATCAAAAAAACACAGATAATAATATCGAGAATACTGCTTTGCTTGTATTTCTTAACAAAACCTGTTTTAATGGATTATACAGAGTGAATAGTAAGGGTTTATTTAATGTTCCTTTTGGTAAATATATCAAACCAAAGATTTGTGATGCAGAAAATATCTGGTCTGTTCATGAATGCTTACAAAAAACAATTATTTTAAATGGGGATTTTGAGCAGACATTACAATATGTAGATAAAAAGACTCTCTTTTATTTAGATCCACCTTATAAACCCATTAAAACAACTTCTTCTTTTACTTCATATACAAAAGAGAATTTTGGTGACTCTGACCAATTCAGGCTCAAAGAGTTTTGTGATAAAATTAATGAAACAAATTGTAAATTTATCCAGAGTAATTCTGATGTAAGAAATTATGATAAAAAAAATAGCTTCTTTGATGAATTGTATAAAAAATACAATATTAATCGAGTTAAAGCTAGACGAAATATAAACTCAAAAGGAGCAAAAAGAGGCAAAATTGATGAAATTTTAATCGATAACTTTATCTAGTGTATCATTATGAATTATTGGCTTTTAAAATCAGAACCGAGGGATTATAGTATTAAAGATCTAGAACGCGATCGCGCAGCCATTTGGGATGGAGTACGAAATTACCAAGCACGCAACTTTCTCCGTCAAATGCGATCGGGCGATCGGGCATTTTTCTATCATTCCAATACCAAACCTCCTGGAATTGTAGGATTAGCAAAAGTTATTCGTGAAAATGTCATCGATCCCACACAATTCGACCCCAATGATAAACATTACGATCCCAAAGCAACCCCAGAAAATCCACGCTGGCAAACTGTAGAACTTGAATTTATCAAAACCTTTCCACGATTTATTTCTCTGACTGAACTTAAGGAAAACTTCTTAGCAGATGAACTCCTCGTTGTCAAGCGAGGAAATCGATTATCTGTTATGCCTGTCGCTGAAACTGTCGCTAAAAAAATATTAGAATTAGTTGATGTTTCCTGATGATTGTTTGTTGATAAAACGTAAGCATTTTGTGTATTGCAGAGTCCAAAGGGAAAAAATGGAGTCCAAAAATAGAAAAATATCATTGACAGAAATTTCTTGATGTTGCCATTGTTTTATATTCATGATAGTGCATTCTATTTTAACTGAAGTTTTGCAAAAAAAAGTTGGTGGTAGGGTGGGCAGGTTATACTAATAGAACTCGAAAAAGGTTGAGAAATTCCCCTGCCCACTCCACGGATTTACATTTTTGAAATGCACCCACCTATTTTCTATTCTGCAACGAAATCTAAAGCCGCAGAATTCATGCAATACCTTTGACCCGTCGGTTTTGGACCGTCATTAAAAACATGGCCTAAATGTGCATCGCAAACCGAACATAAAACCTCAGTTCGAGTCATAAATAAACTGCGATCGCTTTTATTGGTAACATTTTCCTCAGAAATGGGAGCATAAAAACTCGGCCATCCCGTCCCAGAATCGTACTTTGTTTCAGAACTAAACAATTCTGTCCCGCAACAAATACACTTATACATTCCCGATTTTTTGTTATCGTGATATTCTCCTGCAAATGCCCGTTCTGTTCCCTTTTTACGAGTGACCTGAAATTGTTCTGGGGTAAGCTGCTGCTTCCACTCGGCTTCTGTTTTTTGGACTTTATCAACCATTATTCTAAATTAATTATCAGTGAACAATACTTAACTCATTTTACAGTTTTTCGAGATATCTTGTTGACCCGACCCCCAATTACTCTTTTTTCTCAAACAAAAATACGCCATCGCGATTATACTTCAATGTAAATCCTGGTGCTGCTTTCAAACGTTCCACAAAACTGCCCGCCAATTCTGGGTTACTATTCCAACCAGGATGGGGAACATTAATCAAAACCGAATCAAATTGAGTCGGATCGCGTTCCTCATTATCCACAATTAATTTTAGCAGAGAACGGTGACTCAAATGCGGCGCAATTTGTGCAGAAGTTAATAAACTTGTCTCATTTTGAACGAGAGAAATTGCTTCTCGGGTTGCTTGCCATGTTCCCAAGGTTTGTAAATAGCGACCGCCAAAATAACCAAATTTAGCCAGACTGACAAAACCAATTAAACTCCAGATTATCATTCCTTTGGGCTGTTGAAACCAGCTTTTTTTTGCTGCGATCGAAGCAATCAAACAAAGCATCAGGAAGGGTACAATGGGGATAGAGTATTGATGGAGTAAATCTTTGTGGGGAGGATAATCCGTGAGTAAATTTAAGGCAAAATCTGGAATAGCAGCGATAAGCGGTTGTAAATGCAGAAAAGAAAGTCCCCAAATAATCGGTGCAAGTAACAACAAGAGATATTCTAAATTAGCAGGGGTGAAGAGAGATTTAAGAACAAGATGGGGTTTAAGAAAGAGATTAAGAAGAATTTCCGGAATGGAGTCACCAAAAGTATCATAACGTCCCAAGGCTTCCACCCCTTCAGGACGAAAAGTCGGGATAATGACTTGAGTTGCAAAGATTAACCAAAAAATGCCCAAAAGTAAGGCGATCGCGCCACATTTTCGCCGCTTCTCGAAGACAAATAACCAGACTCCCATTCCTATTATCGTCAGAGAAAGAGCAGCACGACAACCTAAAATTAAGATAATGGCAAGAATAAACCATTTCATTTTACCCCGTCTCGCCGCTAAAACTGCCCCAAAAATAAGCGGAATGGCTAAAACGGAAGGATGAAAATCGAATAAATTGATATTAAAAATGAGAGGATAGAGAAGATAAACCCAGACGATCGCGCTACTCTGTTTTTCCTGTAATCCTGCATCCTTTGCTAAGTACCAGAGAGGTAAAGCAGCACAAGAAAGCGCGATCGCTTGGATGAAAAATAACCAATGAACATCGGGATAAATTTTGTAGGGTAGTGCTAATAAATATAAAATCCAATCCCCATGACTGCCTAAAAAATGATAGTCAATAAGAGAGACGATCGCGGGTTTTCCTTGACTGATTAAATAAATGGCTTGATCGAAGTGACTGAGATCGTAAGCTGTTGAATGAAACAGTCCATGTCGTATACTACTACAGACAAATAAAATCAAACTTGCTAAGGCGATCGGTGTGATGAGAGGATGGGATAGAAGCGATCGCATTTTTCCCTTTATCCGGTTTTGCATTCCTGTAATGAATCTGAGTAAACTACACAAAAAATTGCAACAATTGAAACAATTTATCGAGACTGAGGGATATTTGAGCTATTTTCCCAGCGATCGTAAAAAGACACTGCTTCATTTTCTCGCATCGTGCCTGGTTATTATCTTAACTTTCCTGCCAATTGGCAACATTCTCTGGATTGTTTCCTCAACAGGTACAAATGTTGTTTCTAACGATTTATCTTATTATACTTCTGCGATCGACCAATTTTTGAGCGGGACTTATAATTTTACCAATCTTTTTAATGATAGTTTTGTCGGCAGTCATATTATGGCTATCCCTTTATTTGTTCGCTTTATCGTTGCTTATTTTTCCCATTGGAATATTTATTGGGAAATTCATATTGGCATCTTTTTGTTTATTTGTCAACTCTTTTTTCTGCACAATTCTTTCACGAGACGATCGCCTAATTCTTGGCTTAAATGGTTACTTTTACCATTACTATCCTGTTTGATCTTTTCGACAGTTCATATTAATATTTTTACCTTTGGCGAAACCAGTCTTGCATTAGGGTTTGTTGGGTTTGGGGTTAGTTTTGGAATTTGGGGACTCACGCGATATCTTCATCGCTGGCTAGGAATTATCAGTGTAGGAATAGGGGGAATTATAGCCGCTTGGTCTTGGGGAGTAGGGGTTATGTTTGTACCTGTTTCTTTTTTAGGATTATTTTTATTGGGTTATCGCAAGATATCTCAATATCTCTTTTTAAGTATTACTTCTTTAATTACTTTATCTCCCTACATTTTTCATTTATTAGTTAGAAGAGGAGGCAATAGTAAAGTCTTAAATCTGTTTAATTTTCCGCTTATAATTAAGGCAATTGGTTTACCCTTTGGGTTGGGAAAACAAAGTTTAATCGGCATTGGTTTTTACGGAACTGGGACAATTGGTTTTATTTTTCTGCTTCTGGTTTTGCTACTGATTTGGTTTCGGCGATCGCCAAAATTTATAAAGCCTGCAACTCCAGCATTAATGGTTTTATCTTTTGGACTTTTAAGTATTTGGCAAATCACCTCTTTTCGCGACGATCTAGCACCCTGGTATGTTACTCCCTTTATGAGTTTTTGGCTCGGAATTTTAGGGTTGGCTTATCTTCTTTATCTCAATCCTAATTCAAGTGCAATTGTAAAAAATAAGATTTTAAAACATTTTGTTACAGCGCGATCGGCTCAAATATGGAGTTTAGTTATTTTCTTTTTATTGACCTATTTTTATTTAATGTCTGGAATTACTTATAGAGATAAAGTCTTTTATTTATCTTCAAGAATCCCAGCAGCAGCAGCTTGTTTGCAAAATTATAAAACCGCACCTACTTATTGCGAAGAACATTTATTTCAAGGAGGATATGGCGATTTTACCGCTATTCAAAAATTAGCTGAACCCTTAGAAAAACATCAATTATCGGTGTTTTCTCCTCATCAGACTCGCATTCTACAAGGAGACTTTATTTTAGATACTGTTCGTTTTAAAGACAGTCCCGATCGCCATCTAATTTACTGGAGTTCAGATTTTGGCAAAACTACATCTTCTTGGCAAGATTATCAACATTTGAATGTAATCATTCCAGCTTCTAGCGAGATTATATGGACGCTTAACATTCCTGAAAATACACAAAAAGCAGAATTTAAGACGGCGATCGCCTCCCAGAATTCGAGTTCGAGTCCCGTTACCTTTACCATTGCAATCGAATCAGAAAATGCGCCAAAAAGCAACATAATTGTCAAAACATTGCAACGCGATCGCCAATCGTGGTATCCTCTCGACCTTCCTTTAACTGAATATGCGGGTCAAACTATCTCTTTACATTTGCAAGTTGAAGCAAAAACGAACAACTTAGACACTGTGGGGATTTATCGTTATCCTTTTATCGATCTAAATTTAAACCCAAAAATAGATGCAGAAGAAAAAATTGAGATTATTCCTTCTAATACAGACTTATCTCCTGTATTTCCAGCTAAAACCGTCAAGGATTTTCAATTCGATCTGCGCGATCGCAATGTTTGGAAAATCTCCGGTTTAGAAAATCCCGAGACTCAAACTCTCCCAACCCAAAAATGGTTTGTAGAATCATTACCTCCCAGTTTGGAGTATAATCAACCTTTAAACTTATGTTGGGCAGATTATTCCTATTTCTCTATTAATCTGGCAGTTTCTCCCGCAATTTATCCGCAAACCTTAAAAGTTGCTTATCGTTTGGGCGATCGCGAAACATTTCATAAAGATGACTATTTTAAAATTCCCCTAATTGCCGATGGTCAACTACACGGTTATACTTATAAATTAAGATTGCTGAATTTAAACAAAGATGCCCATCTTGCAGGAATCGAAATTCAACCTTTCGTCGTTCATGGTAATGTACGAACTGGACAACAAAAAGCAGAAAATTGGGTGAATATTGCCGATCTTCGCTTTTTACGACAAGAAGAAGAAACATTTTGTAATTAAACTCAATTTTTTATGAAAATTCAACCCACTAATATTGCCGATGTATTGTTAATTATCCCCAAAGTATTTGAGGACGAACGGGGATTTTTTTATGAGAGTTATAATCATCGAGAATTCACGCAGTTAACAGGACTTTCTCCTCGGTTTGTACAGGATAATCATTCGCGATCGCTACGTCATACTTTGAGAGGACTTCATTACCAAATTCAGCAACCTCAAGGTAAATTAGTCCGAGTTATTGCTGGAAAAATCTTTGATGTTGCAGTGGATCTGCGCCAATATTCATCTACATTTGGACAGTGGACGGGATGCGTTCTTAGTTCCGAAAATCGGCATCAATTATGGATTCCCATTGGATTTGCTCATGGTTTTCTCGTCCTTTCTGAATCTGCGGAAGTTCTCTATAAAACAACTGATTATTATGCACCACAATACGAACGTTGTCTTTTCTGGAACGATCGGGACTTAGCAATAGATTGGTCTATAGATGAACATCCCATTTTATCAAAAAAAGATAAACAAGGAATGCTTTTTAAAGACGCAGATTTATTTACTTAAGTTGAAAATTATATTGTTTATTTTTTAAACTTATGAGTTCATTGATTCTTTTATTCGGTAATACCGGACAATTGGGACAAGAAGTTGAGAAAAAGTTGCAGTCAACCGGACAAAATTACGTTGCGTTAGCCCGCGATCGCTGTGATTTTACCCAACCCGAAAGCCTTCGAGAGGCGATCGCCGCTTACCAACCGAGTGTTATTATTAACTGTGCTGCTTATACCGCCGTTGATAAAGCCGAAAGCGATCGCCAGATTGCAGAAATAGTTAACGGAAGCGCACTACGAGTTATCGCCAGAGAAGCAGAAAAAATCAATGCCTTTCTCCTGCATATTTCCACAGATTATGTTTTTGATGGACACAAAAATACACCTTATGAAGAAGGCGATCGCGTTAATCCGATTAATGTTTACGGATCCTCTAAACTAGCAGGAGAAAAAGAGATTCAAGAAAACTGTAGTCGCTTTCTCATCTTGAGAACCAGTTGGGTTTATGGCGTGTATGGGAAAGGAAATTTTGTTAAAACTATGTTAAAATTAGGAGCAGCAAGAGCAGAAATTGGCGTTGTTGCAGATCAAATCGGTAGTCCAACTTGGACAGGAGATTTAGCGAATATTATCACCCAAATCCCGCCAAATTTAACCGGTATTTATCATTATAGTAATAGTGGTGTTGCCAGTTGGTACGATTTCGCGGTTGCTATTTTTGAAGAAGCACAACAATTAAATTTTCCCCTAAAAATTGAGAGAGTTATTCCTATTACAACGGCTGAATATCCTACTGCTGCGAAACGTCCGGTTTATTCAGTTCTCTCTTGTCAAAAAATCGCTTCTATTTTAGAATCTTCTCCTCCTCACTGGCGAAAAAGTTTACGAAAGATGTTCGTAGGGGTTTGGTCTCCAAACCCCTAGGTCTCCGAATAAAGTAAAATAGAGAATTAAAGCGCAGGACATATTGCCAAATCCTCATGCCTTTAACTCCGAATTTATCGTCCCTATCTCCAGAAAATCTACCCTTTGACCTGTCCCTACTTCCCCAACCCGTCTATATCGTGGGAGGATGCGTGCGTAATGCCCTTTTAGGGCGCAAACATCCCTATTTTGATGTAGACCTCGTATTGCCCTCAGAAGCCGTAGAAACGGCACAACGAATCGCTAGATATTATCAAGCTGGATTTGTCATTTTGGATGAAACGAGACAAATTGCCCGAGTAGTCTTTGAGTCAGGAACCGTGGATTTTGCTCAACAACAAGGTAAGACTTTAAAAGAAGACTTAAAACGGCGCGATTTTCGTATCAATGCGATCGCCTACAACCCCCGCACCAGAAAATTTATCGATCCCCTAAAAGGTAGAAAAGACCTAGAAAAGAAAGTCATTACCGCGATCGCCAAAGTCAACCTCGAAAACGATCCCCTGCGTCTCCTGCGTGCTTACCGTCAAGCCGCCCAACTTGACTTTACCATCGACTCCAAAACCCGCACTTTGATCGGACAACTTGCCCCCAATCTTGCGAGAATATCCGCCGAACGGGTTCGCCAGGAGTTAAACTATTTACTGGCAGAAGCCAAAGGCGATCGCTGGTTGCACGCGGCTTATGAGGACGGTATCCTGTCAGTATTTTTAGAAGATGCAACAGAAGACAGCATTAAACAAATCGACCAGATCGACCATGCTGCCTGGTTATTGGGGAAAATTTGGGTAGATTTGGAAGCAGAATTACATCGTCCCATTGGTAGTACCACCTCGAGTTTGAGTTTGGCAAAATTAGCCTCCTTGGTATCCCCAGAGGTAAAAATAGCGCGATCGCAATTGGAAACCCTAACCTATTCTCGGGCAGAAATTCGCGTTGTTCTCACTATTCTCCAACATCTCCCCCCCATTCTCGCCCTCGTCAACGCACCTATGAGCCTAGAAACGCAGTATTTTTTCTTTCAGGAGGTGGGGGATGTTTTTCCTGCTTTAGCCGTATTTGGGGTGGCAGTGGTTGCCTGTCGCGATGTTTTACAAGAAACCCAAGCCACCAATGCGATCGCGCCCTTAGTGAATGCCTATCTCGACCCCAATAATCAAGTAGCACATCCGACCCCTTTAGTGACAGGAAACGATTTGATTCATCATTTAGGGTTGCGACCTTCCCGCGCGATCGGCACACTCCTGACCCAACTGCAACTCGCCCGTATTAACGGCAAAATAAGCACTCCAGAAGAAGCCCTACAATTAGCAGCAACTTTAATGCCTTCCCCATCGTCTTAAAATCATAAACCGTTTTAACACTAAATTTTTACACCGATCATGCTTGACATTCAACCCAAAATCCCCCCTATTTTTGCATCTTCTTTAGCCATCGCCGCGATCGCCGCAATTTCCTTTTCTCCCCTAGCGCGATCGGCAGACTTTACCGAAAATGGAGAAAGAATTTTCCTGAGAAGTTGTATCGCTTCCTTCAATAATTCTCAATTCACCCCAGAACAAAAAGAAAGAATCTGTCGATGCGTCCTCAATGGCTTCAAACAGGATAGCGTCAGCAATGAGGATATGTCCAGTTTTACCGCCAACGCTAAAGACCCTGCAAAATGGTCTCCCAGTATTCGCCGCGTCATGAGTAGTTGCGCCCCAAGTTAACAAGTTTAACCAGTGATAAACGATCGCCGGTGACTGAAATTATCCCCCTAGCCTGCATTTCCTTTTGAGAAGGAAGCCGATAAGATAGCAAAGCACCTTGCCCAAAAATGTTTAAATTGAATGTTGGAAACGCCTCTAACTTCTTTGACCTTCCCCTCATTACCCCTACAACGCCCCCTGCTGGCGATCGGTCATGGTACTCGAAACGAAGGAGGACGACAAACCTTTATTGATTTTGCCAAAGCCTACGAAGCGATCGATCCTTCTCGTCCCGTGATTCCTTGTTTTTTAGAACTGACGACCCCAAGTATTCAAGATGGAGTTGATTATTGCATCGAACGGGGTTACTCCGAACTGTCGGCGGTTCCCATTCTCCTCTTTGCAGCACGTCACAACAAATTTGATGTTACCAATGAGTTAGATCGCGCCCGATCGCGCCATCCCCAGTTAAAATTCCACTACGGGCGACATTTTGGCATCTCTCCTGGTATTTTTGACCTTTGGCAAAAACGCTTGGCTGAGTGCGATCGCCCAGAAAAAAATCCCCAGCAAATTCCGCGATCGCAAACCGTACTATTATTTGTAGGACGAGGTTCTAGCGATCCCGATGCTAATGGGGATGTCTTCAAAATGGCGCGGATGCTATGGGAAGGAAGCGGATATAAAACCGTAGAAACTTGTTTTATCGGCATTACTCACCCTCGTTTAGAAGAAGGCTTTAACCGCGCCCGCCTTTACAATCCCCAGCGCATCATCGTGTTACCCTATTTCTTGTTTACTGGGGTATTAATGGAGAAAATTTTCCATATTTCAGCACAACAACAGGAACAAAACCCCGATATTGAGATAACTTGTTTACCAGAAATGGGCATTCATCCCCATCTTTTGCAAATATTACGAGAACGGGAAATTGAAACACAACTCGGTCAGGTACAGATGAATTGTGAAATGTGCAAGTTCCGTTTAGCTGCGGTGGATGGGTCGGAAACTGGACATCATCATCATAACCACGGTCACGATCATAATCATAATCACGATCATAATCATGACCATCCTCCCGTCGATCCTTATGCAGATGTGGAGAAATATCATGGCAGAATTTGGCAGGTTCCATAATTGGTAATTAGTAATGAGTGAACAAGAGTTTCAAATAGGGGCAAAAGTGCGTTTAGTCGCACAACCTCCGTATTTTAAAACTGCGGAACCGATGCCGATGCTGCGTCCTCCTGATGTGGTTAAGGTGGGAGAAGAAGGGACGGTGCGCGATCGCCGTCCTGGGGGTTATTGGGCGGTAAGATTTACTCGGGGTGCTTTTTTAATGGATGCCCAATATATTGAGAATATTGTGAATATCGCATCTTCTAATGAAGAGGAATAATCTTATTTCTCGATTTAATCAAACTCGGGAGGCCAAAGTTCGGCGATCGCGACTTCCCAACCTGGAAATAATTCTGGAATAGTTAAAATATCTCCATTTTGTAGTAAAAGAGGGTCGCTATTGGGGCGATTTACCGTCACGGTTTGGCGATCGGGATCGATAAGAATACCCACTGTTGCACCCATTAACAGAAACATTTGAATTTTTTCTCTCAGAGGTTTTAGGGTGTCGCTTTGAGATTTAATTTCTACAACAAGATCGGGAACCAGTTCGCCAAAATAGCGCACATTTTTTCGCAATCTTTCTGCTTTGACAAAGGAAACATCGGGTGCCTTAATATTAGTATCGGGTAAAATAAAGCCTCCAGATGAATCAAAAATGCGTCCAAGACGACGAGGATTTACCCAAAGAAACAAAAAGGCGCTGAAGCGAATGCCGATTTCACTTGAGGTAATATCAGAAGGACCCATAACGATAATTTTTCCGTCTTCGAGTTCGAGTTGGTAATCATACCCTGCTTGGCATAGGTTCGTTTGAATCTTGTCTAGGTCTTTAACAGTCATTCCTTGCATGAGATAAAACTCCACAATCTGGAAATTCTCTCCATTTTATCTTATAGTTGAGAATTTAAGTCAATAAAATTTCTACTAATTTATTTTTTGCAGATAAACCGCTTTTAATCGTCACCTGCGATCGCGCAACTCCGTACTGTTTTGCTAATATCTTAATTAACTCTTGATTCCCCTTGCCATCCACAGGAGGAGATTTGAGATAAACTAATAAACTGCCATCGGGTTGTTCGATAATTTCTTGCCGTTTAGAATTGGGTTTAACTTTAACTATTTTTTTCATGGGACAAAAAGCCAAAAAAATATACAATATGCAAAGAACCAAAGATAAAATTATAGATGAACTCTGCTAATAATCCTCCTCCTTATCGCATTCTTATTGTTGTTTCTCATCCCATTCCTTACATTATCCCTCTATTTCGGTTAATGGTTAAACAACAATGGGATTTTCAGGTTGCTTATTGTTCTTTAGAAGGGGCAGAATCTTACCGCGATCGCGATTTTGCCACGGAAGTAACTTGGGATGTTCCTTTATTAGAAGGATACCCTTGGACCCACGTTCCCAATATTTCTCCTCAGCCTGGACTAAGCAAATTTTTTGGACTGGTTAACCCTCAATTAATGAAACTCGTCCAAGCAAGCGATGTTATTATTGTTTATACCGGCTATGCTTATGCTAGTTTTTGGCTGACGGCATTGGCGGCAAAACTACAGGGAAAAGGCTTTATTTTTAGTACGGATACAAGTAGTTTATCTTCGCGAAGTGGCAGATCGTGGAAGGCAAAAATTAAACCTTTTCTCTTACCTAAAATTTACCATCTCGGCGATGCAATTTTAGTTTCAACTCGTTTTGGCAAGCAAACGATCGCCAGTTTGGAAATTCCCGAGGAACGCATTTTTATTACTCCTTTTGTAGCCGATAATGATTGGTGGTTAGCACAAGCCGCCGGAGTCGATCGCGCCCAAGTTCGCCAAGAATGGCAAATTCCTCTCGATGCCACTATCCTCGTCTTTTGTGCTAAATTGCAACCGTGGAAGCGTCCTCAAGACATTCTCGAAGCGTTTGCAAGGGCGAATGTCCCCAATAGTTATTTGTTGTATGTGGGAGATGGGGCAATGCGATCGCAACTCGAAGCAAGAACAAAAGAACTGGAATTAGGCGATCGGGTCAAGTTCTTGGGCTTTCTAAATCAAAGTCAACTGCCTGCGGTATATAAAGCGGCGGATCTGCTTTGTCTCTGCTCGGAATACGAACCCTTTGGGGTTGTCGTGAATGAAGCGATGTTGTGCGAATGCGGGGCGATCGTTAGCGATCGCGTGGGTGCGAGAGAATTAATTGAACCCGGAAAGACTGGATATATTTACCCTTGGGGCAATATTGACAAACTATGCGCCACTCTACAATTGATTGTACCACAGAAGGAAAAATTAAAAAAGATGGGAAAAAATGCTAAAAAACGCATGGAAAAATGGTCGCCCCAAGAGAATATTAAAGCGCAAAAAAAGGCAATTAGTTTTATAATGAACAATAAATAACTATCAACTATAAAAATGCTCAACGCTATCAACTATCAGTTAAATCGTCCCGAATACTTTCTACAACCCATTCAAATTTATCGCCGTCTTCGTCGTCCTCCCGAACAATCTCTTTATGAATTTAAAGACATCAAATTACCCTGGGGAACTCCCTTTCGCATTCGTCCTCATCCCGATGATAAAGTCGAATGGTCTTTGTGGATCATGGGAGTTTATGACTTAGCCCTAAGCGAAGCAATCTGGCGATTTATTGACCTAGGAGAAACGGCGATCGATATTGGCGCAAATATTGGTTATATGACAGAAATTATGGCAGAAAGAGTCGGAAAGTCTGGCCGAGTAATTGCCTTTGAACCCTGTCCTGGAATATACGAAGAATTAGAGTTTAATATTCAAACTTGGCAGGATTTAAAAGGCTGGAATCCCATTGAACTTAAAAAAGTAGCGCTATCGAATAAAACTGGAACGGGACTGTTAAGATTACCCACTTATAATCGTGGAGAAGCGGCGATCGTGGAAAATAAAGAATCTGTAAATACTGACGAGACCTTAAATGTTTATGAAGTGAACTTAAATCAATTAGATAATATTCTCGATCGCAACCTAAAAATAGGAGTTTTAAAAATTGATATCGAAGGACACGAATTTTCCGCCTTTCAAGGTGCAGAAAAAACACTCAAATCCCAACAAATCCGCGATATTTTCTTTGAATCCCATCACGGTTATCCCACTCCTGCCTCCGAGTTTTTAGAATCTTGCGGCTACCGTATTTTTCGGCTCTGGAAAGGCTTTTGGCGACCCTTACTCTATCCCGCAGATTATCCCCTAATTCATCCCTGGGAACCCCCCAATTATTTAGCGACATTGGATGGCGATCGCGCCCAGAAACGCCTCAAAAAAAGAGGATGGTCAATTCTCAGGACTATTCATTATAGAAAATAAGGAAGAAAATGTATAATACCAATAATTCCGTAACCTTCTCGACTAAACAAAATGTTACAAACAATAAAAACTTCCCAGCTTCAACAGGCGATCGAAATGGTTGAAAAACTTTCCATCGAAGAACAAGCGGTTTTAGTCGAGCTTGTACAACACCGCATTAAACAGAAAAAACGAGAAACATTAGTACAAGAAGTTAGAGAAGCAGAAAAAGAGTACGAATGCGGTCAAGTATATCGGGGTTCTATCGCAGAATTAATGGCGGAGTTAGACCATTGAAAAATCTCGCTTGGAGTCCTCAACTTTCCGAAATTTCGCGATCGCAAAATTCTCTCTCAGGATTCCCTTTTGGCATTACAATTAAAGCAATCCGATCGCAGTATCTTAAGTTTCTATCTATACCCTGTAGAATCCGTAGATCCAAAGTCCGTAATTTAAACCCCAAATTATGCAACAAAAACTTCTCAGAATAACTCCCTTGGGACGCTTCTTCAGTTTATTTTTCCTCTGTTTTTTCCTGGTTGTCGGTTGTAATACCACAACCCCTAATTCCCAAGAAAATCCCGCTTCTACCACAACTGCCCGAGGCGATCGCGTCACCCTCGGCACCACCGATAAACCCAGGACTCTCGATCCTGCTGACAGTTATGAAATTGCTGGATCTGCCATCATTTATAATGTTTGTCAAACCCTCTACGCTTACGAACCCGGTACTACGGATTTAAAACCCCTTCTCGCCACAGAAATGCCAGAAGTTAGCGAAGATGGGTTAACCTACACCATTTCTTTGCGGGATGATGTCACCTTTCACGACAACACTCCTTTTAATGCCGAAGCGATGAAATTTTCCCTCGATCGCTTTATTACAAATGGCGGAAAACCTTCCTTTCTTCTCGCAGATATCGTTGAGGCGATCGAGGTTACTGACGAGACAACTTTAATCGTTAAACTGAAAAAACCCTTTGCTGCTTTTCCAGCTTTATTAGGCTTTTCTGGTACCTGTGCAGTTTCTCCTGAAGCCTACGAAATTGGAGAAGGAAAATTTAATCCCAATGAACTAATTGGATCGGGTCCCTATACCCTCACAGAATTCAATAGCGATACCATTCGCCTTGATGTTTTTAAACAATACTGGGGAGAAAAACCGAAAAATAAAGGCGTAGATATCCAAATTTATAATGATAACTCCGCCAATCTTTTCAATGCCGTCCGCACTCAAGTGGTTGATATAGCCTCTCAATCTCTCGATCCTGACCAAATTGCTAACCTTTTAGAAGATACAAAGGAAGACAAATTACAAGTTATCGAAGCCCCTGGAACTGCCGTTAGTTTCATCTCTTTAAACCGCAACCAAGAACCTTTAGATAAATTAGAAGTTCGCCAAGCGATCGCCTCAATTGTTAATCGCAAACTTATTAATGAAAGAGTTCTTCAAGGTCAAGCAGATGAACTATATAGTTTAATTCCTACTTCCTTTGATGTTTACGAACCCATCTTTGAGAAAGTTTATGGAGATGCCAATGTTGATAAAGCCAAAGAACTCTTAGAAAAAGCCGGTTACTCTGCGGATAATCCGGCGATCGTTCCCATTTGGTTTCCCGCTTCATCTAATAGTCGCACCCTCGCTGTCCAAACTTTACAAGCCTTTGCCGAACAAGAATTAGAAGGAGTCTTAAAAATTGAACCAGAAACTGTTGATGGTGCTACCTTCTTTAAGAATGTGAAAGAAGGAATTTATCCAGCAACAATGGTCTTTTGGTATCCCGATTTTCTGGATGCAGATAACTACATACAACCCTTTTTAAGTTGCGAGAAAGGCTCTGTAGAGGGAGGTTGTTCTGAAGGCGGTTCCCAAACCCAAGGCTCTTTTTATTATAGCGATCGCGCCAACAAACTCATCGACGAACAACGCCAAGAAACCGATCCTGTCAAACGCAAAGCAATCTTTAAAGAATTACAAGAAATTCTTGCCGAAGATGTACCTTATATTCCTATCTGGCAAAATAAAGAATTTCTTTTTGTCCAAAACGGTGTAGAAGGTGTGCAAATGGATGCCAGTCAGAATATTCCCTTCTGGGAGATTTCTAAAGGATAATATCAAATCCGGTTAAACAATCCAAAAACTGTAGGGACGTTGCAAGCAACGTCCCTACAGTTGGATTTCTGGGGTAGGGGTGCAAGGCATTGCACCCTGAAATTATGACTTTCTTTCTCCCTTTGTCCAAAGTCCAATTTCAAGGCGATCGCAGCTTTTTCAGGAGATAAAAGGTTAAGATTCCTAAACCTAATCCACAGAGTAAACTAACGCTTAAAACTACGGTCAAATTTTGCGCGGGACTCCAATCAGTTTCAAAGTCTTTAACCAGTGCAGAAGTCGCAGAAGCCACCGCAGAAGAAACACCTGCACCAACCCCGGCTGCACCGATCGACGCTTCAATATCGCGATCGCTTTTTGCGCGTTGAATTTCTACCATTCCTCGCAGGGTATTGACCCAAGTTTCATGCAATCTTAAACCAGGAGTTAAAGTAGTAATATCTTGTTGGATTTGCGGGAGATAGTGTCGGTTGACTGTTTCGCTAAATTCATCGGTTTCGCTGAATTTTTTTAATTGTTGCGTGTAGTTATAGAGGTTGGTTTCAATGGCAGCTTTTTGGGTTTCTAGGTTGCTGATTCCTTCGGTATATTGGGAAGATTGCCGCGCACTTTTTGAGATTGCTTTTTCGAGTTGTTCTAAGGTACACTCAATGAGAGCTTTAGGAGAATTGGGATTCTCGATAAATACAAGAGCAGGAGAATAATAGTTTTTAATATCGGCTTTGATTGCCCGAGTTTCTCGATAACTGGAAACGATAAGATGGCGATAGCAATACAATTTTAGCCAATCTTGATAGTAATTGCCGATCGCATCGATCGCCGTGCGATCGCGGTAGATGAAAATTAGAATATGCTCTATTTTTTCAGAGTCTGTCTGGGAGGCGATCGGGGTTTCTCCCAGTGAGAATACTTGTGCGCCGAATTTTTCTGCTTTTTGGGGACTAGACCAAGTTTGTGCTTTTATCTGTCCTAAATTTTCATAAGCAGATTGAGCGGCTTTTTGGCAATTTTCTTGATTAAACGTTACAAAAGGAGGCAAATAGCCGATTAAAATTAGAGTTTGACCAATTTTTTGACCGATTTTTCCAGTGTTTTTCTCGGCTTTTTCTTCTAATTCTCGGGCTGTTAGGAGTTGTTTGGTTAGGGTGTAGAAGCGATCGTAATCGGGAGGTATTTCTTCTGTTTGGAGAGCGCAGATCAGAAAGAGACTATTGATATTGTGCAAAGACTGTTTAATTCTATAGCCTTTCACTTCATATTTGTCAAGACTAATTAAAGAGCTTAGGTCATCAATTTTCGGGTTGGGGGGATATTGGCGATCGCCATTTGAGTAGTAACTTAATAGTAAAACATGAGGATAAATCAATTCACTCATCAGAAATAATGTCTCGAAATTGTAGTGGGAGCGTCTCGCTCCCTAGTTAATGGTAAAAGTGGGAGCGTCTCGCTCCCTAGTTAATGGTAAAAGTGGGAGCGTCTCGCTCCCTAGTTAATGGTAAAAGTGGGAACATCTCGCTTCCTAGTTAATAGTAAAACATAGTGCGATCGCGATAATATCATGGGGCATCTTTCAGTTTAGCAAATTCTCTTTGACTTTCTGCAATGGGTTGGGAAGAACTGAAAACTTTTTTAATCGCAGCGAGTAAATTCCATCGGGAAGATTCATCTTTTTCCAAGGCATACAATGTACTGACTTTTTGCCAATCTCCAGGATTCAAATTATGGTTTTCTAAGGGAATGGGATCGTTTTGGTTTTGATTGATTTTGGGAGAAATACAGGCTTTTTGAGAGTTGGCTTTATAGAGTTCTTGTAACTCATCCCGAAAGGGTTTATAAACAAGATACAAGGATTCATCTGCGACCAAAAAAGTGAGGAGTTTTTTGGCTGCTTCTTCGACGTTTTCTGGTAAAAGTTTCGCGATCGCATTGAGTTGAGGGCGCAGGGTGTCCTCGCGATCGCGATCGCATTGGGAAAGGGCGAGAATAAAGGCACTAAAAATAGACAGATCGCTTTGTTGTTGCATGGTTTTACAAGATTTCCTTTGATTGCGTAGGGGCGCAATGCTTGCGCCCCTTGCTTGCTGGCGCAATGCTTGCGCCCTTGCTTGCTACAATTATAATCTTTTTTCTGGAATTGTTGGCAATTGGAGAATGCTACTTTACAGGAGATATGCTTTTAAGGTAGTCCCGTTAACACAAAGCCAGCCCAAAAATAGGGGTTTTCGTAAGGAACAAAATCGGGATTTTGTTGATAAGTCGATGCCTGACTACTTAAATTGTCCCATTGAGTAATATCGTCTTGTTTGACTTCCTCAGAGCGATCGCTGTACCATTGTGCTAACTGAGAATTGGTGATATTTTTTAACCAATCCTGTGCTTGTTTTAAGGCTTCTGGAGGAGTTTTCCCCGCTTGGAGATAGCGAAAAAATTCCATCATTAAAATGCCAGTAGAATCTTCCTTCACGATCCACAAAGTTGATAAAATATAGGTCGTGTTGCGAGAGAGAAAACCACTGGGAAAGCCAACTAATTCATCAATAAAATTGCTTGTTCCTGAGAGTCCTGTTTCGCAGGCGGCTAGACAGACGAGAAAATAAGCAGGAAGCTCGATTCTTGTCTCTTCTGCAAACAATTCTTGCCATGTTAACGGCTCATCTCCGGCACAATATAAGGCAGATTCGAGAGGATTTTCCGGGCTATAACTACCGTGGCCAATGAAGTTGAGAACATTGGCGAGTTGGGGTAAATTTTGGCGGATATTTTCTTTGCTGGCCTGTTCTTTGATGAGGCGAGAATGGGGGAGAATCTTGTACAGATGGGCGATAAATCTTCCGGCCATTGCTGCAAAAGTTAGGTCTATTTCTGATTGGGGATTTTCAATGGCCAAGAAGGAAAAAGATGCGGGTTTTGTTGTCTTTTTCGCGATTAAATTCTGGGCAATTTCTAGGCTGGGAAGATAGGTGAAAATAAAATCGGCATCTACTGAGGTGGGAAATAAAGCGTGCAGGGGTAACAGGTGCAAGTCTCGATGGGGAATGAGGATGATATTTTTGATGGGGGTTTCACTGGTTTTTAGGGTGGAGAGAATTGTCTCGATTTGCAGGAGTTGCTGGAGGGTTTGCAGGTGAGAAGGGAGGTCTGTTTCCCATTGTGGAGAGGAATTATCCTCTTTTTTCTCTTTGCGGCTGTTGTTGTAGGTTTGTTTCCAGTTTTTTAGCCACTCACTTATATTTTCATCGGCGGCGGTTTTGCCAGGGGGATCGACGGGATGGGTGAAAATGACGGGATCGCGGTGGGGGATGAGGAGAAAGAGGGTGAGGTTACAAGGGCTGAGATGCCAATATAATACGGCTGTTGCGTCGTTGGGGAAGGGGAAGGCTTGAGGGTGGGTTTCCGTGGCAGTTTCGGGGTCGATCCAGCCCTCCCGCAGCCAGCGCAAACTTAGGTTTTTCCATTTTTCCGCTTCTGCGAGGGCTAACCAATGATCTGCGGGGTTGCGAGATTGGGCGAGTCTGTCGCATTTTAATTGATAGAAACTGTTGAATTTGCGGGCAATGCGGAGTCTGTGGGCAGGGTGGGGAAGTGTGCGGAGGAGGCGATCTAGTTGGGTGATGGCTTTCAGTTCCCATTCTGCGGCGCTTTCTAGCTCTCCCAGGGCGCGGTAAACGATGATTAGGTCTTGGATGATTGCGAGGGATGTTTCGAGGAATCTGAGGTCATCTGGGAGGAGATTGAGGGCGGTGAGATAACTGTAAACAGCTTTAGGGAAACATTCAAAGTAATGAAATTGGTTTTTGCCGTGGCGGTAGTGGGCATCACCTTTGAATTGCTGTAACCTAGCACAACCGAAGGGGTCATGCTCCGTATCGAGATGACTTAATCCCTCATCCCAACTTTCAAGGGCTGCTTCATAGCCGCGAGAGTTAAAGATTGCCCAACCTCGATTTCCGTATGCTTCCCAAAAGTCGATTTTAATATCAAGGGCTTTATTGTAGTCGGCGATCGCTTCTTCGTACCTTCCCATGTCTTTTAGGGCAAAACCGCGATTATTGTAGGCAATGTGGAAGTTGGGTTGGATTTCTAGGGCTTTGTTGTAGTCGGCGATCGCTTCTTCGTGCCTTCCCATGTCATTTAGGGCATTACCGCGACCATTGTAGGCATGGTGGTCGTTGGGTTGGATTTCTAGGGCTTTGTTGAAGTCCGCGATCGCTTCTTCCTTCCTTCCCATCTCTCTTAGGGCAGTACCGCGACCAGTGTAGGCATGGTGGTCGTTGGGTTGGATTTCTAGGGCTTTGTTGAAGTCCGCGATCGCTTCTTCCTTCCTTCCCATCTCATTTAGGGCAGTACCGCGACCATTGTAGGCATCGAGGTAGTTGGGTTGGATTTCTATTGCTTGTTCACAACAAGATAATGCCCCTCGAATATCCCCTGCATAGTATAAATCTGCACCGCGATTGAACAAAGTCTTTGCTTCAGGATTGATGTCTTGAGGCGTTTCTAAATTGCTTGCTGTTTGCGGATTTTCTGGAGGATTTGGAACCGTTACAGGAGGATTACTCTGACCCTCTGGGATGACCTGCACTAAGGCTTCCAGACCCTCTGAAACATTGCCCCGACTCTCCTCCCATTCTCGCACTATCCGACCCGCTTCGCGACTCACCCGACCGATATCCAACCGCCCTAAACGCTTTAGCCTCTCCCTTAATTCCGCCGTCCGCGACTCCTCCTGTAACTCCCTCGCAAACCCTTGCAACCATATTGTCAACTCCTCATCTCGCACCTTATTTTTAGCAATAAAGAACTTCAACTCTCCTCGCGTCCTTCCCGTATTCACCTCGTCCAATAACCCCATGAAAATGCTCTCGTATTCCGCATTATCGCGCTTTGAGGGTTGTGGGGGCGTTAAAACCACTGGCTGAGGAGTCCCTCCAGCAAACCACCGATGCCACAATTGTTTCAACCACTGCCAAATTTTTGCCCACATGAATCCTGCTTCCAGACTTTTTGCTTGAAAATCTCGCTTTATTTTAGCTGAATCAAGACCGCGCGATCGCAACCTATGTGGTCTGTCATGCTGAAAATGACGAGTATAGCCAGATCCGCCAGGGAATCAAATTCCCTGACGGATTGGGATATGCCCATCATTTAATGAGTAACCCTTGATAAGATTTTCACAGAGGAATGCCTTCCCATGCTTGCATCACTAACTCACTTAACCATCGCCGTTGAGGGCGATCGAGAACCCCGCGATCGCGTAACACTTCCTTGGTAAGATCGTCTAAAGTTTGTCCCTGCTTTCGAGCAACCTTGACCACTCCCGCGATCGCCGTAGCAATTAACTCTTCGTTGAGAGGACGTTTCTGCAAAGCCATGATTTCTTCTGGACTATCGGGGATGGAATCATTCATAATGCGATCGCGTTGTAAAGGTTGCTTAAAATGTTAAGTTTATTAAAGAGTTTTAAGAATAGGTGTCCGACAGTGTAGCTTAAATTGGCCGTAACTTAACTCTGTATTTCCTCTCAATTCAATTCCCCATCAAAAATAATGCGAGAACTTTTATATTTAGAAATTCCGATCGCCGACTCTGCAAAAGTTTGTCGCTGGTTGCAAGAAGAATGGCAACCCCGTCTCGGAAAAAAGATAATAACCCCCAAGGGAATTCGCCTGCAATTCAACAAAAATACCGTCAAAACTGCTTCATCACACCTTTCCTCAATTCCCGAAAGCGAACTATCAATTTTTACTTGGAGCCTTCAGCGTACCACCTATTTAAAGGTCTTTCGCTGGGGAGAGAAATCTGTTCCTTTAGAATCTCAATTACAACAGCAGCTACAAACCGAGATAAGAAAACGCTTTCCCCAACAATATCACCAATTCCCAGAAATAGATTTATCTCAACAGTCTATTTTTGAGGCACTCGCACCTCATTATCCTCAAACCGTGCATTTTTTCCAAAAAATGCCCCGAGGAGAAGCAGACCTAAACCGTGCTTATTGGTGGGAAAAACGCTGGCGAGAAAGTGTTGAAAATCCCCAACAACCTCCACAAGTTATCTTTCCAGAAAATGAGCAAAAAGACAACCAAAAATCGGAATATGACCTGATCTATATTGGCGGTGCTTTAGGGGTCATTCATGCCGCAGTAATGGCACGATTAGGCTATCGTGTCCTTTTGGTGGAACGTTTGGCTTTTGGACGTATGAATCGCGAGTGGAATATTTCTCGGGGAGAATTTCAAAGTTTAATCGATTTGGGTTTATTTACCGTCGAGGAATTTGAATCTGTCATTGCACGAGAATATCAAGATGGATTTAATAAGTTTTTTGATGGCAATAATCCCCCGCATCTCAAGTCAAAAGTATTGCATACGCCAACAGTTTTGAATATTGCGATCGCCTCTGACAGACTCTTACATCTCTGCGGAGAAAAATTAAAGGCGGCTGGGGGAGAAATTTGGGACGAAACTGAGTTTGTGCGTGCTAATATTGGTAAAAATAATGTGACAGTACAGTTAAAAAAACTCGGAACTGGAAAGGAAAGACAAGCAACAGGACGCTTATTAATGGATGCGATGGGAACCGCTTCTCCTATTGCCTGGCAACTCAGTAATGGACGGGCTTTTGATAGTGTTTGTCCGACGGTAGGGGCTGTTATTGAAAAGGGTTTTGCACCGGGGGTTTGGGATTCAACTTATGGAGATGTTCTCAACTCTCATGGGGATATTTCTCGAGGACGACAATTGATTTGGGAATTATTTCCGGGAGAGGATGAAGAATTAACGGTTTATCTCTTTCACTACCACCAAATACATCCCGATAACCCTGGTTCTTTATTAGAAATGTATGAAGATTTCTTTACAATTCTACCAGAGTATCGCCGTTGCAACATGAATGAATTGGTCTGGAAAAAAGCAACTTTTGGTTATATCCCAGGGCATTTTAGCATCGGAAGTGGCGATCGCGTCGTGGCTTTCGATCGCCTCCTCGCCATTGGAGATGCAGCTTCTCTACAATCTCCCCTCGTGTTTACTGGGTTTGGTTCTTTAGTGAGGAATTTAGGGCGCATAACAAATCTCCTGCATACGGCGTTAAAACACGATTTACTCGAAAAACAACATTTAAACCAAATTCGCGCCTATCAGAGCAATATTGCTGTAACCTGGCTCTTTTCTAAGGGGATGATGGTACCCACTGGCCAAACTTTACCTCCTCAAAGAGTGAATGCGATGCTAAATACATTCTTTGGTTTATTGGCGAATGAACCATCAGAAATTGCCGATACTTTCATCAAGGATAAGTTTAATTGGCTAACCTTTAATCGCCTTGCTATTAAAGCTGCTTTGATGAATCCTTTATTAATTGTTTGGATTTGGAAACAATCCAGTATAGAGGATTTTATCCGTTGGATTGGCAGTTATTTGACCTTTACTTTAGAAGCAATTTTAGGGTTTTGTTTTAAGGGTTGGTTGCCAGGATGGTTGCAGCGATCGCAGGGTTGGTTGGAGAAAAAATATCCGGCTTTATGGTTGCGTTTGTTGAGTTTTAGCGATCGCCTTACTGCGGGGGTAGGTTTATCTCCAGAAGTCGCTAACCGACAACAACAGGAGGCATTAGCGCGTCAAAAAAACTTGCGATCGGCTTTAAATCTATCTATTCAAAAGTGAATTAAATAATGTCATCATCATGGTCTTTTGGGTAGAATATTGGAAAGTTGTTTAAATTAATATCGAACTATGACACCTATAAAAGAGCAACTCCTTCAAGAAATCGAACGTACCCCAGATAATCTCATCAAGGAGGTGCTAGATTTCTTGCAATTTGTCAAGACAAAACAAAAACGAGAACAGATTTTAGTTGAGAATGATAGCGATGTTAAAAATATGGAGGAAATGGATGGAGAAGAATTACGCGATCGCCCAATCTGGGAACTTTTTGAAGAGTTTACCGAAAATATTCCTGAAGAAATTCTAGCTCAACTTCCTACAGATGGGGCAGAAAAACACGATTATTATATTTATGGAACGCCAAAAAAAATGTAATGAGACAGGTATTTGCAGATACATTTTACTGGTATGCACTCATTAACCCAAGAGATGAATGGCATCAGAGAGTTAAAGACTTTAATCGTACTTTAATTAATACTCATCTCGTGACAACAGATGAAATATTAACTGAATTGCTAAATTTTTTCTCTTCTTATGATGCTTATATGAAAAATGGAGTGATTCGGCGCGTTCAAGATATTTTGAATAGCGATCGCGTTGCCGTTATTGCTCAAACTCGCTCATCTTTTGTCAATGGCTTAACACTTTATCAAAATCGCACTGATAAAGGCTATAGTCTGACAGATTGTATCTCTATGCAAACAATGAAGAAACTCGGAATTACAGAGATTTTGACTCACGATCGCCATTTTACTCAAGAGGGATTTACAATTTTGTTTGCAGATTGAGATACAGTGATGCGATCGCCTTTCCTGTTCTTGGATATTTTAGATGAGTTGCGATCGCGATCTGCTTTAAATCTATCTATTCAAAACTAAATTAAAACTAAATTAAATTATGTCATCTCAAAATCACGGTCCCTCTCCCGATACGCCTTTTCCGATCCCTGGAGTAACCAGGCTATGCTATCTCAAAAATATCATCAAAAACCCCAATATTATTGTAGGCGATTATACTTATTACGATGATTTTGAAAACCCAGAAAACTTTGAGAAAAATGTACTCTATCATTTTGATTTTATTGGCGATAAATTAATTATCGGCAAATTTTGCGCGATCGCCTCTGATGTTAAATTTATTATGAATGGAGGCAATCATCAAATCGCGGGAATTAGCACCTATCCCTTCTCAATTTTTCAAACGGGTTGGGAAATTGCTGCACCGGAAGCATGGCCGCATAAAGGAGATACAATAGTTGGTAATGATGTTTGGATTGGTTACAATGCAACCATTTTGCCTGGAATTCATGTGGGGGATGGGGCGGTTATTGCGGCGAATTCAACCGTGAGTAAAGATGTCCCACCTTATACTATTGTAGGGGGAAATCCGGCAACAACAATCCGTCAAAGATTTGGCGATCGCACCATTGAAAAACTCTTAAAAATAGCTTGGTGGAATTGGAATATTGAGAAAATAACGACTTATCTGCCCATAATTTGTAGTAATGATGTTGAGGCATTAATAGCGATCGATAATGAAAATGCTTGATTTGGGAAGATAGGCGGAAAAATGGGAGCTATAACACTCCCTTTACAATAATTAATTAAATGGGTAAGCGTTTAATATCTTTATTGTTACCTAAAACTACCATTGCCATGCCTTGATGAAGACGACGATTCGGTAAAGGATTAATATCAAAATTCTTGTCATCTTCAGCGATCGCCAGCACTGTTAAACCATAAAGACTGCGGAGTTGCAGTTCTGTAATTGTTTTACCTTCAAATTCTGCGGGGATAAGAACTTCGACAATACTGTGATCGGGATCGAGATCGAAGCGATCGAGAATAGCGGGTTTTGTCAGCATATAAGCTAAGGCCTCCCCCGCTTCATATTCAGGGAAAACAACGCGATCGGCTCCCACTTTTTCTAAGAGTTTGCCATGAATTTCTGTAGAGGCTTTTGCCACGACTTTAGATACCCCAGCTTCCTTCACATTCAGGGTTGTAATAATGCTTTCTTGAATATAGTTGCCAATGCCAATAATAACAGTATCGAATTCAAAAATCCCAGCTTCTTTTAAAGCACTGGGTTCTGTTGAATCCAAACAGATTGCATGAGTCGCAATGCTATCATTAAGGGCGTGTGCCACTAATTTTTCATTAATGTCCACCCCCAAAACTTCATTGCCCATTTTATGCAATGAGGCCGCCACCGATCGCCCAAAACGACCCAAGCCGATAATGGCAAACTGCTTATTTTCTCGTGTTAGCGTCGCCATAAAATTCAGCGATCGCAAATTCCAACCGGATTTTTGTCCTTTATTGACCATCTAGCCAACCAATAAGTTTTCTTCAGGATATTTTACTTGACTGGGGCGAGGATCGCCAAATAAAGCAGCCATTAAAACCAAAATACCAACTCGGCCAATAAACATGGTAAGAATGATCACCAATTGTCCCCATCCCGAAAGATTTGCGGTAATTCCCGTGGAAACTCCTACGGTAGCAAAAGCGGAAATGACTTCAAAAAAAAGATTGATAAATTCAAAGTTCTGTCCTTCAATCAGAACCAGTAAAGAGGTGACGATCGCAATGGTCATTCCCGACCCAAAAACTACCGCGATCGCCTTTAAAATCAACGAACTGGCAATCTTGCGTCCATAAACAACGACTTCTTCATGGCCGCGCAATGTCGAACGGGTACAATTAAATAAAATTCTCAAGGTTGTGGTTTTAATGCCTCCTCCCGTACCGCTTGGACTCGCACCGATAACCATTAAGCCGATGATGATAAATAACATCGCATCTGTCATTGTACCAAAGTCTAAAGTATTAAAACCTGCCGTGCGAGTCGTGACAGATTGAAACCAAGCAGACAAAATTTTCTCCTGTATGGGAAGACTGGCCAATGTATCATAATTAACTGATTCGATCGCGAGAAAGGCCACAGTTCCTAGTATCAGTAAGATCGCGGTGGTATTCACAACAACTTTGAAGTTGAGAGAAAAAACAAATCTTGATTTAGGATTCTGAAATTGATTCGTACACCAAATATAAAATTCAATAATGGTTTGATACCCAATTCCCCCCAAAATGATGAGTGCAGGAATGACTAAATTAATAGTCCATGAGCCGCGATAAGCGACTAAACTATCGGAAAATAAACTAAACCCGGCATTGTTCCAAGCACTAACACTATGAAAAATGGCTAACCACAGTCCTTGGCCAAATCCGTAATCATCTGCGAAAGTTTTTAGGGTCAAAAAAGCCCCTGTTAGTTCAAATAGTATAGTTGTTGCTAAGATCGAACGCATTAAATTGCGACTCCCGTGGACAAAAGGGCGATCGAAAGATTCTTGAATTGCAAATTTTTGCCTCAAGTCGAATTTGCGCCGTAAAACTAAAATCAAAAAGGTGGTACTGGTCATATATCCCAACCCCCCAATTTGAATTAAAAGTAAAATCAAAAACTCACCGATCGCCGAGAAATGCGTTCCCGTATCTACAACGATCAATCCTGTTACGCAAACGGCTGAGGTAGAGGTAAAAAGGGCTACGAGAGGACTATTCCAAGTTCCTTCGCTAGTGGAAATAGGTAGGGTTAATAAGAGTGTTCCTATCAGGATAACACCGACAAAACCCAAGCAAATTGTACGAGCAATTGTCATACTTTTATTAGTTCAAAACTTAGGATTTAAAGTAGGTACTTTCTGCCCTATGGGAGTCTAATTTTCCCTCGATCGCCTAATGGCTAAGAACTGAAAAGCGCGATCGTTTGTTTGGCAAAACCTTGCAGAAATTCTGTTCTTTGATTTTGCTCAAAAACTGCTTTGAGTTTCTGGGTTAATTTCTGCCAATTAAAAGGTGTTTCTTCCGTCGTTGAATCGATCGCACAATCTTGGAAATAGGCAATTAAACTCAACCCAGCCAAGCGAGTTAAATAAGCAGCGCTAATTCCCTGCATCGTTCCTCCAGCAACAAAAGTAATCGCATTGCTTTTTAGTAAATGCCCGATCGCTTGAGTGGAGAGTTCTACGATACCTAATTTAACCATGAGTTGCCCGATCGCCCCTGCTGTATCTTTACTAACAGATAGAGATAATTTTTGTTGATAAATTGCCCCTAAATCCATTAACATTTGAGCGCTAATTGCCGCCGTTGCTAATAAATCTAATGCCGCAACAGGGTTAGCAAAGGCAGTTGCAGCAGCAATCCATTGATATTGTTCGACAATCGGTAAAGCGCGATCGCGGCGAATATCATTGAGCCTTATTTTAATTTGCTGTTGTAGGGTTTGCGCTTCTCGCCAGGTTGTCCCCCAGATTAATTGTTCTCGTTCTGTGCTTAAAATAACCTCGAGGCGATCGCGCAATGCTTGTATGGCTGGGTTTTGTGATTCTGTCCACTCCTTTAAAGACCCATCTATTTGATGTTGGCGAACTTGGATCGGGGCAGGTGCCGCTAAAATCGAGAGGACATCTTTTGCGGGTAAAATCCCCAAAATATGTTGGTGTAACTGTTGTAATATCATTTCCCGTTCTTCAGGAATATAGCGATCGCCTTTATTGAACAGCAACAAGATTCGCTGATTGACACTTCTGAGCCGTTTTAAGACCTGCAATTCTGAATCCGTTAAATCCCCCGTCAGCAACCATAAGACCGCATCAGCAGCCTGTAAACAGTCTTCCTGCCAATTTTCTAAGGGGTGAGAAGGGGTGGGGATTTCCTGCCAAGTGACATTTTCCCAAGTCGATGTGGTGAGGATTTTCTGCAAGCAGGTTTTTCCCGCTAATTTTGCCCCAGCGATCGCAATATTGACCTCCTGTCGCTCTAAGCGTTTGGGAAGGATATCCAATTGAACTTCTAAATCGCTACAATCGCGATCGGGATCTTCTGCTTTTAGTATCGAGAGGCGATCGCCCAAACTCGCGATCGCCGCTTCCACCTCTTTTCGACCCAGAGAAGCGGGAAAAATTAGGGGGGGCGTTTTTTGGCCAAATTGATGTTTTAGCCACCAAAAACTCCCCCCGATGGCGATCGTACCCAACAAACTAACTTCGCCGATTTCTAGGGCTGTATCGCGAATACTCCAGAACAACCACAGTCCAAACGACAAGGCCATTCCGCCAACTAAAATGGGTTTGCGGAGTTGTAGTCTCATTTCCCTCTCCTCATTGCCAAACATTGCGCGTCGCGCTGTCCTACTTTATTTCTCTTTCCCATGCTACAGTCATCAGTCACCCGTCAGAATCATTTATCTCTTTCTGGGGAACTCCTGCAAGAATCTTTCAGTCTCAGGAATTTACAACTGTTAACAATTGCCGTATATTGGTTAACAAAATTTACAAATTGTTAACCTAATCGGGAAGCGAGATTTTTAGAGCAAGATTTAAACAGTCTGTTGTGCGATCGCTTCGCCCTTGACAGTTTGCTTGTTTGCTGTTCGGGAAATCCCAGGTAGTTCTTAGTTGCAAAAGTTCGGTAGAGTTTTAAGGTCAATTAAAATGAAAATGAAATCTTTGGTTCGTTGGTGTTTAGCATTGAGTGTCGCGGGAATCACCCTTTCAAGCAGTTTGTTCTCAGGAACATTAAAAGCATTAGCTTTAACCGAAACACAGATTGTAGAGCGTCTGAAAAGCATTCCCGTGTTTGCCGTTGCCGATGAAAATGGTGCGCCCTTAGTGGCCAGAATTCCCCAAAACGCTCAAAGCACTCCTAATGCCGATAGTCCAAGCGTTGCCGGAGTTTTTATCAATCCAATTGATGCCCAAGCATTTATTACCCGTCTCAAACAGGAAAATCCCAGCTTGGGCAATAAATTGCAAATCATTCCTGTTTCTTTAGGAGACATCTATCAACTCGATCGCCGCAATAACCAACAAGAAGGCGTTAATTTCACCTACGTGCCAACCAATCGCCAAGTAGAATTAGCACAGCAACTCAACCCCGAAAATTTTCAAGGTGTTCCTCTCTTTATCGCTAAAGCTGGTGCAGAAGGTGGCTATTTAACCCTTCAGCAAAATGAAGAACAAGTTATTCCCTTCTTTTTTGAGAAGGAAGGGATCGAGCAAATGGTAGAACGGTTTAAAGAGCAACAACCTTCCCTTGCCAATACTATACAAATCCAAGCAGTGCCTTTAGAAGGGGTGATTCAAACCTTAGAACAGAACGATAATGCAGAACTGCAAAAAATCGTTCTCATCCCTACCCAAGCCTCCCTCGAGTATATCAACACCCTGCGCCAGCAAAATCAAAGATAGTCGTAGATTGGGGGAGTAGGATGGTCATTTCGGGTCAAGAAGTGTGGTTATGGCAAAAACGCGCCCAACAGCAAGCGATCGCGGCACATCTTCCCCCCCATGAGATTCATTGGCTATTGCGAGAATTGGCGGGTTTGGATTCTTTGACCCTCCATTTAGAAACCTATAAAACGCGATCGCAAATCGAGTTAAAAATATCGCTGTCAGAGTTAGAAAGGCTTTGGCAGCTTCGTCTTGGCGATCGCATCCCCCTACAGCATCTCACCGGACAAGTTAGCTGGCGACACTTCACCTTGAAAGTTTCCCCAGATGTCCTCATTCCCCGTCCAGAAACAGAAATTCTCATCGATCGCGTTGCCGAAGTCGTGCAGCAAAACCCTCAACTCGCTGAGGGACATTGGGTTGACTTAGGGACAGGAAGCGGTGCGATCGCCTTGGGACTAGCAGAATGTTTGCCCAAAGCGCAAATTCACGCCATCGATCTCAGTGCAGAAAGCCTCGAAATTGCCCGAAAAAACGCCCAGAATCTCAATTTTGCCCATCGAATCCAATTTTATCGCGGTTCTTGGTGGCAACCTTTGACCACATTAGTCGGTAAAATAAGCGGTATGATTTCCAATCCCCCTTATATTCCTTCTGCCTTAATTGCCGAACTAGAGCCGGAAGTCAGCCAACACGAACCCCATCTCGCTTTAGATGGAGGAAATGACGGCCTCGATGCCATTCGCCATTTAGTGGCAACTGCCCCCAATTATTTGCATTCTGGAGGGCTGTGGGCGATCGAAATGATGGACGGACAAGCAGAAATTGTCACTCATCTTCTCGAAAACCAAGGAAATTATCAGAATATTCGCATTTTTCCCGACCTTGCCAAAATCGATCGCTTTGCCTTTGCTTATCGCCGATGAAAGTTAGCCAAAATGAACTTATTGCCGCCGCTAAAGCCGGAGAAGTCGTCAGTTTTCCCACGGATACCGTTCCGGCTTTAGCCGTGCGTCCCGATCGCGCCACCGCTATTTTCGCCCTCAAACACCGTTCCTTGGAAAAACCCTTAATTTTAATGGCGGCCAATTTTCTCGATCTACAACCCTACATCCAAGGAACTCCCTCAGAATTAGCAATTTGGCAGCAGATAACCCAGGAATACTGGCCAGGTGCGTTAACCTTGGTTTTACCCGCTTCTGAATTAGTCCCCGAGGGCATTAACCCTGGCGATCGCACCACCATTGGTATTCGTGTCCCCGATCTTCCCCTGGCGCGAGAAATCTTGAGTCAAACTGGGGCATTAGCCACAACCAGCGCCAATCATTCCGGGGAATCTCCCTTAGAAACGACAAACGCGATCGCCCAAGCCTTTCCCGATGTTTTCCTTCTCCACCGTAGCGATCTCCCTTGCGATGTTACAGTAGGCAGTAGATTGCCCTCAACTGTGGCAAAATGGACGGGGGAAGCATGGGAAATTCTCCGCCAAGGCAATATTGTCATCAAGGAAAAATAAAGCATGAGTGAGGAATTAGAAACCTTAAAGGCGGAACTCGAACGAACCAAGCTGGCTTATCAAATGGCAGCCCAAATGGGTCTGTTTAAATCCGGTTTTTTAGCAAGAACGTCTCACGAATTGCGATCGCCCCTGAACAGTCTCCTCGGATTACACCAGTTAATTCTGGCAGATTTATGCGAAAGTCCCGAAGAAGAGCGAGAGTTTGTAGAACAAGCTCATAAAGCAGCACTCAAACTTATTAAACTTCTTGATGATATTATTTATGTTTCTAAGGCAGAACAAGGCTCGAAGTACATCACAAATCACCCATTTCCATTAAGTGAAGTCTTTAACGAACTCAAACGACTCACTCATCTACACGCAGCCAATCGCAGTTACGACCTCAATATTACCTATCCCGAACCGGAACTTTATATTAATGCAGATTTAAAACGATTTGCTCAAGTTTTAGTCAGTTTGGTGGATACGGCGATCGCCTATATGGAGGAAGGGGCGATCGCTATTACCGTTCGGACTTCTCCTCAAGGGGATATTGCTTTGGTGTGGATCGATATCGAATCTTGCCAAGAAATTTGGCAAGAACCCATCGATTTATTGAAAAAACAACCCCTCGATGTCGATCCCAAAGCAGTACAGTCTTTACTTCAGACTCCCGTTCCTTCCCCTGGCATGAATTTGCTCTTAAGTCAATGTCTTTTAGAAACAATGGGAGGAGGGTTAGAAATTTTGCAAGCGCCCTCTCCCAGGGAAGAAAACCCACTTACACGGGTACAGTGTTCAATTCCTCTGGCTTCTGCCCAGATGATAGAAGAGGCGCAACCAATCGATTAGCATTACTGTAGAGAACCATCGTCGTAGTTTGATTTTCCTCAAAACCAATGCGTTCGTAAAAACGTTGCTGATGAGTTGTCATCAAATAAACCCGTTCGACGCGGTTAACTTGGGGATGGGCGATGACTGTTTCTACCAATTTGCGACCCAAACCCGCACCCTGATAGTCAGGATGAATGACGACATCCCAAATGGTCGCGCGATAAACTCCATCGGAGGTGGCGCGAGAAAAACCGATTAAGCGATCCTTATCCCATACTGTAATGGTGGGATTACTATTGGCGATCGCAATTCCCATCTCTTCGATATTACGATCTTTAGCCCAAAATGCAGCTTGTTTAAATAAGTCGTGGAGTTGTTCGAGGTCAATGATTGATTTGTTCTCTTGAAATTGAATATGGCTACAGTCCATAATTTTCTCTCCCGATCGAGCTGGTAAATAAATCTGGTAAATACAATTGACCTCTCCGATTGCCTAGCTGAAACATTGCGTCTCTCTGCTTGAGAACTCTCTGCTTGAGAACTGACGCTTTTTACCCTATGAACTAAGATTGTAACAATTTGTACAAAAAAAACAAGTTTTTTGAACATTAACTCTGTCACGGTTTTGTAACATTTTGCTCAAAAAAAAAGGCGGGAATTTCCCGCCCATCGACTTAAGTTGCGTCTAGAGGATAGACACTGATTTTTTTACGAGACTTGTCTTTGCGTTCAAATTTGACCACTCCATCAATTAAAGAAAAGAGAGTATCATCATTACCGCGACCGACATTTTTACCGGGATGAACTTTTGTTCCTCTCTGACGGATGAGAATATTGCCAGCCTTGACAGCTTGACCGCCGTAACGCTTAACACCTAAGCGTTTAGAGTTAGAGTCCCGACCGTTACGGGTACTGCCTGTGCCTTTCTTATGAGCCATAATTTCCTTGTTGTTAAATTGCGATCGCGTTTTCGCTGTAGTTTAAGTTTACTCTTCTTCAGAAGTTGCTTCAGCTTCCACTTCCTCAGAAACCGCATCAACAGTTTCTTCAATCTCTTCAACCATCGGTAAAGAATCTTGCACGAGATTGGGGGTTTCCTCCTCGATCTCCTTTACTTCTGCTTCCGCTAAAACTGTACCATTGAGGTTAATCGAATTAATCATCAAACGGGTTGTTTCTTGGCGGTGTCCGCGTTTTTTGCGCGTTTTCTTCTTAGGACGCATTTTGTAAACGATTACTTTGCGGCCTCGGAAGTGTCGCATGATCGTCCCTTCTACCGTTGCACCTTCAACAAAAGGCTGTCCGACGTGAATATCCTCCTCGTGATGAACGAGAAAAACTTTATCGATGCTATAAGATTCGTCGGGGTCAACGTGGAGAAGTTCGATATCGTAAAAGCGTCCGGGTTCAACGCGCATTTGTTTTCCCCCGGTTTCGACGATCGCGTAAGTCATTGTTATCAATCCTTAAAAATAGAGGCCGTATCAGGTAGCTGACTGACGAGACTAAATGCAAATTTAAGTACAAATTAGCGTTCAAAAAATCAGCTTTTGGGATGTCTCAACCCGATCCGAGCTTGTTGGACACGCAATCTCTTATCTTACCATAGGGAATGGGTAATCCTGACTTTGTTCGTTAAATCGGTTTGAGACGAGTCACTTTCAGGCGAAAGTTACCTCCCCCAGTTTCCCCAAAAGCTCGAACACGGACGATATAATCCCCAGCATCGGTAATGCGGGCAAAGAGAAGAGAATTGGTAGTTCCGTCGGGTCCGTCGTCATTTTCGGCTACTTTGGACCCATCCGTAGCAATTAAAATCACCATCGGATCGAACTCTTCAGAAAGGAGATCGATCGCGACATTATCTCCCTGTTCCAGCTTCACTTTATAATCGCGAGAAAACCCACCATCTCCGGTAGGAATATCTTTTTGTGATAAAAGATCGGCAATCTCTTCCCCCGATACTAAGGGTAAAGGACGGTACATTTCTTGGGCTTTTGCTGAAAGCGTCCCCAATCCAACGGTCAAAAGTGTTGCACTCGCCAGTAATGTAGAGTAGCAATAACGGGCAAAACGTTGTTTCATGAAATTTTTTGCTCGGGTCTAACTCGTTTATTATGTCTTAGTTTTAGCGGAAGTGGCTAGATTTTTATTCACCATGAGGACTTACGCATAATGGCTGGCGATCGCAGATAGGGAGTCAAGTTTTCAAGAAGCTGTCACAATTCATTACATTCTTTTCCTGATAGCAGAGATGCGATGACTAAGATATTTTTGCTTAATTTCATCAGAAACCCCCGTGGAGACCCCCACCATATCTGAAAGATTGGTGGTGGGAGGAAACGGGGCGTATATTTTGAGGGTTCGATACCCTCGAAAT
>NZ_JACSWA010000381.1 GCF_016888125.1 Spirulina sp. CCY15215
TGCTTGTGGAGATGATCTGACGGGGGCTTTGCCTAGTCAAAAATCTGTGAAGCAGGAAATCTTGAATGCGAGTTCAAGAATCTCCCGCTAGAACGCTAAAGCGTTTAGCGGTGAGAGTATGTCAATCATGTCTCTATTTATCAAAAAAAACGGCGATCGCAATACCACAAAACCTTTAGCAGATAGATAATTGAGGCGATCGCACTTCATCAGAGAATGCGATCGCAGAAACTCGACGAATTAGCCAAAAACAAAGTTATAATTCTCCTACAAGATCGGCGATCGAACTTGAGTCGGCACGCAGCAACCCATAATAATCGCACTTAACCCAAGCCGCTAGTTGTCGCGCACTCATTGATCTCATAATTAACAAAGAAGAATAAATATGATTACAAATAGCCATTTAATTTCAGGTGAAACATTTATTTCTCAAAATAGACCAGATATAACTCACAACTTTCCGCCAGATGATGAAATTAACGGAAAATACAAAAAGGGAGAGATAAGAATTGTAACAGAACAAGCTCGTTATCCACTTGATAGTATAGAAGCTATGGTTGACAGTGCAAAATATATCCGAAATCCTGAATACCAACGTCGTAAAAGATGGAACAATACTCGAAAATCTCGTTTAATAGAATCATTCATAATGAATGTACCTATTCCACCTATTTTTTTGTATGAAATAGACTATTCTATTTATGAAGTAATGGATGGACAACAAAGACTGACAGCTATATATGATTTTTATAAAGGAAAATTTGAGCTAGAAGGGTTAGAGTATTGGCAGGAACTTAACGGGCGAAATTATCAAAATTTACCTGAGCAAGTTCAAAAAGGTATAGATAGACGATATTTGTCTTCTATTATTTTATTGCAAGAAACAGCCAAAAGTAAAGAAGAAGCTGAATATCTCAAACAGATAGTTTTTGAAAGATTGAATAGTGGAGGAGAGAAGCTAACTGCACAAGAAACAAGAAATGCTTTACAAAATGGTAAATTTAACCAATTATGTATAAAACTTTCTCAAAATGAATATTTTCGTAATTCGTAAAATGTGGAACTTACCTTTAGAAAGTGAAGGAGAAGAAAAATTACTTGAAAGTGAATCTTATCGCAAAATGGAAGATGTAGAATTAGTTTTGCGATTCTTTGCTTATCGTCATATAGATAATTTAAAATCTCCAGTGGATAAATTTTTAGATGAGTATTTAAAACAAGCAAATAACTATTCTGAGGAAACGATTAAAAATCTTGAAAATATTTTCCAAGAAACTATTCAGTTGATTTATTCTATATTAGGAAGTTCAGCTTTCATACCTCCAAAAGAAAAGCGTGATAGAAGAACACCATTAAAAACTATTTATGATCCAATAATGCAGGTGTTTGCAAATAATATTGCCCATAAGAAAAGTCTACTCAAAAATAAAGCTGACATTAAAAGTAATCTATATTCAAATACAGAATTGCTATATATCGAAGAAGAAAATAATAAATCCCTTTTTGATGGTAGATACAATAACAAAAAGGATGTAGAAGCACGCATGAAGTATTTTCATAATTTCCTACAAGACTATATTTGATTATTGATAGAAATTATGAATATACAATCATTGGAAAACTTCAAAAGAGAATTAAATCAAATTAAAGAATATTTAAAACACATTGAATATGTAAACAAGGTAACTGCTTATTCTATTCCAGAAGGTGATAATGAAAAAATCAGTGAATTACAAATTAGTAAATTACTGAATACTCTAAAAGATCACGACAGAAGTTTTAGAACAGATAAACGAATATTTGAATATAAAGCTTCTATTATTTCACTCTATGGACTGCTAGAAAAATATGTAGAAATATGGATTAAAGAATATCTTGATTCTCTATCTAAAGTAGTACCTGAATATAATCAAGTGGATAAAAGGATTAGAGATAATCATTTTGAACTTTCTTTAAAATTAATAAATACTATTACAACTAGGGAAAGTGCTAAATATCAGCTCCCCTTTCACCTCCCCAATAATCGCCGTCTCCAATTTCATCTCAACAAAAAGCGATCGCCTAAAAATCACGACTTACAGGAATAGCGATCGCCGCTTCCCCTTTCACCTCCCCAATAATCGCCGTCTCCAATTTCATCTCAACAACCAGCGATCGCCCCCCTCAACATCCAAAACATCATGATCGCCTAAAAATTACGAGTCATTAGACCTCTTGCAAAAATCATTAAAAACCGACTCAAAGCCTGATTTTTGGTAATCACGACTCACACCGAATAGCGATCACAATACATTTTATGATATATTTTAGAATAGCTAGATAAAAAAATCTTAAAATGGAGAATTGTCAATGGCTGGTTTAACTATTAGTGATGAAAACATAGAATTATTCAATAAAGTAAAGATTGAAAAATATTATTCTTATGTTTTATTCGGATTGAATCCTGATAATTCTACACTTGAATTTCAAGGCTCAGGTGATAGAAGCTATAACTTTGATTCTATTGCATCCGAACTTCCCAAGGCGGATGTTGCGTTTGTTATTTGTGATCTTGAATATGAAACGGATGAAAATCCTCCTCGCAAAACTTCAAAAATAATTCTCATTTCTTGGTGTCCGACATTAGCTCCAATAAGACGAAAGTTTGCTTTAAATAGTGCAGAAAATCAACTAAAAATGTCCTTCACGGGAATACAAAAAGACTTTAAATTAACTGAGTATGAAGAAGTTAGTTTTGCAGCCATAAGGCGGGAACTGCTTAAATCATGATGGAACTCCCACGCCTACTCTAAGGCAACGAGTAAAAACAGCTTAATCAACTAAATTTAATCAACTAAGTGATTTTTCTGGGTTTTGGGGTTGCATTAAAACCGATTTCGTGCATTTCAATGGCAAAAAAGCAAAGATTGTATCTAAAAATACCAAACTACCTCTAAGCGATCGCTTTGTATTGACAAATAGACAGAAAATTGATATTGTCAACCCCAGCACCTGAATAGTTACGTTCCAATCACCATGAAAACGTTTTTCTGTAAAATAATGGAATTGATTTCAGTCTCAGGTACATTAATCCCCATATAATAAGTTTGTTGTTGTTTAGTCAAAATTATTGTTTAGGAGAAAATATGGGACTTACCGTTACCTTGACCAATAGAAGGAAAGGAAAACCTGTCGCTTATCGGGCGATTCAAATACAAATTTGGAACCCACCAGGGGATGATTTGAATGTTATCACCGACGAAAACGGTCAATTCACCATCGATGAGAAATACCGAAACATTCAGTTTATTTTAGAACCCAAATACATTGAGTCTGGCGAAAACTCCAGAGATCTGCATCTGGGAGGATGGCAAAACTGGGAAAGCGATACACTCAACATTCCCGTATCGTTGTTATCTGGGGTTGAGCCTAGAAGCCTAGGGGCCGGGATTACCGTTGCCTTGAAAATTCCAAGCAATGCTGGGATTTATACTGGTGAGAGATACCCCCCGGAGCGCCTAGATCCTCACTATCCTGTAAATATCCCCAACCCCATGGAAATTAAAATACAAATTTGGAACCCACCAGGGGATCGTTTGAATGTTACCACCGATCGCAACGGTCTGTTTTTAATAGACGAGAAATACAGAAACCTTGAATGTTATTTCTCGGAACCGAGAGACGTGCAGAGCGGCTGGGTAAAATTGGATAATGATTATGTCGAAATGGGACTAGACGTTATACCTCGTGAGTGGCTGACACGACGGTAGCAGCGTAGGTGGGGTTGCCGTCTTTTTTGCAACCTCACACAATATATTTCCAAGTTCCTTGTTCACCAACTTGTTAAGTAGTACACAGAATTTTTCCGTCTAATACATAGTTATACCAAACCGAAACGCCCGTTAAATTTATCTGTTTATCGCCGAGATTAAGCACTCAAAAATGATTTGCTTCGTTGATGAGTTCGGAGAAATTATTGGCGATCGCAAAGACAAATAAGCATAGTGCGATCGCCCAAAACTCATAACTCACAGGAATAGCGATCGCCTTTAGTAGATTGATGATTACTGTGATCACCCAAAAATCACGACTCACAGGAATGGCGATATAATTTAGAGAAAGATTGTGTAAAAAAGGAAAAAATAGCTGTGAGTCAAGCAGAAATTACAGATTCTTTGCTAACTAGCACAGGTTTCTATAACCTCTTTCAAACCTTACCACCAGAAATCCGACAAGGCTTTCTACAACTTTTATTTCAAAATAATTCCTCTGAATTAGAAGACTTTATTCTTTATTTAGCTTGTGAAAATTCTCGAAAAGAAGGATTTTTATCTGAATTAGAGTCTCAATCTCTCTTGGAGAGTTTGCCTCAATAAAATATCAAATTGCAAAACGTTTCAAAAAAGATTTAGATAGAATTAACGACCAAAAAATTCTCTCAAAAGTCAGAAAATGTATTGAAGCAATTGGAATTTCTCAATCACTATCTGAAATCCCCGATCTTGAAGCACTGAAAGGCTTCTCAGGATATTATCGCATTAAATTTGACTACAGTTATCGTATTGGAATTTTTTGGGATGGCGAAGTTATCGAAATTCTCAAAATAGAGAGTCGAGAAGGATTTTACAAAAATTTCCCGTAGAAATAATGCGATCGCCTAAAAATCACGACTCACATTAATGGAGATCGCCTTTAGAAGTAGAAGATAGATTGTTAATGCGATCGCCCAAAAATTACAGTCCCTCCCTTTATAGCAACCCACTACGAAGTTAAGACAAAATATCAATTGTTCTTTATCACCCTGATAGAAATATCTGCCTTAAGAGTTATGGCGATCGCTACAATTAGCCTTCTTTTATCACTTTCGGAAATTTCAGCCAATTTACTCTATATACAGTCAATGAAAAATCAAGGTTTTAACCCAGGATAATTAAAGAGGGTTAGCTACTTGAAAAATGGTTAATAGGATCGAACAACTTTTTCCCAGTAAGGAGGCATTATAGCATCGCTCAGTCTAGCACCGCTCAGTTTAGCATCGTTTAATAAATGTGCTAGGCTATAGTGGTCTAACCGTCGTGCTTTGATAGGTAGCTGATCATAAAAATTCTTATTTTAAAAGGCTTTTAGGAAAACTTTACTCCCCACTTCATCGCTGTTGCAGCAGTAGTCTATTATTGAATTTACCCCCGTTTTTGCAGGATACAATTATGTCATACGATTACAGTACGAAATCACTAGTCATTGATAATGGCTCAGGAATGGTAAAAGCTGGTTTTGCTGGGGATGATGTACCCAGGGCTATTTTTCCCAATGTAGTCGGCACGGGGCAAAAAGATTCTTATGTTGGGGATGAAGCTCACAAGAAGGCGGGTATTCTCACCATCAAGTCTCCTGTTGAATATGGCATCGTGACCAACTGGGATGATATGCAGAAAGTATGGCACCATACCTTCTACAACGAACTCAGGGTTGATCCAGAGGAATATGCTGTTCTGCTAACTGAGTCACCTCTGAACCAGAAAGCCAATCGGGAGAAGATGGCTCAGATCATGTTTGAGACATTTCGTGTCCCGGCTCTGTATATTGAAAACACTTCTGTATTAGCACTCCATGCCAGTGGTCGTACTACAGGAATTGTTCTCGATTGTGGCGATGGTGTTAGCCACGCGGTTCCGATTTATGAAGGACGCGCTTTGCGCCATGCCATCCTTTATCTAGATCTGGCAGGACGGGATCTGACGGATTATCTAATGAAAATGCTGGCTGAAAGGGGATATAGCTTTACGACTACGGCGGAACGAGAGGTAGTCCGAGACATCAAGGAGAGATTATGTTATGTCGCTCTTGATTTTGAACAGGAAATGCAAAAAGCAGCCCAGAGAGGTGGCTTTGAAAAGAGATACGAATTACCTGATGGTCAAATCATTACCCTCAACAATGAGCGTTTCCGTTGCCCCGAAGCCTTGTTCCAGCCAGCATTCGTTGGCATGGAGTCGAAGGGAATTGCTGAAAAGCTCTACCACTCTATCTTTAAATGTGATTTGGATATTCGTAGGAAGCTCTATGAAAACATTGTCCTGAGTGGTGGCACTACTATATTTCCGGGTATGGTTGATCGTCTGCAACAAGAAGTGACGTCTCTTTCTCCCTCCAGCATGAAAGTCAAAGTTATTGCTACCCATCCCCAAGAGCGAAAATACTACACCTGGATTGGTGGTTCAATGCTTGCTTCTTCTGAGACATTTCAGCAAAGGTGGATTACTAAGCAGGAATATGATGAGCATGGCCCTTCCATCGTTGATCAGAAGTGCCCCCAAGGGTAAATACAAGTGCGGGTCCGATCGCCCAAAAATCACGACTCACAGGAATAGCGATCGCCTATTGATTAAACTTGACCGATCGCCTTCACTGCAGCCAGATACCGCTCCTTCACATTTTCGTAGTCTAACTCCTCCGCAATTCCTTCCTGGCCACCGCGTTCAATCATATCTGCATGACGCTGTAGGGTGGTTCGGTCTGGTATTCGGTGAGTAAAAGGCGCGATCGCCGCGATCGCCTCTAACAACCGCATCGTCACCGCAACACTCGACTTTCCATACTGCCGAATCTGGTTGAAAGCAGCATCCGTCGCATCCGCAAACGAGATTGGTTTAGCGATGATCCGAAGCTGGTTGTGGTCATCGTAGCGATAGGGAGAAGGAATTTCTCTTTCGGCTAAATGACAAAGGGCAGCGCTCAATTGATCGATGCAGCGAATAGCAGTAAACGGATCGTTAATGCCTGGAGAAAGGGCGCGTACCGCAATCTCAACCAGTTGGTCAATGGGAAACTCCACATCTTGCTGCTCTGTGCGCTGTGAACCGAGAACAAAAGCATCATTGATCTGGGCTATAAGTTTTTTGTTTAACTTTTTTTCAGGAAATATCTGTACAATTTCACTTCCTTGCACCACAAAACGACCAGGGCGCTGCTGAACCCGTAATAACAGATTATTCTCTGTCGCAATCCGCATCAGTTGATTGTCATCAATGCCTTGAATGTAGCCACTGGCGATCGTCTTAATGGGACAGGAAAATTCCTCGAAGTCGGCAGGAATAGCGGCTAGACTCTCCTCCTGTCCATGCTTTGATGTACCTCGTCCAATTTTTTCAGGAAAAAGCCGATCGATCGCAACATCAAGATCGTCTCCCACCTGTTTAATCACCCGATCGACCTGAATCGATGAGGCTGAATGATGAATAAAGTAAATCAATACACCAACACTGGCGATCGCTAAGCCAATGCCGATGGTCACTGCCAGGTGGGGGACAAACTCATCTTTTTCTACCCCATTAATCGTTCGCAGCACCATCAAGCTATACACAAAAGTGGAAATGAAAGTTCCCAGTACAATTTGGTTGCCCGTGTCTTGCATGAAGTTTCGCAGCAAGCGCGGTCCAAACTGAGAAGAGGCAAGCTGAAGTGCCACGATCGTAATCGAAAAGGCAGTGGTGGCAACACTCACCATTGAACCCGCGATCGCAGAAAGAATGGCCCGTGAACCACTAGGCCCTAGAGAATAAGCCCAGTCTATGTTTTCGACGATATTGGCTTCTTGTTTGTGGTCAATCCAAATGGTAATAAACGAAAGTGCGATCGCCAGCACCACCATCAGGCTTGGCACAAACCAGAAACTAGAATGTAATGAGTCCCACAGTTTAGCTAATTTAGCGTATTTCATCAGTTATCCCGATCTTTGATCGTCTATTTTGCGTTTTCAATTCGAGCTTGTTTCGTATCTGCAATTCTTTTGAGGAAAAATGCGCCGCGCATCCTACGATTCAGTCCGACAGGACGAATCGCTAGTTAGCGGCGCGGGTTGTTTAAGTCGCCCCGGTTCGTCTT
>NZ_JACSWA010000382.1 GCF_016888125.1 Spirulina sp. CCY15215
GTAACAGGAATGAATCAACTTTAAAGGCTGCTTTTACCTTCATTCCTAATGGAATCCTAACCTTATCTCCTTTCAGCCTTAGCGCTTGTTTGGGATAAGTTATGACTCCCAATCCTCCCTTTTTTCGGTAGTTTGGCAAGCGGGGACGGTTTTCTAACTCGCCTTCTTTGAACTTCCTAGAAAGTTCCTTATAAGACTTGAAAGATTCGGCGACTCCTCTTAAGGTTTGTTGGGCAG
>NZ_JACSWA010000383.1 GCF_016888125.1 Spirulina sp. CCY15215
GCTCCCTAGCTGCACTCGCTCCCTAGCTGCACTCGCTCCCTAGCTGCACTCGCTCCCTAGCTGCACTCGCTCCCTAGCTGCACTCGCTCCCTAGCTGTGTAAGTCCTATTTTATTAACTTTCCCTTAAAGAGCATTACCGCGAGGGAGAACTTCTTCGGGGAATTTAAAGTTTTGATGGGGTTGGTCTTCGGGAGCTAACCAAGCTCGCAGACCTTCATTTAACAGGATATTCTTGGTGTAGAATGTCTCAA
>NZ_JACSWA010000384.1 GCF_016888125.1 Spirulina sp. CCY15215
TATCTCCTTGAACCAGAGCTATTCCTGTTGTTTTAGAACCGGGGTCAATTTTTAATTGTATTGGTTCAGTTGCTACATTGGTTACTTCCTTTTTCAAAATGATAGTAAACGGATATTTTCTAAACACCGCCGCTTTATTGGTTTTAAGCAACTTCCTTGCTACCGAAGGGTGACAAGGATTTAGCGGTTGTTTATTAGTATCGATTACTAATACATAATTTGACATTTCTGCCTCTCCGTAAACGGGTAATGTTAGCTTCGACTCTCTTGGTCAGCATTCCCTAGGTGAGGAAACCTCACCGGGGTCTGACCGCAATGTT
>NZ_JACSWA010000385.1 GCF_016888125.1 Spirulina sp. CCY15215
CCAAACCACGGTGAACAATTTCAGCGCCAAAGATAACTTTATCTCCTTGAACCAAAGCTATTCCTGTTGTTTTAGAACCGGGGTCAATTTTTAATTGAATTGGTTCAGTTGTTACATTGGTTGCTTCCTTTTTCAAAATGATGGTAAATGGATATTTTCTAAACACCGCCGCTTTATTGGTTTTAAGCAATTTCCTTGCTACCGAGGGGTGACAAGGATTTAGCGGCTGTTTATTAGTATCGATTACTAATACATAATTTGACATTTCTGCCTCTCCGTAAACGGGTAATGTTAGCTTCGACTTTCTTGGTCAGCATTCCCTAGGTGAGGAAACCTCACCGGGGTCTGACCGCAATGTTATTTAGGCTTGTTAGGTTAGCAGCACTATTTCAGTGACCTTA
>NZ_JACSWA010000386.1 GCF_016888125.1 Spirulina sp. CCY15215
GGACGGAGGCGAAGTAGGTTTGGCGGAGTTCGGTGGTGGGGGCTTTGGTGCGGAGGTCTTCGAGGATGGCGATGGATTTTTCCATCTGGGTGAGGGCTGTTTCGAGGTTGCCTTGGGAACGTTGGAGAGAGGCAATATTGCTTAATGTGGCAGCTTCCCCCCCGCGATCGCCCACTGCTTGGCTGAGGGGCAAGGCGCGTTCTAAGTATTCCAACGCTTTCTGCTTCTCTCCTAGGGAGTAGTAGACTAAGCCAATATTGTTGAAGGTGGTGCCTTCTCCCCTGCGATCGCCCACGGCTTGGCGGAGGGGTAAGGCGCGATCATAATATTCAAGAGCCTTCTGGTTTTCTCCTAGGTCGGAGTAGACCCCGCCAATATTGTGGAGGGTTTGGGCTTCCCCCCCGCGATCGCCCACGGCTTGGCGGAGGGGTAAGGCGCGATCATAATATTCAAGAGCCTTCTGGTTTTCTCCTAGGTCGGAGTAGACCCCGCCAATATTATTGAGGGTGTTGCCTTCTCCGTCGCGATCGCCCACTGCTTGTTGGATGGTCAAGGCGCGAGCGTAGTATTCCAAGGCTTTCTGCTTTTCTCCTAGGGAGTTGTAGATGAAGCCAATATTATTGAGGGTTTGGGCTTCTCCGCCGCGATCGCCCACTGCTTGGCGGAGGGGTAAGGCGCGAGCGTAGTATTCCAAGGCTTTCTGGTTTTCTCCTAGGTCGGAGTAGACTAAACCAATATTGTTGAGGGTGATGCCGTCTCCGTCGCGATCGCCCACTGCTTGGCTGAGGAGCAAAGCGCGATCGTAGTATTCAAGGGCTTTCTGCTTTTCTCCTAGGTCGGAGTAGACTAAGCCAATATTGTTGAGGGTGGTGCCTTCTCCGCCGCGATCGCCCACTGCTTGTTGGATGGTCAAGGCGCGATCATAATATTCTAATGCTTTCTGCTTTTCTCCTAGGGAGGAATAGACAGCGCCAATATTGTTGAGGGTGGTGGCTTCTCCCTCGCGTTGGCGTAGCCTCTCCGAAGGAGAATCGCCTACTACTTGGCGGAGGGGCAAGGCGCGAGCGTAGTATTCCAAGGCTTTTTGCTTTTCTCCTAGGGAGTAGTAGACAGAGCCAATAGTGTTGAGGGTTTGGGCTTCTCCCTCGCGATCGCCCACGGCTTGAAGAAGGGGCAAGGCGCGAGCGTAGTATTCCAACGCTTTCTGCTTTTCTCCTAAGGAGGAGTAGACTAAGCCAAAGCTGACGAGGGTGGTAGCTTCTCCCCCGCGATCGCCCACGGCTTGGAATAGGGGCAAGGCGCGTTCGTAGTATTCAAGGGCTTTCTGCTTTTCTCCTAGGGAGGAGTAGATGAAGCCAATATTGTTGAGAGTGGTGCCTTCTCCGCCGCGATCCCCCACGGTTTGTCGGAGGGTCAAGGCGCGTTCGTAGTATTCCAAGGCTTTCTGCTTTTCTCCTAGGGAAGAGTAGATAAAGCCAATAGTGTTGAGGGTTTGGGCTTCTCCCCCGCGATCGCCCACGGCTTGGTAGAGGGGCAAGGCACGAGCGTAGTATTCCAAGGCTTTCTGCTTTTCTCCTAGGGAGTCGTAGACAGCGCCAATATTGTTGAGAGTGCCAGCTTCTCCCTCGCGATCGCCCACCGCTTGGCTGAGGGGCAAGGCGCGAGCGAAGTATTCAAGGGCTTTCTGCTTTTCTCCTAGGGAGTAGTAGGCAGCGCCAATATTGTTGAGGGTGGTGGCTTCTCCTCCGCGATCGCCTACTGTTTGGCTGAGGGGCAAGGCGCGAGCGAAGTATTCAAGGGCTTTCTGCTTTTCTCCTAGGTCGGAGTAGATTCTACCAACACCAAGGAGAGAGGTCGCTTCTGAACTTTGATCACCAGCTTGGCGAAAGAGAATCGCCGCTTGTTCTAATTTAACCAAGGCTTGCCTAAGAGATTCTGCCGATCCCTCTCGAAACAGTTGAGATCCTTCTTGCAAAACTCGGTTTGCCTCATCTAAGTCCGGCGACTGTTGGGCGATGTGGGTTTCAACGGGTTTTCCCTGTGCCATCCCAGAGACGGGCAGTATTGCCGCACTT
>NZ_JACSWA010000387.1 GCF_016888125.1 Spirulina sp. CCY15215
TCCCGGGAGGTTCGTACAAAGTTGCCAGAACCTTGACAATTGAATAGTTTCAGACTTTGTTTCGGTAAAGTTTCGGGTGAAATCAGCCGCGATCGTGCTTCGATTTCAAGGCAAAATTTCAGGTTCGTACAAAACGGTCTGAGAATGCCTGCCCTGTAAGGGTTCTATCGCCCGGACTTTCATCTCACCAATCCCCGCCAAGGGGACTGAAACTTATTACGGAACTTTGGTTTCGTCTTCACTCGTACCTTTCATCTCACCAATCCCCGCCAAGGGGACTGAAACCTGAGTTTTGGATCGTCTGATGCCATTGCTCAACTCTTTCATCTCACCAATCCCCGCCAAGGGGACTGAAACATCTACGATACAGTCCTCGCAGTTTACTTGCCGGAAACTTTCATCTCACCAATCCCCGCCAAGGGGACTGAAACAACATCAATATTCTGGTGTTTATATTCATTATGAAGACTTTCATCTCACCAATCCCCGCCAAGGGGACTGAAACTAAACAAGTTGGCGGGACGATGATGAAGACTGGCGGCTTTCATCTCACCAATCCCCGCCAAGGGGACTGAAACACATGGTTTTTTGTCCCTATATATAGATGGGTATGTCTTTCATCTCACCAATCCCCGCCAAGGGGACTGAAACATCGCGTCAAGTCCCTCTATTCCATGCAGCCTGAATCTTTCATCTCACCAATCCCCGCCAAGGGGACTGAAACGCCTCAGCCATCAAGATTCGAGATAAAGCAGCCTTTACTTTCATCTCACCAATCCCCGCCAAGGGGACTGAAACAGTTTTTATTTTGTAGGTGCGCGGACGGGATGGGACTTTCATCTCACCAATCCCCGCCAAGGGGACTGAAACTCGATGCAACTACGCTAATCACTCCACAGTTGAATTCTTTCATCTCACCAATCCCCGCCAAGGGGACTGAAACTTGTTAACTGTTTGAAGAAGATTTAAAAAATCCTCTTCTTTCATCTCACCAATCCCCGCCAAGGGGACTGAAACATTGCGATTCCTATTCAGACTGGGGATGCCGCGCCAACTTTCATCTCACCAATCCCCGCCAAGGGGACTGAAACAAACCCCTGACAGACATAGAATTATGCCTTGCTGGAACTTTCATCTCACCAATCCCCGCCAAGGGGACTGAAACGAGTAAAAGCGATCGCGAGTCACTTTGTCCTCTCCCTTTCATCTCACCAATCCCCGCCAAGGGGACTGAAACAGCGATTGATTGGATCGCCGCGTTGATAGTTCGATCTTTCATCTCACCAATCCCCGCCAAGGGGACTGAAACGCTATTTCTATAGCAAACCGCTCTCGTATGGTCACTTTCATCTCACCAATCCCCGCCAAGGGGACTGAAACGGGTTTCACACTATCGCGCTTCCACACGCAAGCATACCTTTCATCTCACCAATCCCCGCCAAGGGGACTGAAACTTTACCTTGACGAATATCTTTTCTATATAATTTACCTTTCATCTCACCAATCCCCGCCAAGGGGACTGAAACTTTAGATTTACTAATTCTATATATTGATCTAGTGATCTTTCATCTCACCAATCCCCGCCAAGGGGACTGAAACACGAAAATCCCTGATCGTTTTGTTGAGTTGTTCGATACTTTCATCTCACCAATCCCCGCCAAGGGGACTGAAACTTTCTAGTTCCCAGACAGTGTTATCATTTTGCCATTCCTTTCATCTCACCAATCCCCGCCAAGGGGACTGAAACTTAATACAAAACGCAACAATCGTTGTTGTTGACTCCGCTTTCATCTCACCAATCCCCGCCAAGGGGACTGAAACATTAACCCGACTGCCCCGGTATGTCCGGACTCAACCTTTCATCTCACCAATCCCCGCCAAGGGGACTGAAACTTCGTTTTTTGACAAATCGTTAGGCATCATTATTGTCTTTCATCTCACCAATCCCCGCCAAGGGGACTGAAACGTCGCCATTCCCCCATATTTTTTCAATGTTGTCCTCTTTCATCTCACCAATCCCCGCCAAGGGGACTGAAACATCTACCTGTCATCCTCAGAATGAATCGAACCATTCGTAGCAAACCAATTGGATATTCTCAGCCGTTAGGACTTTGAGGATAGACTGAGTGCCGATGGGGTCAATTTCTCGATAAAGTTCATTATCGATAAAGAGTTCGTTAAGTTCTTGGATGAGAGTGTTACCGTCGCGTTTATTTTGCTTCCAAAGGCGCTTGATTTCTTTGTCGTAACTGCTAATTTCAGAAGAATCCGCAATCAGGCTTAAAATTCTCTCTTTGGTTTCTGTTTCTTCTGGCTGCAATGCTTCTATGGTAGACGGCTCGTTCAAGAATGTTTTGATTTCGAGTAAGGTTTTGGATTGTCGGGGTCGAAAACGCTGGCGGGTTGCTGTTTCTTTTGATGATTGGATAATATTGCGCGTTGCCCCTTCGACAATGCGAAAAATAGATTTATCAAATCTAGCAGGAGGCAATGTCTCGGGAGCGGGAAAGTCGGATTCTTGACATTGCAGCCAGCTAAAAATGCGTCGCTTATCTATAATCATTTTGTCAGGATCGGTAGTAATAGAACCGTTTTCTTCAACGCGAGGATAAAAGTGCCAATAATGACGGTCTTCCGCACGAAATGCGAGAAAAATCCCCCCGGCTCGGCAATCGGGATGGTCAATTTGCAATTGTCGTCGGCTGTGGATGCCCATTGGAATCTCTTGCACTTGCTCGCGTCCAACGCGCTGCATGAACTCCGTGAGGGGAAAGCGCATCTCATCGAGGGAAACCAGATCCGAGAGTTGTTCGAGTTCGGCAAGAATCGCCTGCTTTTCGGCTTCGCTACTGGCTTGCTTGAGTTTGAGGAGTTCTTCGAGGGAACGCTCGGAAATTTCTTCGCCTAAGACGCTGGCATCGAGTCCAACATTGCGATCGATATCGGCAATGCGTTGTTGCAGGCGTGCGACTAAACCCAGCAGCCGTTCTAAGCCTTCTTCGGGGAAACAGTTATAAATGGAAAGGTTTTCGTACTCGGTACCGAGTCGGTCAATGCGTCCGGCACGCTGGATCATGCGAACGGGATTCCAATGAAGGTCGTAGTTGATTAAAACGCCTGCGTCTTGTAGGTTCTGACCTTCGGAAAGAACGTCGGTGCAAATCAGGATTTCGATCTCGTCATGGGCAAGTGCCTCCCGTTCGCCTTCAGTTTCGGCATTGGCTTTGGGGGCAAAGCGCTTAACCTTGGTTTCGCGTTGCTGGCGGCTGCTCTCTCCGGTGATGATATCGATGACGGGATGATTCATTTGCTGCTGCCATTGGCCATCTTGTTGGAGTTCTTGGTAAATATATTTGGTTGTGTCTTTGAAGTAGCTAAAGACCAGCACTTTTTGACCTGTGAGGGTGAGGAGAACATCTTTGAAGGCAACGAGCTTGCGATCGCTATCTTGACCTTGCTTGACAGAATCCTGGATTTTCTGGAGTTTGGCTAAAATTCCTTGTAGGGCTTTGATATCGGCTTCAATCTGCCTGGTGAGTTCGGGAAGGTTGTAGTGTTTAGATTGAATCGGCTCGAGGCGGTCTAATACTTCAATGAGCGTGGTTTCATCATCATCGGCAAACTGGGAATTGATGAGATATTTACGAAAGTTATGACTGTCGAGGAGTTTATTTTCTTCGGTGAGAATCTGATAAAACCGTTCTTGGAAGCGAGCTTGATTGGTAATGCTATTTTTGAAGGCAACCAGAGAACTTTCTAAGCGCTTGAGGTACAGTGCTTTTTGCAAGGCAACGAGGGCTTGATTGCGTTTAACAACAGCTTCATCGGTTTTCTTTTGTTGTTTTTGAAAGGCTTTGATATTATAAGGAGCGAGATTGAGATTGCTAATTTCCTCGGCAATCCCAGCATATAACCCAGAGAAACTCTCTTCAAAATTATAGGTAAATTGCTCCAGTTTGCGCTTGGGGAATTTAATTTCACGCCCGGCTATTTCGATACGTTCTCCGGCTTGCTGACGTTTAATCACATCCAAGCGACTGCGACGTACCATTGTTTGAAAATGCAGGTCGGTGATTTCTGCGTCCCCTTTATGAATGCGTTTAAATAATGTTTGTAAATTGGGAATATCCCATTCTTGATAATAACGATCGTTTCCTCGCGTCAATAGAGAAATCTGATGATATAAGTCGAAAATATTATTATTAATCGGCGTGGCGGTGAGGAGCAAAACCCGCTTGTGCCGTCCGCTACTAAGGAGTTTGGCAAGGGTTTGATAGCGATTGGTGGCGCTATTCCTAAAGTTGTGGGATTCATCAATGACAAGGAGATCGTAGTTGTGGTACTTTTTGCGATTGAAGTCGTTGCGCCCCATTTCTTCATGGGAGATGACTTCGGTATAGGGTAGTCCGAATTCTGCCAGTTTCTTTTTCCATATTAAGTCTCGCAGTTGCGCCGGGCAGCAAACGATTGCCCTGGGAATGTGACCGGAGCGGCGCAATTTGAGGAGGTAATATTCAATCACCCGCAAGCCGATGTAGGTTTTTCCTAAGCCCACGGCATCGGCAACCATGCAGCCATAGTGTTTTTCCATGAGACGAATAGCGCGTTCAAAGCCCTCTTGTTGGAAGCTGGCGAGTTCTAAGGTGGTGCGGTCCCCTGCAATGACGAGGGTATCGTCTTGGAAGAGTTCGTAGAGGGCTTTGAGGAAAACTTGGTAGGGGGTATAGGCTTTGCTGCCGAATTTGGAGGCATCCAAGGCGGCAATGAGTTTGGTTTTATAATCTGGATCGACGCTCGGATCGTTCCAGAAGTCCTCGAACCAGTTGGCTCTTAAGTCACGGGCAATTGCTTCAACTTTATTGACAATGTTGAGTTCTTTGTTATGTCGGATGCCCGAGGGGGTGAAGTTACTCGAACCCACGATGCTGTAGCGATTGAAGATGTAGGCTTTGGCATGGAGGAATTCGTTATTGGTGGCTCCGTAGAGCCTGACCTGAATATGCCCTTGCTTGAGGTAAGCAATAACGCGGTCGATTTGGTCTTTGTATTGGCGCTGGAAGGGTTTTTCGTCAACTTGCTCTCGCAGGCGATCGCGAAAGTATTGGCGCAAGTCAAAAGTATCTTTTTCGGCGGCGCGGATGGTGGGGTCGCGACCGATGAGAAGGCGAAGGGAGTCCAATTGCTTCATCGGGTCTTCCAAGCGCAACCATGCTTCGATGCGAAAAAATCCCGTCGCGATATCCAACTCGATTTGCTTTTCCTTCTCGATGATTTCCTTGAGAACGGTTTCGAGATGGTATTGTTTGTTGTCGATGTAGTCGGGAATGGGCATGGTTTTGGTGAAGTTAATTAGATGGGAAAGCAACCATCAAAAAGTTCTACTAAGCGGCAATTGGCAAGTTCGTATAGTTCCTCTGAGCTATTGCGTAAAATACCCCAGATAATATAAATAATTTGCGAACGAGTTTGGTAAATTTGACTGGCTATTGAATCTTGAATGTATTTTTTAAGCGAGGGATTATCATTGGGAAATTTAGACCGATTTTTATCAATTTCGTTGAAGGTTTCTTGGTTTGAACGTTTGGGCGCAGTCGAGCAAGATGAATTAATGTTCTTTAAAGTTGAGACAGAATGATTGCCTTCGGAATTGAGAGAATCATTAGGGATTTTGCCAGGGACTTTAGCGTTTATAATCTCAGGATTTTGGAACTTTTCTTGCGTTTTGAAGGTAAAGAAAACCGTATTGGTTGATGCGGGAAGATTGGCAGCACGGGGATTGCGTTTTATTTCTACATTTTGTTTTACAATTTGCTGGCATTCTTCTGGATTTGGCGGGAATAGCATTCGTTTGGTTTGTCGCAGTTTTTTCATGGCTTTATTCTCAATTTGCCGGGTGCGCTCTCGAGTAATCCCGTATTCCTCACCGATTGCTTGCAGCGTTTTGGGCTGTTCGTCCTGTAATCCGAAGCGCTTGATAATGACTTCTTGTTCTTTTTTTCCTGTCAAGGTTGCGAGGAGTCGTTCGATAGCGTCGTTTCGTTCGAGGTAATCGAGGTAATTTTCGCGATTGTCGGTCATTTGCGAGTCCCATCTTAGATCGTCGCTATTGCTAATGAGGGCATTCAATGATGACACCGGAGCAAACCAACGAATCGTATCACTCACTTTCTTCACCGGACAATCGAGTAAGCCTGCAATTTCTCGATGAGTTGGTTTGATGCCGCGTTGAATCAGCGTTCGCTCTGCTTTTTTGATGTGCGAGCTAAAATCCCACAGATGCACGGGAAGCCGAATGCAACGAGAATCGTTTTTGATGGCGCGGGTGATAGATTGGCGAATCCAATGGGTTGCATAGGTGGAAAACTTATTGCCCCGAGCGGGATCGAATCGTTTTACGGCAATCGTTAAACCATAATTTCCCTGTTGGATTAAGTCGGGTAGGTCTAAGGTATTGTAAGTATATTTCTTGGCAATGGAGACAACGAGGCGTAGATTGGCTTCAATGAACTTATCTCTGGCACGCTTGCTGGGATGCAGTTCAAGATAAAATTGCTTGAGGCTCAAGTTTAGTTTCTCTGCCCATTCTGCATCGCTAGGAATGCGCTTCTGTTTTTTCTGGAAGGCAACGTACACCTTCTCAAAATCAAACCAGCGCTTGGCTTTTCTGGCTAAAATAATTTCCTGCTCGGCACTCAGTAATTGAGTTTTACCAATGGCATTGAGGTAAGAGCCAACTGTATCTAAGGGTTCTTGCTTATCCCGCTTGCGCCGGGCGGCAAAGCTAATAAATTGATGCTGGGTTTGATAAAGTTTTTTGGGGTCTTGCCCGGTGGCTGCGAGTTTGGTGAGGTGATGGGCATCAAATATTTCTGCGTTTTCCAGTTGCACGATGCTTTGCTTAACGATGCGTTGGAATTCTTCTGTATGTTGTTTATATTGGTGAATCGTAGTCGCGATAAATAACTTTTCGTAATCCGTCGTCGCGAGGACTAAAAATAAAGTGCCTCGGTCATTTAAGTTTCTGGCGATCGCCTGCAAGCGTTGCTTTAAAATAGAGTCTTCATTCCACTTAAATTCAATCAGAACCACTTGCAATTCCGTCTCGCGATAAGAGGCGAGGAGGTAAGCGCAATACACGGAATCTTCTACGGCGGGTGCTAGTTCTAAGTCTTCAATGTAAAACTCTCCAAAGCAATCTGTATAACCCAGTTTGACAAACAATTGACTCAGGCTTTGCGCGTCGGTAATGTCGGATAGGGCTTGGAGATTTAGCATTTCATTCTCCTCGAATAATTTTCATTAAATTTCCTGCGAATCTCCCCAAAACCCGCTAAGAATCGAGCCACACCCAATTAATATCAAAAAACTTCACTAAATACATTGCAGACTCAGAGCAATCTAGCACTAAAGCAATCTGGTGATCTAGCTTTATTACGATAACTTAATATTCTTGATGCCTTTGATACAATAGTATCGGGGACTTGATTACTCTCGTATTTCTGTGAACTTTGCTGATTTTCTAGGGTTTAGAAATTTCCATACGGAATCTCAAACTACAAAGCCTCGAACCACGCTTCATCAATTTTCACCTCCACAACTTCAATCGTTTTGGTAGCGACTCCGATGCCGAGGTCTCGCAGGAGATAGCAAAGTTGTTCGCCATCGATGAGGTCGAGAGCGGGCGCTCCGTCTCGCGTGGCTTCTTGCTTGGCTGCACGATTGAACGTCCCTGTCGTTAAGAATAATCCCTTGTCCGTTCTGCCGACCATTGCCCCTCGGAAGTCTCGGATTTCCTTCGCACCCACCGCACCGGAGTAGCGTTTGCACTGAAAGAATACTTGGAAGCTCAACAGAGATATTTTCAAGACTCCAATGCCATCGATGCTGCCATCTCCTTGTTTTCCCGTGACTTCGACTTTGATAAAACCGGATTCCCGCAGAACGCGCTGGCACAAGCGCTCGAAGGCATCAGGGGGAATTTGCTGGAGAATCGAGAGCAGCTTATCGATCCAGACTTCAGAATCATTATCATTTGCGATCGCGTCGGTTCGTTCGGGAGAGGGTGATGCTGATGAATTTGAATTATCTTGCGTTTTGACAAAGTTTTTGATTTCATTTGCGTCAATATTGCGTAGCGCTTTGCCTTTGCTGGTTAGCGCCCAAACGCCGCGACCGATATTTTCAATCGCACCGTATTTCTTAAGACAAGTCCTCGTCCAGCCCATGCGATACGAAATTTCGCTGTGGGAGCCGTTTTTATGAAGAATGGCCTGCTGTTCTTCGGAGAACTTCTTTAAATCGCAAACCTTATCGTAGATTTCTTGTACCGTTCCCGATCCGCCTAATTCATGAAGTGCTTTGATAGTCGGCTCGAACAAGCGATCGAAGGTAGGAATCTTGCTTTGTGAAGTCATGTCTGTGCTATATTTTATTCGGGTCAGAGCGCTAACTTTATTCTAACTTTATTCTAGTGCAGCCCTCCCGAAAAATATTGTTCTCTAACCATTCCGGCATCAGCCAACGAGCTTGCCCCAGTAGCGTCGCAGGAGCAGCTTTTTCTCGTTCGGGCGGGGTATGCCAGCGACCCAAAAGTTTTCGCGAGAATTGCGTTAAGTACCATACCGCTTAAACGGCTGCCCGAACTGCTCCCAGTTTTCCTTGTTGAATGGCGACTTCCACGTGGCATGGCAATAGAGAATGCTAGGACTGAAACTTTTTATGTGAATTTCATTAATCCTGGAGAATCACCAGCTTACAACGCTATTACCCTAAACTATGCAGTTTACTGGGCAACTTGTCACAACTTTAATAGTTCATTTGGTAGTCGTGAACAAGCTCAACAACTTGGCTATCCACTAAACCACAGTCAGCGTCAAGAAACAATGAACAGCATTAACTAACTTATTTATCGCTAAAAATTCAAGTGCGATCGCGGCAATGAGTTGTTAGTGACGAAAAGTTTAAATTAACAGAGGTTGTATGGCTCTTAATGAATTATCGATTCAAATTCTCAAAGCGATTCGTGAGGGAAAAACAAATGAACGCGCAATTGCTGAATCTTTGAACAAAATGTCGAGTGCAGTCCCTACCCATAATCTTTGATTTGGGTAGGGTTAGCGAGACCAACAAAGGAAATCGCGAAGCATCCGACTAGAG
>NZ_JACSWA010000388.1 GCF_016888125.1 Spirulina sp. CCY15215
CGACAAAATGGGAGGTTTACGAAGAAATCTTACAAGTTCCTTATTATGTTATCTATGACCGCTATGAAAATCAGTTTCAGGGTTTTGTTTTGCAGTCAGGAAAATATGAGCCGTTAGACTTAGAAGAGGGGCGATTGTGGTTGCAGGAGTTGGGGTTGGGTTTGGGTTTGTGGGAAGGAATTTATGAGGGAGTAGAGGGGTTGTGGTTGCGCTTTTATGATGAGGTTGGCAATTGGATTCCTACTCCCAATGAACGTGCCGATCGCGAACAACTGGAGAAGGAACGAGAAAGACAAGAAAAACAACGAGAACGACAACGAGCTATCTTCGCTGAAAATGAGCGCGATCGCCAACGAGAAAGAGCGGAACGAGAACAACTGGAGAAAGAGCGAGAAAAACAAAGGGCCGATCGCGCTGAATCCGAACTACAAAAATTACGCGATCAACTCCAACAATTAGATATTAATCCCGATCGCTTGTCTTAATTTTCTAGAAGTGCGATCGCGTAACCCAATCTAATCTAAATTTACTATACTTCTTGACGATTCACAGACAAAGGACAAGGAACAGATTTCTCTCCCAGCCAATCCGTAAAAGTAGTTTCATCCCGGTAATGTCGAGGTGTTTGTAACAGTAATTGCCAAACTTTGCCCACATCTAACAGGTTAAAGCGATCGGGGTAGTGAGTCTGCAAAAGTTCTTGTACCATCGGATAGTAATCCGAGTTCATACCGGGAAAAATATGATGTTCTGTATGATAGGAAAAGTTCAAATGCAGCACATCAAATATCTTCGGCACTCGCAGAGAAATACTGTTAATTAAAGGGTCATTAATCGCCGTCATTTGACAGAGCATATGATTTGTATAGATATAAAACATTGCTCCACTATAGCCAATCCAAATCGGTAAAAAGTAACCCAATAATAACTTAATGGGATGAAAATCAAGAAATATTAAGATACTTGAATGAATCGCGATCGCCAGCAGTAATTCCCAGCCGATCGCCCTACGTTCCTGGGGACTCACTGTAAAGGAAAATACGGGATATTTTGTTGTCCCATTATTAAACAAAAACACCGAACTGAGATTGCGAAAAGCATGAACTCCCCAAGAGTGTGCCATCCCAATTGTTAAAAGAATTGGATTTACTTCTGCGGAAGGAACAAACTTATTTTGAATCCATTTACCCCAGTTTTTGGGTTGTTCTTCCAAATAATTTCGATCTGGGTCTTGGAAAGAGTTTGTGTTATTATGATGCTCTCGATTATGAACCGCTTTCCATAGGGTCGGAGGCATCCATAACATAGTTAATCCTAATACAACGATCGCCTGCTTTAACTGGGGATTTTTAATAGTTGCACTGTGCATGATATTGTGGGTGCTAAACAGCGCCACAATGACGCTATTCCCCATAATTAAAGCAAGAGGTAAATACAACCACAAGAAATACCAATTCCAGCGATCGAGACTATCGGCAATTCCCCAACCTAAGATCAAAATTGCTAGATTGATCCCTAGAATCAAAACGTAGTTTTTGTCAGGTTGAAAGGCTTCGGGAGGAAGTAATGGGCGCAGTTTTTTGGCATATTCAGCCTGAGTCATTAAGGGTTTAGACTCAACAAGATTCACCATGAATGTATTAATTAAACAAGATAATGCTTAAATTCAAGATATACAAAAGTTTATAACATCTTTCGCACATCTGTAACTGTGCCATTGATTGCCGCAGCGACTACCATGGCCGGACTCATTAACAAGGTGCGCCCAGTAGATGACCCCTGACGACCCTTAAAATTGCGATTGGAGGAGGATGCACTAATTTGATCTCCCTGCAACTTATCGGGGTTCATCGCTAAACACATGGAACAGCCAGCCTCTCGCCACTCAAATCCCGCCTCGAGGAAAATGTGATGCAGTCCTTCCGCTTCTGCTTCCTTCTTCACTCGTTCCGATCCCGGTACAACAAAGGCTTTTACACCATTAGCCACCTGATGACCTTTGGCAAATTTCGCCGCTTCTCGCAAGTCACTTATGCGACCATTGGTACAACTACCAACAAAACAAACATCTACTTTTGTACCTTGAATTGGCACCCCAGGATCGAGTTTCATGTACTTATATGCTTCTTCAGCAATGTCGCGATCGCCTTCTGCTAAACTCTCTGGGGTGGGAATACTTTCATCAATCCCGATCCCTTGTCCAGGGGTAATTCCCCATGTCACCGTTGGGGGAATCTCTGAGGCCGCAAAGGTAACAATATCATCGTATTCGGCATCGCGATCGCTTTTAATCCCATTCCACCAAGAGACAGCTTGTTCCCAGTCTCCCTCTTTCGGCGCAAAATCTCGCCCTTTAAGGTACTCATAAGTCGTTTCGTCGGGGTTAATATAACCGCATCGCGCCCCGCCTTCAATGGACATATTACACACTGTCATGCGTTCTTCCATTGACATCCTCTCAAAAGTAGTCCCCGCAAATTCATAAGCGAAACCCACACCGCCTTTTACCCCTAATGTGCGAATAATGTGCAGAATCACATCTTTCGCATAAACTCCCGGTTTTAAGTCCCCATTAACTTCAATTTTGCGAACCTTTAATTTAGAGAGGGCGAGGGTTTGAGAGGCAAGCACGTCGCGAACTTGAGACGTACCGATGCCAAAGGCGATCGCGCCGAATGCGCCGTGGGTAGAAGTGTGAGAGTCACCACAAGCTACCGTCATTCCAGGTTGCGTTAGTCCCTGTTCTGGGGCGATAATATGAACAATCCCCTGATCCCCAGAACCGATGTTATAGAAGGGAATACCGTACTCTTTGCAGCTATTTTCTAGAGCCTGCATCATCTCTTCCGCTAAGACATCCACAAAAGGACGCGCTTGGTTTTCTGTCGGGACAATATGATCCACCGTGGCAACGGTGCGATCGGGAAACAAAACCTTTAATCCTCGTTCTCTCAGCATAGCAAAGGCTTGAGGACTGGTCACTTCGTGAATTAAATGCAGTCCGATGAATAATTGCGTTTGACCCGAGGGCAATATTCCCACGGTATGTAAGTCCCAAACTTTATCAAATAATGTGCCTTTGCTCATACTGTCTAATAATCAAACTCTTTAGAGGTTAGCATTATATCAAATTCTGTTCCCTCTTCCCATTTATTTTTGGATAGGGCTTATGCCCCTAGGGAGCGAGACGCTCCCACTCCTGTATTCTCCTGTTATGGTAGTGCAGACATTTTCTGCCCGCTAGTGGTTCAATGCGTAAGTAGTTAAATAGAAATTTCTGAATGATTTTGATTGATAAGAAATTGATAAACCTGTAAAGTTTGTTGGGCAGTTTTTTGCCAAGAAAATTGTTGACTTCTCATTCTTCCTTTTTGACTGAGACTTTCTCGTAATTGAGAATCGTTCAGTATTTTTAGAATTGCTTCAGCTATGGCGATCGCATCTTCTGGATCGACTAAAAGTGCTGCATCTCCAGCAACTTCTGGCAGCGAGGAAAGATTAGATGTTACTACTGGCACACCAAAGGTCATGGCTTCTAATACAGGCAGTCCAAAACCTTCATAATGAGATGGATAAACAAATAAATCGGCTTGTTTATAGAGGAGTGCTAATTGTTCATTATTTACATAGTCGAGATGGTGAATTTGCTGTTGCCAAGGAGAACAATGAATTGCTGCAAAAATTGCTCGATAATCCCAGCCTTTACGACCAACTAAAAGAAGATGATGAGGGATTTTATGTTTCTCTTTGAGGTAATTAAAGGCTTTGATAATATTAACAATATTTTTGCGAGGTTCAAGGGTACTGACAAACAAAAGATAGGGCTGTTCAAAATTGTAATTGATGCTTTTTTCTAAGTATTCGAGATCCTTGGAAAACTGAAAGTTGCTAAAACGACTGGCTAAAGAGGTCACAAAAATCTTGTCGGGATTAATATCGAGAAAGTTAACAATATCCTGTTTGGTACTTTCGGAAATCGTAATAATAATATCCGTCCATTGCAAGCATTTTTTGATTCTCTGAGGATATTTCTTGGCGGTGCGATTAACAAGTTGAGGGTGGCGAATACAGGTTAAATCGTAGATTGTTATGATTTTAGCACAGTTGTTATAAGGATAAACAGTGTAGTTTGTTCCATGAATGATACCTCTAATATTTAACTTATTTTCTAAATATTTTGCAAACCCTTGGGGATGAATTTCGAGATAAAGATTGGAGAGACGAACGGGAAGGGGAAGAAGAGAGAAGGGGGAATAAGAGTGAATAAGTTCAGGAAATTGCCAATTTCTTTTTAGCCAGTTTTTCATACCGGGTTGGTAAATGAGATGCAATTGTAGATCGGAAATTGTTTGCAATTGATACAATTCTGCCAGTAGGTTTTTGATATAGAAGCCAACGCCAGTATTATGAGAACTAATTGGTGTAACATCAATAAAAACTTTCATTATTAGTGTATTTTTTGATTCATTGTTGGAAAATGGCGCAAGTCAATCAATATAATAAATGACAACAAGAATAAATGCTAGAGGGTTTTTACTATTTCTGCAATTCTTGGGAATAGTTGGCAAATTAAGCGATCTGATGTCTTGGCATATTATCGCGATTATATGCGAGAAATCAGACAGCAGATGGATGAAAAATTTGTTAGTTCAGCAAAAGTTAAGAAACTAAAGACAGTAATAAAATGTCAAGAACGATATGTCAAGAACGATTCGATTCTACTTGAATGAGAATGCTGTAATTACATAGCGGATGACTTACGACGATGAAAATACACGATCGCATAGAATTCATCTGAGGAGTACGATCGTTTTTATATCGGGTTAATCAAAGCCTGAATCCACCAATAGAATAGACGCACACAAGAATAAAGACTCGGTACTTTTTGCCACTTTGTAAATTCTCGGTAACAGTTGACAATAACGGTATTGATATAGTCGCGATCGCCTTGAGAAGTGTGTGATAAGTTATGCCAATTTTCATCAGTCAAAATGCGAGCATATCCCAAGATCCAGCGATCGGGAACATAACCCAATCTATTATCAAGCATTTTATTGATTTCAGCATGAACAGCAACTTTACAGCGATTGGTTTTATTGGCTGAATAAGAACGAGATGCAGCCAGTTTTTGAGGGAGATAATAAAAAGGTGTTTTGGCTCCATAACGCAACCAAAGTTCATAATCCATGCAATACTCTAAACAGGAATTAAGCGAGCCATATTTATCGACCAGTTGACGACGAAAAAAGACAGCAGGTTGACAGAGATAACAAATTTGTTTGAGGTAATGGTAATTCCAAGGATGGGTGGGATAAGAACCAATAATATTATCCTTTGCGTCAACAATATCAGCATCTCCGTAAACAACTTGTACTTGGGGGTAAGTGGTAAAAATTTCCCGCACGGTTTGCAAAGTTTGGGGATAGTAAATATCATCAGAATTGAGCCAAGCGATAATCTCTCCTGTAGTGCGAGAAATGCCTTTATTGACTGCATCCGCTTGTCCGCGATCGCACTCGGATAGCCAAGTTAATTGCCCCTCATATTGCTGTATAATCTCTAAAGTGTTATCCGTACTCCTTCCATCACAAATCAAGTATTCAAAATGGCGATCGCTTTGCTTGAGGACGCTTTGAATCGTGCGATCGATGAAACGTCCCTGATTGTAAGAAGGAGTAATAACACTAAATTTTAAAACCATTTTAATTTTCTGTTATTAATGTCCCCGTTTGTTAGCAGCTAATTGTTCATAACGGCCATTATTCCGATGTTCTTGAAAATTCTTCACAAAACTACCATCTTCATCGGGTAATTGAGTATGGTCTGGTAAAGGTGTTAGAGTAATTGCTCCAGTCATTGTTTTCTTAATTAGACCTGAACTATTGTAGTATAATAAAATATAATATCCACAGAAAAGGAAATTTAAGAATGCAACATGGCTGCTAAAGATATCTATCACGATACTGTAATAACTGCTCTCGAAAAAGATGGCTGGACAATTACAGACGATCCGCTTACTCTAAAAATCGGTCGTCGAACAGCGATGATCGATCTAGGAGCAGAAAAACTTATTGCGGCACAACGAGAGCAACAAAAAATTGCGGTTGAGATTAAAAGTTTTCTTAGTCCTTCTCCTCTAAAAGACCTTGAAAATGCACTGGGACAATTTATTGTATATGCTAGAGTTCTCGATCGCCAAGATCCAGATCGTCTCTTATACTTAGCCATTAAAAACTCGGTGTTTAAAAATATTTTTTCTGAAGAAATTGGGCAGCTTCTTTTAGAAACAACCGAGCTTCGTTTGATTATCTTTGACGCTAAAATGGAGGAAATCATTCAATGGATACCCTAGATCGATACCGTGATATTCTTGAAGATATTCTACAAAAATACGCCAATCTTCCATATCGTTATGGCGATGTAACAACAACTCTTATCATCAATAGAAATCGCGATCAATTTGTCTTAATGGATGAAGGTTGGCAAGAGGATCTTCGGGTTCATGGTGTTCTCGTTCACGCTGAAATTCGCAATGAGAAAATCTGGATTCATCGTGATGGTATTGAAGAGGGAATTACTCCGGAACTTCTAGAAGCAGGAATTTCTAAAGAAGATATTGTTCTTGCTTTTCATGCTCCAGATGTTCGTCAATACACTGAATTTGCGATTAACTAATATTGCGATCGCTTCTCTGGTGAAAATGTAGACTAAGTTTTATTTGGATTAACTAATATTGCGATCGCTTCTCTGGTGAAAATGTAGACTAAGTTTTATTTGCCGAAGTGCGAGACTTTAAACTCATTTCTTGGTAAACTAATGCGGTACTATCTTGAAATTAAAAGGCTATTCCATGAGCGCGATCGCTTCCCGTATTGCTATTAAACCACATTTGACGGCTGACGAGATCGAACAATATCGCCGGCAAGGATTTGTCGAACCGTTTTTGTTTTCAGATTTCTCAAACCTTCCAATTTCGTCAAAACTTTATTGGATAAATTTTTAAAGTTCTGAATGCTTTCCTGAATTGCCTGAAAATCATGGTTGAAGATCGCACTATTATCTCAATTTTACAAGCAAGAGCCAAGGAAAAACCCGAGGGATTGGCTTACACTTTTTTGCAAAACGGTAAGATTCCCAGCCAATCTTTAACTTATCAGCAGTTGGCTCAAAAAGTCAGGGCGATCGCCGCTCAACTACAAGCGCGAGTTCCTCCTAACAGTACCGTCTTGCTACTCTATCCCAACAATTTAGAACATCTAAATCTGAAGCAATTCAACAGAACCTCGCAAGTAATTTCTGGCGATATCGGTTTTATTGATTTAGCAATAGTTTTCTCCAACAATTTGACTCATAACTTTTAATTCTTCAGGCATCATAATCACTTAATTTTAATTTCATGAACAGTCAAGCCATTTCAGTTATTATCCCTCTATTTGACCCTCGCGGCCAAGCTCTTAAATGCGTAAGAAGTTGGGTAGAAAAACAAACTTGCGATCGCAGCCAATATGAAGTCATTGTGGTCGCAGATGGAACTCAAAGCGAGCTAGAGTCGCAAATTCAACCATTACTTCAACCTCAAGATTCTTTACTTCACTGTCAGCCCGAGCATGAATACGAACTCTACAATATTGGAGCGCAAAATGCACGCGGATCGTTATTACTCTTAACTGAACTTCACTGTATTGCAGCAAGTAATTGTATTACCGAAGTCCTTGATTATTTTACAACCCAAAATTATGATGCAGCTTGTTGTCGCAGCGAAAGTCTAAACCCCAATCTAATTGCTAAAGTCGAAGCAAAACTATTTTCCCTAACGGTGAATTCAGAACGAGAAGAAAACTATTTCGATCGCCTTCTTGTGCGAGGATTTGCCATTCCTCGTTCTCTTTATCTGGAAATGGGAGGATTTGAGTGGGAATTTGGACGTTTTTGCGAGCGTGTTTTAAGCACAAAACTTCACAGTCAAGGTTATAAATTGGGCTATATGACCAACGCGATTGTTGCACATTGTAACAACACAACGATCGCCGCTTCTCTGCAACCCAGTATTGAATTTGTCTATGGAGAATTTTGCTATCGAGAGAAATATCCTGCCAGTTATTGCGATCGCTATTTTGGGGATCTTCCTCTCTGGTCAAATCGGGCAATATATCGTCAACAAACAGCCCAAATGTTTGCTTCAATTCTAGCGCAAAACTTTTTTTCTGAGAAACGCAAAGAAATGCCACAAGCAATGAAACAATTACAACAAAAAGCATTCTGGCAAGCTATCATTTCAGCCTATCTGGGAATGCACTGGTTTTTGTGGAAAGCATGGTTTAAATTGTCTTGGTCTTACTTGTGGGCATGGTTTATGCGGTTTGATGCCGATCGATTATACTCTGCCTACAATCGATATTGGCAAGCAACTATTCCCTACGGTCGCTACAAATATCTTGCCGAACATCTTAACCAAACCAAAGTATTTGAGTCTGAAGTTTATTGCTATAATTTTGCGGAGTTGAATCGAGAAAGATTAATCGGTTTTCATGGGTTGGAAACTTGGCAAGGACAAAGTTTTTGCTGGTCAGAACCTATTGCTTCTATTCTTGTTTCTCTTGCTCCCAATACTTATAATGTACGAGTTGAAACTTTACCCGTCAGACCTCAAAATCCTCCCTTACATTTGCAAATATTCTGTAACGATCGGCCTATTCCTAATTTTACACAAAACCCTGATGGAACAGGATTTTCCTTTGAGATTAGTCAAAAAATGTTCTTGCGAGTTAGCGAATCTTCTTTTTATCTTACCTTTTTAATGAATCCTCTACGATTATGGGAACAGGGTTCAAGCGATCGCCGGGAATTGGGATTAGCCATTCAAGAAATTAACTTCGATCTAGTTTAACCTGAAATCATGATTATTTGGATAGCTTCTTACCCGCGATCGGGCAATAATTTTTTTCGTATCCTACTTCATCACTTTTATGGAGTGAAGACTTATTTAGATGTAGGCTACGATTCTGTCATTAAACTGGAAAAATTGGGTCCTTCAGGCAAACAATTACAAAACTTGTCAGGATGGAACTATCGTCCTTTTTCTATAGCAAAAATGGCTCAATCTCGGGACATATTTTTCGTTAAAACTCACGAACTTCCCCAAGATAATTATCCAGCAATTTACCTGTTGCGAGATGGTAGAGATAGTTTAATTTCCTATACTCATTTTATTCAAGATATTGAAGCTGAGGAAGTTCAAGGACGAGATTTTAAAACGATTCTCGAACATTTAATTACTGAAAAAACTTACTTTGGAGGCTGGTCGAATCATGTATTAGCTTGGACGCATCGCCAAGCCAATACTGTTGTTTTAAGGTTTGAAGATTTCACTCAATCTGAGAATCCACAAAAAATCATTGATTACGCATTAACTCAGCTTAATATTTCCATTTCCACAATAGATAATATTACGTCTCCGCCCAATTTCTCCGATCTAAATAAAATAGATCCCCAGTTTTTTAGACGAGGTAAAATTGGCGATTGGCAGGATGAAATGCCTCTCAATCTGCATAATTTATTCTGGGAATATCACGGAGAGGCCATGCGAGAGGTTGGCTATTCTCGTCAAAATAAGTTGTCAGATATAAACTTAAAACTTGATTTATCTAATTTTCCCGAAGATATCCAAAAACTTGTTAAACAATATGAAAACTTATTAAACCAAAACGAAAAAACAATCCAAGACTTAAAAAAAGAGTTAATCGGCAAAGAAGAGACAATTCAAGATTTAATCGCCTTTCGTCATTTCTCCTTAAGATACTGGGATTTATACTATCTACGTCCTTTCTTGAAAAAACTGATTCCTCAACCTATTATCAAATTAATTAAAGCGCTAAAAAATCAAACCAATAAGTTAACATTAACCCCTCAATATCTTCCCCGTCCCCTCCACATTCCCAAATCTTATTATTCCCAAAAATCATCTATTGATTTACCTTCCATTTCTTTAGTTACACCTTCCTATAATCACGCTAAGTTTATCGATCGCACTATAACTAGCATCCTAGAACAAAATTATCCTAGCTTGGAATATATTATCCAAGATGGCGCTTCCACCGACGACACGCTGAAAATTCTCGACAAATATTGTTCCCAAAACATACAAATTAAATCCCAAGCAGATACAGGACAAGCAAATGCAATTAATCGCGGATTTTCCCAGACGACTGGAGAAATTATGGCATGGTTAAATTCAGATGATTTACTTTTACCTGGAACACTTTTCTATATTGCGAATTATTTTCACAAACATCCTGATGTTGATGTGGTCTACGGACACCGAATTTTAATCAATGAACAAGATGAAGAAATAGGCCGTTGGGTGCTTCCTCCTCATGACAATGATGTATTACTCTGGGCTGATTATATCCCTCAAGAAACCCTTTTTTGGCGAAGAGAATTATGGGAGAAAGTAGGAGGATATGTAGATGAATCCTTTCGCTTTGCAATGGATTGGGATTTACTGCTACGATTTCAAACAGTGGGAGCAAAATTTGTTAGACTTCCCCGTTTTTTAGGTGCATTTCGCGTCTATCCTCAGCAAAAAACCCAAGGATGGGAGGCGATCGGTACTGAAGAAATGAATCATCTGCGATCGCGCTGTCACCATCGCACTGTCTCTCAGTTAGAAATCGAGTTAAATATCAAACCCTATCTCAAAAAATCTTGGCTATATTATCAACTGGCACATTTGGGCATTCTCGTCTAGTAAAACCAATTGTTTTCCCTAAAAGAGGAAAATAATAATAAATTATATTTCAAAATGAAAAGCGAGCAAACAAGCATGACCACTCCTACCGTATTTCATATTACCCACCAAAAAGCTGGCTCTCAATGGGTGGCTGAAATTCTCAAATATTGTGCTTTAGATCGCGTACAACTTCCCAAACTCGATGTTGGTCACTTTGTTCAAGAGCCAATTCAATTGGGTCGGTTTTATTTAGCTGTTTATGTCACCAAACCTGAGTTTGATGCGGTACTAGCAAATACTGTGAATGTGCATACTTTAAAATATGGATTGAAATATCCTCGCAATTTATGGACAAACTATAAAAATTTTCAAAAAGATAAGTGTTCCTATTTAAAGGTAGTTGTGATTCGAGATTTACACGATACTTTGGTTTCTTCGTATTTTAGTTTTAAAATTAGTCATATACTATTAACAAAAAGACATATTGAAATGCGTCAGCTTTTAAATTCATGTAACCTAGAAGAAGGATTGATAGCAATATTAAAATATCCTATTTTTAGATACAAAAAAAAGCAATTATTCAAACATCTTGGTCAAAGGATTCTGATACTCTTTTAATTCGTTATGAAGATATCGTTGCTGATGAATTTGCGGTATTTGAAAAAATTATTAACTATTGTCAAATTAATGTCAGTAAGCAGCATATTCACGATGTGGTAAAGTATAATACTTTTGAAGTAGTAACAGGTCGTAAGCAAGGAGAAGAAGATATTACTGCTCATCAACGGAAAGGGATTGTTGGAGACTGGAAAAACTACTTCTCCGATCGCGTCAAGGATGAATTTAAAAAACGGTTTGGAGACGTGTTAATTCAAACTGGATACGAACAAGATTTGAATTGGTGAATTATACTCAATTTTACTAATTATAAATGGTTTATCGACAAGATAAGCGACAAAATGGAATATTAGATCGGAGATTTTTGCCGTTGCGAGTCGTTCATTTGAGTGCAAAAGATATGGGTGGAGGTGCGCCCAATGCAACTTATCGCCTACATTCAGAATTACATCGTTTAGGCTATGACTCGACATTATTTGTATTAGAGAAATTGCGGAATGATTGTTCTTCCGAGACACTAGGAGATCGCGCAACACAACAGTTTTGTCCGACACGGGTAGACCAGGAAAATGCAGCCAATCTTCCCCTGCAAACAAACACAATACATAATACTCTCTTTAGTAGCGATCGCAGTCCCTATACTACCGAACTTTTACAACAACTTCCAGAAGCAGAAATTATTAATCTGCATTGGATTGCAGGATTTGTTGATTATCAGACCTTTTTCTCTAAAATCCCCACTCTAACTCCTATTATTTGGCGATTGAGCGATGAAAATCCCTTGACGGGAGGGTGTCATGTTGACAACTTTTGCGATCGCTTTACTCAATCTTGTGGAATGTGTCCGCAACTCAATTCAACTCAAGAAAACGATCTATCTCGGCAAATCTGGGAAAGTAAAAAGAAAGCAATCAAAAATGTTGCCCGCGATCGCCTTCACTTCGTCGCACCGAGTCAGTGGATGACCCAAAAACTGAAACAATCTTCTTTATTTCGAGATTATCCCGTGACGACAATTCCGACAGGGATTGATACCGATAACTTTGCACCACGCGATCGCCTCTTTGCGCGGGAAGTTTTGGGATTGCCAAAAAATGCCAAAGTTGTTCTTTTTGTAGCAGATTATCTCGCCAATCCGATTAAAAATTTTAATTTATTAAGAGAGGCTCTTAGCAATCTCAGCAGATTACCTAATTTATATCTTCTTTCTCTAGGTCGAGGAAATTCTTCCCTCCCCGTATCTATTCCTCACCTCCATTTAGGATTTATTGAAAATGAACGATTGCTGTCCTTGGTTTACAGTGCTGCGGATCTATTTGTTATTTCCTCCAAGCAGGATAATTTCCCCAATGTAGTGTTAGAATCTCTGGCTTGTGGGACTCCAGTGGTAGGAACTAATGTCGGAGGAATCCCCGATCTCGTGCGTCCCAATTTAACCGGATCCTTAGTCTCTCCTGAAAATAGTCAAGAGTTGAGTCGCGCGATCGCATCTCTCCTGAAAGACTCGGACAAACTGACAGAATTTTCCTCTCATTGCCGACGTATTGCTCTAGCTGAATATACCCTAGAACAACAGGCTCGTCGTTATATTGAGCTTTATCATCAAACGGGGACAGATATTATCACATTAGGGGATAACTGGTACGATCTGGAAACCTTTGCAGGAGAAACCTTTCGTTGGGTCAATAACGACGCAGAAATTAGAATTTATAACCCAACTGGCGATCTCAAAACACTGCGATTATTGTTGGAACCGGGTCCGAGTTTGCGGGAACTTCCCCTCACTCTCCATCTCCAAGATCATCAAGGAAAAACTATTTTGACCCTCTCTACTCACAATCGAGAAACCCTATATATTCAACTCCCTATTATCTCTCGGCGATCGACAAGTTTTAAACTGCACTGTCAGCAAGAAAGTAAACCCTTATCTTCCGACTCGCGAATTTTGAATTTTCGCGTTTTTGATTTAGGATGGAGCAATTAATGGGGAGGTTCTTTTAATGAGTGCGATCGCTTCCAAAACTGCTATTAAATACCATTTAACCACTGATGAGATCGAGCAGTATCGTCAGCAGGGGTTTTTAGGACCCTTTACGGCCTTTTCTCCAGAAGAAATGACACCCTATCGCGAAATTATTTGCGATCGCGTCTTAACCACCCCTTCCCCCTTCTCTCCTTATCAGACCCAAATGCGGCATCTGGATAGTCAAACGATCTGGCAATTGTGTTCGGCTCCTGCAATTGTCCATCGCTTGGTTTCTCTACACAGTGCGGATCTTATTGTGCGCTATTCCCACCTTTTTGATAAACCTCCCGCGCAACCGGGTCAACCCCAAGAAGAATATCCTTGGCATCAAGATCGCTGGCATTCTCAATTGGAACAGATAGAGAGTCTTGGAGTTTGGCTGGCCATTACCCCAGCAACCCTTGAAAATGGCTGTGTTGATTTAATCCCCGGTACTCACACTCATGCCATCAAAAAGGTACAGAATAATAATGCCAATTTCTCCGGTTGGTTTGGGGGATTATGTGCCGATCCCACGGCTTTTAATGAAGCGGATAAAGTTTCAATGGTTCTCCAACCGGGTCAGTTCTTTTTATTCGACGAACGGATCCTACATCACTCTAATCCCAATTATTCTCGAGAGCGTAGAATTGGGTTAACCTTTCGAGCAACATTGCCTTCTGTCAAATTGGAGCGATCGCATCCCGTTATTTTGTTGAGTGGCAGCGATCGCAGTAGCGTCAACCCTTTAATCCCCCCTCCAGAAAGCGATCCACATCCCCTCGAGGCTTCTGCTTTACCCGATGCGGCTCATTTTTCCCTAGAACAAAGGATTTCTGGCATCGGTTGGCATTTAGCGGAACAAGATAATAATATTGGGTTTCGCTGGATGAGTGAGAGGCGATCGTGGCTCGATCTCAGTTGGCAAGAAGAAGGAGAAGGACGATTAACTTGTCAAATTCTACACGCAGTTTCTCCAGAAGTCCTGCAAAGTCTAGAAATTCGAGTCTGCGATCGTCCTGTTTCTCTCTCTTGGTCGCAAAGCGATCGTTTTGTAGTCGTAGAAACATCCGTAACGGCAGAAACTTTGCAACAATATCAAGGAATAGTGCGAGTGAGTTTTCATATTGCTCAAACCTTGCGTTTTTGCGATCTTTATCCCGATCGCAGTAATGATACGCGCGAACTCGGGCTGGCGATTCACTCTGTTTCTCTGGTGCGATCGGGTTAGAATTCATCGCCTTTTTCTCTCATCATCTTTTTATTTTCTTAGTAAACCATTTATCTTTTTCTCAAAAACATGACTGTAGCAACCTCCCCTTCTCAAGTTTCTTCCGAAATCACCTCCAATGACTTTAAGTTCTCAATTATTTTTCCTTTAACAGATCATCGAGGCTACGCTCTCAAAAGTGTTAAGAGTTGGACTCAACAAGATTATCCAGATGAAAATTATGAAGTTATTGTTGCATCTAACACAACAGATCCCACGTTGAATAAGCAAGTTCAAAAAATGTTGCGTCCTTGCGATCGAATGATTTTTGCTGATACCAATAATAGTCGAAAACTTTATGATATTGGTGTAAGAAAATCAAAGAATGAAATGATTTTATTTACAGAGTCCCACGCAAGTGGTGCATCAACCTGCTTACAAGAACTTAACCATTATTTAAAAACTCATGATGAGAAAATTGTAGGATGTAGAAATAATGGTGATAATGACAACTACCTTGGCGAATTCATCGATCGTCTATATTTTCAGGAATTCGATCCTGAGAAAAAAGAAGAGTATTGGCATAATCTTAACGTTCGCGGATTTGCAATCCCTCGGAAAATCTATCAAGATTTAGGTGGATTTCCTCTCGATCTTGGGTGTTTTGCTTCACGTATATTTTCGTTGGGCATATTTCAATCAGGTCATTCTGTTGGCTATGCGGAGAAAGCGAATATCTATCATTATAATTCAACCTACTTCCATTCATCCTTTATACCTCAAAGTAGTCATGGTTACAATGAATGTCGTTATCGTGCCAAATTTTCTGATGAACATTGTACAAAATATATTGGACGTTCAATAGAATGGTCAAAACGTGAGGTCTATCGACCTGAAAACGCTCGTTATATTTGCAAAATACTAATAAAACATTTACTCAGCAGCCCATTCAAAAACAAGAGTAAAGTTAGTTATTTTGTACAGCTAAAAGCGTTGATCGACTATTTACCGTATTCTTTTTTAGGTGCTAAGTGGTCCTATTTTCAAGTACGCTTTAAAATTTCTCTCCTGAGCGTATGGCTACATATTGCTCGCGATTTTCTTCAGATCAATTACAATATTTTTGTTGAGATGTGGTATGACTCTGTAAGTTATGGACGCTTAAAGTTTATTAGCGAGTATTTGCAAAATAATGAACCCTCTTTTCCCGAACTTTATACCTATAACATTCCCAATATTGACGAAAATTATCTCATTGGATTTTATCCGATCGAATATTGGCAAGAACAAGATTTTCGCTGGAGTGATGCGGTTTCAGTGCTAAAAGTTTCCCTCCCTCCTCAAACCTATGATGTTACGATTCAACTGCTTCCCATTCGACCAGATTATCTCAATCTCAAATTATCTTTATTGTTCAATGATCGCACCCTAAAAGATGTTGCTTATGATTGGACGCAATGGAAGATTACTTTCACTGTAAAATCAGAATTGTTCGATCCTCAGCAACAAGTTCAAAATTTAGCACTGCTTTGTCAGCCATTTTATCCTAAGCGATCGGGATCCTCCGATCTTCGAGCTTTAGGTTTACCGATTCAATCCATCGATTTTGTTCCCCATCAGTAATTCTAGGTAAGGAATCAAAATGATTATTTGGATAGCTTCTTACCCGCGATCGGGAAATGGTTTTTTTCGTGTCTTACTTAATCACTTTACATAATTTATTCTGGGAGTATCATGGAGAAGCGATGGGAGAGATTGGTTATTCTCGCAGGGCAAACGCATCAATAGTGAAATAATTTACAATCTCTTATTAGTTGAGATCGATTAGCTCCAGCCTAAAGAAAACACTCGGAAGTTTAGGATACGTGGATCTGTTGTTAATTCCTGACTCTTATTTTCAAGATGTAGTCTAAACTGATTGTTTTGATTTGGAGATATGGAGAGTTGTAGAAAAATAATTGTTCGATACTGAATGAAAATTTTTGTTGCAATACGATCGCGGCGATCGCATAAATATAGTTCGAGAGGTAGATGAATGAGGCTTGGTCCCGGCTCAATATTAAGGCGAAGAGTAGTCCGCAAACCTGTTGGATTCTTGATACTAAATTGAGCGTCATTCGTGACCCATTGAAAAGTTTTCCCCTCATAAGTTTCGAGAGGATGCCAGCCTTCTCCAAGGACGATCGCATCGTGATAATGCTGCTGATAGAGTGCGCTATAGCATTGTGCTTGCTGCTCTAAATTGTATTCTTTGAGGGCAATTTCGCGACAGTTATGCCGCATTTGTTTTAAGTGTTGGGGAGCTTGCAAAAGAGTAGCGATCGCTCTCGATAATGCTTTGCTGGTGGCTTCTGAGGCGAGTAATCCGGTTACATTAGAGCGTACCATTTCCGGAATTCCTCCTGTGGGAAAAGCAACCACAGGCAGCCCACAGGCGATCGCTTCAAGACAGACATTGGGAAAATTATCTTGCTTGGAGGGCAAAACAAACAAATCTGCGGCACTATAGATGAGGGAGAGAAAACGAGGTTGGTTAATATAGCCAAGATGTAAATAAGGAAGAGAGACGGGTAATTTGTTCGTACCGCGACCGACGGAGAGGAGAAAGATGTTTTTAATATTGGGTAATTGTTCGATCGCTTCAATCAGTGCGGGAAAGTTTTTATAGGGATCTTCTAAATAGTTGGCTGCAAATAAGAGGACTTTCGCTTCTGGAGGAATGCCTAAAATTTCCCGAGAAAAGGCGCGATCGCGAGGGGCAAATACCTCCAAATCTAAAGCATTAGGAATGACTGTCAGAGGGTATTCTCTTAATAAGGAGGACTCTTTAACCCGATCGGCCAGCCATTGACTGGGAGTGACAATGTGAAGGCGATCGCGATCTACTTTTTTGAGAGCCTGATCCTTGCGTTGCCAGATTTCCCGAGAGCGATCGCTTTCTTGGGTTGACCCTAGTTGCGGACAGGCTCCACAAGCAACTGTGAAGCGATCGCACCCCACATTACCGTGACATCCTCCAGTAAAGGGGTTGGTATCGTGTAGCGTCCAGACAATGGGAGCAACGGGGGCTAAATTGCTCAAAAAGTGGGCATAGTCCACAAATCCAGCTACCCAGTGCAGATGTACAATATCTGCATCGGGAAGTTGATGCAAAATCTCAGATTGATAAGGACTGCGATCGTCCGTGAATAAATAACCTCCAACCGTTGGAATGGGATTTAATTCTTGAAACTGTGCAGGTTGAAAGGCGATTGTATTGGGGTCGTCTGAAACGCGATCGCAAACAAATAAAGAGGATGAATATCCTGCACGCTGTAAGCCTTGATGGAGACGAGATGCGGCCAGTGCTGCTCCCCCTTTGCGATCGGATTGACTCAAATGGACAACGCGAGGTAACACACCACTTTTTTCTTTTAACTGTTGTTGATAGATCAAGAAACGCTTTTCCTATCTTAAAAAGTGAAATATGTATTCTTTTATGCTACAGGCAATAGTTCTTGCAATTGCTCGGCAAATTCATCACCATTACAATCACGAATGCCAATACGTGGGAGTTGATAGCGATCGCCGCTTCCCTCAACAAGCTCTGGAGAGGTCGTAACGGCACAGTTAAATCCCATTTCCCGCACCAGTTCAACGGTCTGGGATGTATAACTAACTTGAGGTGTACCAAAGGGATAAGAAAAACTGTTCACCGAATGCCCTAAAATTGTTTCTAAAGTTGTTTTACTGCGTTCGATTTCTTCTTGTTGGGCTGCGATCGGTAAATTAGCAAGAACGGGATGGGTCATGGTATGGGCTCCCACTTCAATTAATCCCTCTTCTGCCAATTGTACTATTTCTTCCTTTATCATAGGTTTATGAGTGAGACGAGCTATTGTTCCTTGTCCGCTCTTTTCTTGTAACTTTTGTAAGGTTGCCGCGATTTCTGCCCCTGATAATCCAAAAAGTTGCTGATGTAATGCTCGATAAATCAGGTGACGTGGGGTTGGATTCGTTGCTTGTAAGACATTCCAACTGCGATCGCGATCGTATTCTTCTTGATGATAAGTTGCCACATTCCCTAAATCACATTCGTGAAGTCGATCGGCAACTTTTAAAGAAAGAGTTTGAGGGAGAGTATTCGGTTGTAAAAATATTCGTTCTAATTCGTCCCACCAAAACTCTTGTTTCCATTCCGTGTAACCGGTACTGATAAAGATTGTAGCCGGAATATCGGCTTGTGCTAACAACGGTTTGGCATGAGTTAAATTGTCACTATAGCCGTCATCAAAGGTAATGACAACAGCACGAGGAGGAAGATTTCCCGATCGCAAAGCATCTACAAGCTGCTGCAAACTTAAAGGGTGTGTATATTTCCGTAATACCTCCAGATGTTCGGCAAAATGAGAAGGGGATACAGACAACAACTGAGGATCGGCGGGTAGTTCTGCGATCCGATGGTAGAGTAGAATTAGCGCTGCGTTTGTGTTTTCTTTTCTAAACCAGCGAACTGCACGATTGCCGAGATTGAATAGCTTTTGCATTATTATTTAATGGCTCGTACTGTAATCAATAATTGGTAATCGGGATCGTGATAGTTTAACTCCGATTGCTTTAATTCATGGGCAGCTAAACCCTGCAAAAAAGCACAAGCTGTCAGTACATTACCATAAGTTTCAACAGTTACGCGATCGCGCCCAAAAACATCGCCAAAAAGTCGTTGTGCGGATGCGTCGGTAAAACGCCAATAATCTCCCCATCGATCCATATCGTAGCGGCTAATTTGACTAATTCCCGGAAAGGTTGCTAATAATACTCCACCGGGTTTGAGGGCATGGTAACAATTGGCGATCGCGCTCTGTATATCATAAATTACTAGCAGAGTTTGAGTTAAAATCATACAATCAAATGTGTCTTTAGGCAACCCCTCCCCCGTTACTAAGTCTCCCACGACTGTAGCGCTAGGATTGTCTATTTCCGCGTGTAAAACATGACTTTGGGAGACGCGATCGCTGCCAAATTTACGAGTATAAACGGGTTCTTCAATTTCTAAAACTACACCTTGAATATCTTTGGTATGGTTTTGCAGAAAGGCTTCAATGTAAAAGCGATCGATGGGCATTCCTCGATCTAACCCGAAAACACGGCTCACTGGGGTTAGTCGTCGCATATTGCCCCACTGAAGATTTTTCTCAGTCATCAAATTCACTATTATGATTTCTACTTAAGCGTTATTGTTAAATTTAAGAGTTATACACGCTCTCCTTTAATAGAATTCCATCTTGCAGGCTTTCCTTTGGGATACCAAGGGTCTCGATATTCAGGAGGTTTAACTTGCCAGCGATCGCCTTTAATTGCCCGCACGCAAATCAGTACGGGATAATGAGTATCTTGGTATTTTAGCTCGCGATCGCTGAGTTCTTCTGCGGGCATATTCATCTCATAGGCAATGCGTGTAAATAGATTACCATAAATTTCTAGCTGATAGTTGTCCTCGGTTAGTCCAACTCGGTGCAGCAAATTCTCCACGGCGATCGGAGTAAACCAATGATACAAAAATAATGGCTTTCCCGTTCCCATATCTAAACCTTCAGGAAAATAATAGTCCACAGAGGAAAAATTAATTAATAATACCCCATTGGGCTTTAAAATGCGTAAGGAGTGATAGAGTGCCGCTTCTACATCATAAATAACGTGCATGGTGAACTGATTGATAAAGCAATCATAAGTATTTTCGGGTACTGAATCTGCCCGACTTAAATCAGCAATTACATTAATTTCTGGACTGTGCGAGGAAACGTCAATTGCATCAGCTTTGGTGACACCAAAACGACGAAGAGTCGCGTTACTACCAATTTCTAACCCTCGTCCGCAAATATCTTTTTGATGTTTTTGGAGATATTCTTCCCAGTAGTGACGAACGATCGCCGTACCTCGTAATTTACCATCCCCCAAAGGGCGAAAACTGCGAAATTGTGCCGCCCGCAGATAGCGAATGGGTAAACTCTTATAAAAGTTCCAATAAAGGCGTTGTAAGGGCTTTTTGAGGGAAAACATCGCAAGAATTGTTTATTGATACATTGGCTCTTTTCCTGTTTCGATCCAGAGGAGAATTTGTTGTACCCGCTTATCCGTCGTATGGAATTGTTGAACGCAACGACGGGCATTTTCTGCAATTTTGCGGGCAAAAAGAGCATCCGATCGCAATTGTTGAATGCGATCGCGTAATTCTTCTGGGGTATTAAATAAGAGTATCTCTTTTCCATCGGTAAAAAGGGCTTTATTACGAGGGCGATCGGGAATTTCCCAAGAGAGGACGGGACGACCCGCAGCCATCCCTTCAATGACTCGCGGGGTGTAAGTTTTAACAAAGTGAGGCAGATTCACAACAGCCATTCCCGACTGTAGTGCCTGCAACCAATTGAAATAGTGACTTTTGCGAAGATGACGAAGGATATGAAGATAAAAGGGATAAAACCAAATAGCCCAAGGATTTTCCTTGAAACGACGGGTTTGAGGACAATGCAACCATTCAAAAATCTTAGTGCGTAATGTTTCCTCATCTGGGGACTGTTTCAGGCTTAAATACCCTTGAAGACAGGGAGAGTCTAACCATGCTTGTCGTCCGTGATAGAGACTCCCCATAAATAATGCTTGATTGTAAGTTGGTGGGGGGATATTATTATAAATTGGGCGACGGGCAACAGAACAGGGAGTCCAAATACAAGGCAGCCTCCAACGTTGCTTGATGGCGATCGCATCTGCTTCATCAAATACCAAAACATGGGTTAAATAGGGCAAACATTTTTCTACTTCTGCTTGGGTTCGTTGCATATCGGGCAGTTCGGCCATTTCTGCTTCCGTATAATCATAAATCGATTCCGTGAGCAAACCAACCCGCACGGGGGCTAAAGTTGCCAGCATTTCTAATTGTGCTTCGCTGACATCTCCCCCATCTCGTCCTGAAGATAATACTAAGTCATTAATCCAGACTTGATCGAAGGTTCGTCCGCGAATAATGTCTTTAGCAAGGGAAAGCCAAGGAGTCGTAATAACAAGCACTTCAACAGAATTGGCTTTTAGCCCAGCTTCCCAACCTAAATGGACATTATAAGACCATGCTCGGGCTGCTGGCCAACTGTGCATCTCACACTGAATCAGAAGTATTTTAGTAGATTGCAAATGACCCCCTCAAGATTCGCGAAAACGGCGATCCATTAACATGATTTCATCGTAAGTGCCTAAATCGATGTAAGTCCCATCCACAATGTCTAAACCGTGGAAGTTTAAACCCTCGGCGATCGCGCGATTCATAATTGCTGCAAAATCGGATATCCCTTGACTCACGCATTGATGTAAATATTCCGTAAAGCGCGATCGCCACATCATACAACCCCACATTTTTGTTAAGTGGGTATGCTGGGGTTTATCGACAATTTCTAAGATACGGCCGGTTTTGTGCGATCGCACCATGCCAAATTTTTCTGGGTTTTCTGTCCCAAATAAGGCCAAAATGACATCGATATTGGGATCGGCAATTTCAGATAAGCGACGAAATACCCCCTCGGGCTGCATTATCGTGTCTGCCATGCCAAAAAAGACGGTTTTACCCCGTGTCAGATGATAGGCTGAATCGAGGGCATGGGCAAGACCAGGAGAAGTAGATTTTCCTTGGCGATCGCCTATTTCTTGGACGACATAGCTAATATGACAGCCAAACCTGTAACCGTTGCCAAAATAGCCGATTAACTGGTGTTTACTCTCATTAATAACAAAGACAATATGGTGTAAATTTGCCCTCACCATTTCATCGAGAACAAACTGAGAGATGGGTTTATAGCGGTTTTCACGAATAACGGGATAGAGTTCTTTGGGATAAGGTAAACCCAAGCGTTTTCCCTCTCCTGCTGCGGGAATGAGACCGATCGCCCCTTCGGGAATCTGTAATTTTCCTGCTAACATGACCGATCTTGAGTGAAGAGATTAGAGGAGTTCTGTAACCACTGGATTAACTCAGTTATTCCTTGTTCTGGTTGTACTCGTGCTTCCCAACCTGTAGCCCGTTGAAACTTGCTCGAATCGGTGACAAAGTAACGCAAATCTCCAAAACGCCCTTCCTTGAAGTTAACATCGGCTTTACATTCTAGGATTTTTTCGATGCGATCGATACATTCGAGTAATGAAATGGTCTGATTGACTCCACCTCCTACATTATAAATACCCGGTTGCGGCGATCGGTAAAATGCCCCAAAAGCTGCTGCAGCGTCCCTTGCGTAGAGAATATCCCGCACTTGTTTCCCCGTCCCAAAGATCGTCAGAGGTAATCCTAACATGGCACGGATAGCGAAATTGGCCACCCAACCATGATCCTCTCCTCCAAATTGGTTGGGTCCGTAGATTCCCGTCAAGCGAAAACAAGCTGCTTTGAGTTTAAAAGTATCAATATAAGCCTGTAGATAGATTTCATTGCTACGCTTAGAGGCGTGTAATGGCGTTACAGTGCCTTGTAGTAAAGGTTCGCTTTCATCAATGGCTGGGGGTTGGCGAAGATAGCGGGTTTCAGCTTCAGTGAGGGAAGCATTGATGCGATCGGGTCCAAAGGTATGAATGCTGGAACAAATCGCAACGGGAATTTGATGCGTGCGGGCTGATTCTAGGACATTAAAGGTGCCGAGGGTATTGGTCGAAAAATCGAGTTCTGGATTCTCCCATGAAATCGTCATCGCTGGTTGTGCCGCCGTATGACAAATATAATCGCACTGACTGCTATATTCAAGCAATGCTGCTTTGTTGCGAATATCTTCTACAACTATTTCTACCCCCATCTCTTCCAATTGCGATCGGTTGTAGTCCCTTGCTGCTGGAGTCATGTACGGATTGCGAGCAAATTCATGTTTGGCTAAGTTATCATAAGCGATGACTTCTTCGCCGCGATCGCGAAAATAGACGCAAATATGATAGCCTAAAAAACCACAACCCCCTGTCACCAACACTTTCATAAACTATTCAATCCCCGTAAAATTAACCAAAAATTACGCAATCCAAGATGAGCGAATTTTGTTGTTATGGCATTAGTAATATCATCAAATTGTTCGGCTTAACAATTACTTGAGAAAATTTGAGTTCTCCTCGCAAAATTTCAAGGTCTGGCGAATCGTTTCTTCTAAACTCATCTGTTGTGCAAATCCCAAGGTCTGGAGGCGATCGCAACGAAAATCTAAATCGTCTTTCTTTTCTCCCGGTTTGGGTTCGGGGCGGTGGATGGGAATCTTGCGATCGTAAACTTCAAAATACACTTTCCGTACCATTTGAGCAACTTCAAGAATACTGTAACTTTGAGTTCCTCCTAAATTATAAATCTCCACGGATTGCAAATTTTTGTGCAGGAGTAAGTCAACAGCGCGGATCGCATCGGGAAGGGGGATAAAATTGCGAACCTGTAAACCAGAAGACCTTAAAACAAGGCATTGTTGCGCGATCGCTTGGCGACAAAGATCGTTTGCAACAAGCGTCCAACAATTTGTCCCCCAATAAAGAGGCGCACCCAAGAGATTTGCCGAGCGAATAATGGACGCGCCATATTTTCTTTGTCGTGCGTACATTCCAACATATAATTCTGCCATTCCATGAGTTGAACTATAGGGATGAGTTGGCGCGATCGCAGTCTCTTCCGTGATGATACCTTTTTCATCGATCCCATAAACATGAAAGGTTGAAAAATAGATAAATTGTTGTAATTCTTTACCTAAAACTTCTAAAAGATTGAAGGTTCCTTGCACATTGGTTTGCAGTGCTGCGGTAGGATTGTTTTGACAACTTAGGGCATTTAATGATGCTAAATGGATCGCCGCATCAATTCCTCGCCCAATACCTTGCAATGTCTCCGGTTTCGTGATATCCCCTGGCCAAATCTCTAAATCTTTAACCCAGTCTGACAATTCTACAGGAATTCGTCGCAGGAGCAAACGCAATTCATAGTCTGGCTGCGATCGTAAAAACTCTACTAACTTGCCTCCAATGTATCCTAAAGCACCTGTAATTAAGATTTTCATGTTAATTTTTCATCGATTAGTGATGTTTTAATGACCAATCATAGGGAATAGAAGCAGTAAAGGGATTGCATCGCTGTATTTCTTCGGGATCGTGGGGAATTGT
>NZ_JACSWA010000389.1 GCF_016888125.1 Spirulina sp. CCY15215
TGAGAACGCCAGTTGTTCTGGGAACGCTACGAGGTCTCTCGTAGCTGAAAGAATCCCCAACCATAATCTTTGATTTGGTTGGGGAGCGTTCAATATTGTCCCATAGCTCAATTGGCAGAGTGCGCGGTTGTTACCCGCGAGGTTGCAGGTTCGATGCCTGCTGGGACAGTCGTTGCCAGATAGACAAATTCGGTAAAGTCACCTGTCTCTGAAACAGGATTTTGTAGGTTCGATCCCTACCTCCTCAGTAATACTTTAGAGAAATTGGCGCGATCGCAATTAATTCTTAATCTTATAAACTTTTCCGGTACTGCCATCAAATTCGACCCAATCTCCATCTTTCAACCATTGTGTAACCCCTGGAATAGAGACGATCGCGGGAATTCCCAACTCTCGAGAAACGATCGCCCCATGAGATAAAACACTTCCTTGTTCAACTAATAATCCCGCAGCAGCCGGAAAGAGGAGAATCCAACCTGGATCGGTACGTTCTGCGACTAAAATCATACCGGGTTGTAAGGTTGAAGAATGATCTCGATCTAAGAATTCTTGGGGGTTTTGAATAACCCGCACCGAACCCCGAACGATGCCAGGAGAACAGCCGATTCCTTGTTGAAAGTCTGCTGAAGAAGCGGTAGCAAAAAGTCGTTCTAAGGGCTGTCCTTTGAGGTAGGGAATGCCATAGGTTTCAAAGCGATCGCTGGGGATTTTTCCTTCTCGATAGCCTTCAATTTCAGCCTTGCGAAGGGCAACTAATCCTTTTAAATTTGTACAAGTTGCGGTGCCTTCAATCATTCTCATAATTTCCTCAACTTCAAGATAAAAAATATCCTCGGTTTTCTCGATAAAATCGGCGATAAAAAAGTGTTTTCCCAACGCTAAAAAGACTTGTCTCGCGCGACCAAATACCCGCGTTCTTTCAAAACGGAGATTTTCGCGATCGCGGACTCCTTTCCGTGCATTTTGTAAGACCCAATGAAAGATTAATCGTCTTAAGGGATGCGATCGCAAAGCACGGCGAACCTTTAATATATTAGGGTTTGGGGTGTCAGGTTGAGGAGGAGAAGTAGGGGCAGATTTGGCGAGAATACCGATCGCCCGCAATAAGGGTAAGGGATTATCCGCAAGAGTAAGACTTTCTAACTTAAGTTCTTCTAAACAGCGATCGCTAAACCGTGCCAAGTAATTTTGATATCGCGATTTAAACTCAGGAATCGTTTCTATTGCGGCTAAAATCGACTCTAAGCGCCCTTGACAGAGAATTTGGATAAATGCCTCATTTTGGGATGCGATCGCCGCCATTTTCTGCATTCTCCTAGCAGGTTCGGTACTAATAATATTTCCTTGTCCTGCTAACAAATCATTTTGCATCGTTCCTTCTTCATCCCCGCACCATTTTACCGTTAAGCGACGCAATACCCCATAAAAAATCATGGTAAAGAAATCATTAATTAAAGGGGCATCCCAATGGGTTAATAATTCTTGTTCAATTGTTCGATAATAGGCAACTAATTCATCAGCACTATTCGGTAATTGTTGGCCTGTTCCCTCTAAATTTCTCTCTAATCGTTTGTAAAATTTACGGATTTTGTAGGGGAGGAGAAAATAGTTTTTTAATAAACCGATCGCGGTTAGTAAAATTCGCCAACTATCTTGAAGGCGATCGCGCCAATTACCTTGTTGTAATTCCTGAATAATCTCCTCGGGGAGAGACTCTTTCACTCCCATCATCTGTCCCATAAATTGGCGATTGATGCGAAATCCCGGTAGCAAAGCAAGAACGCGATACCAGTTTAACAAATTATAGTATATTCTACCCTGAATAAAGCCCAACATATTACTAAAAATGCGATCTTTTTGGGCAATTGTTTTTGCTGAAACACCCAATAAAAGGCAAAATTGACGATATACTTCTTTATAGGCACGACGGGCAAAAGAAAAGGTGAGAGGAGTCGTAACTCCATGATAACTTTCGGCAATATTGCTATTATCCCAAAGATTATAAGTTCCCTTCGGTTGATGGGTTTGAGGTAAAACGGTAATGGGACGAGATTGAAGAATATAGAGTCTATCATTGGCGATCGCCCATTCAATATCTTGAGGACTGCCAAAGATTTGATTGCATCGACGCAATAACTTAAAAATTTCTTGAATTTGTTCGTCGTTTAAACTAGATTTTTGGGCTAATTCTCTGGGAACTTCTGCGATTGAAATACCTGGTTTTAGTTCTGTTTTTAGTTGATGTTGCCTTTCTTTTTTGATAATTTGTTGTTGTATAATTTGACCTTGCCGATCTAAATAAAAAGTATCTGCGTTACTCTCTCCTGATACTAAAGAAGTTCCCAAACCATATACAGAACTAATCACTGAAATATTACGCCGTCCTGTCATCGGATCTGCACCAAAAGCTACCCCAGAAACAACAGAATCAATCATTTGTTGAATTAAAACGGCTGGGGGCAAAGCAATAGGAAAGAATCCTTGCTTTTGACGGTAATTAATAACATTTTGGCTAAAAGTAGAACGCCAAACTTGCATAATATTCTCGCCTAAATCTTCTAAAGGAACACCTAACACTGTTTCTAGTTGTCCCGCAAAAGACTGACTCCAATCGTCTTCTTCTCTTGCAGAAGACCTAACGGCAAATCGCCCTCCATAAGGAAAGAGATCGGCTAAAATTTGTAACAATTCTAGTTGAACTCGTTCGCTGAGTTTTAAAGTGTTTAATAGTTCTTCAATATCGCTGAATTTTGCTGTTTTATCTCGGAATAATTGCTGATAAAGACGATAGTTTTGAGAGGACAAACTTTCTGTAAATGCCTCGGGGGTGAGAATGAAACCGGGGGGAGTCAGGAAGCCTTTTTGATGGAGTTGCGCGATCGCAAAGCCTTTGCCTCCCATGATAGATTTTTCGGGTTTATCCCGCAAAGAAACGATATACCTCATAATGGAGGAAAAAAGGGAACGAAAAAAGGAACTATACCCAAACTAAGATAGATCGATAATGTCCATAATGCAGACATTGTATCAATTAATTTCGCCCCTTTACGAGTGGGACGGTTGAAGAAAACATAAGCAATTAAACTCACTCCTGTCCCTAAAACGAAAACCAAGAACCCAAAAGGGCGAGAAAATCCAATTTGTTCGGCAGCAAAATAAGAGGTAATTGAACTTAAAATAATAACAGAACACCAAACTAAAACAGCATTATCTCGCCCCCATAAAACACTATAAGTTTCCACGCCAACTTCTTCATCTTGGGGGGCGCGAATTTTACGCCCAATTTCGATTACTAATCCCGTACTACTACTCGCAACCAAAAACCAAAATATTTCTAGAGGGAGAGATTTTCCTAATACTAGCCAATCGCAAGCTGTCCCATATAAACAAATCAGAGGTATAATTAAATTATGGCTAACTAAATATAAAACAGGATGAGTTTTAAGTAATGGTTTAATAAAGAATTCTTGACTCATTAAGAGCATATAAACCCAAACAAAGCCTAATAAAATAGCTAAATCTATACACAAAGAATAGGCTAAATATAACTGTATTCCTGCGCTAAAAATACCAAGAGTTCCTAATTCTTTTAAATCAATTAAACCTCGAGGTACAGGACGATAGGGACGATAGCGGCGATCATCATCATAATCTTTAAATTCATCAATAATTCTCAGTTGTAAAAAGAATAAAAATAAGGTAGTAAAAGCAACCAAGATCGCCTCTGAATTGGGATTGCGATCGCGGAGTAAAGCCGAATAAAATACCGTCGCACTACTAAAAACAAGAATGAGAATCCCATTCTGGAGAAGTGGAAAACGTTCTTGTTGATAAATCCACCATCTTTTCAACATAATTCTTAACATTATCTGACGTTATTGCTCAATAATAATTGTTGCGCTTCTGTAATTTCTTCGTTACCCCATCCTTCAACTCGCAAGCGAGTGCTAATTTGAGTATCGCTGAATCCTTTGCTTTTCGCTAGTTTCATATAGTTTACCAGTGCTTGTTGATTTGCGTCTTTTTTCGGGTTAACCGGGCGATCGCGATCGCCTTGGGAGGGTTTGGCGATCGCCTGATAGATAGCGACGACGATCCATAATGTAATATTTAAAATATCTCCTAAGTCTTCTCACTATTAAATTAATACTCGTATTTGTGTAAAATTGCCACAATCTGTAACAATTTTTCAAGATTTATGATGATTAGGGAATGTCAATTGCGATTTATCTTACTATGTATTTTGTTGCATTGCTTTTCGGATGGTTTGTAGTGGCAAAAAAAGAACAAGGGGTTTATTTTTTAAGGAAATAAATCCCCGGTTTTGATAATATTTTTTAACAGATTCATCTTTTGCCTTAACATAAACCGCCCAAACACCTATTTTATGAGATATATCAATAGCACATTCAAAAGCATGTCTTAGGAGTTTTTTACCTAATCCCTGTTTCTGTACGGAAATATCTACTGCCAGTCTACCTACAAGAAAAGCGGGAGTTTCTGTTGGGAAATTCTCCTGTAAATCTGGTATAGATTGAGTTGATATAATTCCCATACTTGAGGTATAAAATCCTTGGATTGTCTTAGTTTCCAAAGAATAAGCTACAAAAACTCGCGACACACCCCATTCATGATTTTTCCAAGCATATTGTTTTAAATATTGATCTAAGTCTGATTGACCGGATTCAAATTTATACTTTTTCAAGCTACTACGAGTTACTCCCGCAGAATCTAATGGTTTAATTTGCCAATCCACAAAAGTTAAGTCCTTTTATTTATTGTAAATAGTAAAGTATATACCAGAAAAATTTGTTCAAATTTAAAACTCTACTAGAGTGAGCCAATAGAGTTTTAATGATTTAATAAAGTTGAGAATTTGTTCAGCATCTACTCAAATAATGACAGAAGCTCATCGGATGGCTCTGGTGGATTCATCATGGCTCTGTAAATAATCTTGCTGTCCTCCTCTGATAGACTTAAAATCAATTTTTCATCTTTTTGCGGAATATTTGGACTTTCATCTCTTTTCAGAGAGAATCTTTTGCAAAAAGTTTTCCACCAGTTTGATTTTCGCTGATTTGATGTAATCTGATTTCGTACTAGCATGACCTTCTTCCTAAATTTTTTAATGATCGAGTCAGTAAGTTTAAGTTTTTAGTCTTAAGTTTTTAGTCTTAAGTTTTTAGTCTTAAGTTTTTAGTCAAACCCCTACCCGTACTAGGATAGCTCAGTTTCGTGCAAAGGTCAAGTTTATCTTAAACTGAATACTCGTATTTGTGTAAAATTGCCACAATCTGTAACAATTTTTCAAGATTTACAATCAAGATTAATACTTACTAACGACTACTAAAGAATTGAAAATATTGTGTACGTTGACTTGGACTAATGATGAGTAAAAAACAGATTGTTAAAATTATTTTTCTGGCTTTTCTCTTGCAAGGTTGTGGAGGCTTATTTATTCGTCCCCAGATTCCCACAGGAGGACTCAATAGCAATTCTCCTGAAGAAAACCCCGCTTATAGTGGTGACGGACGTTATTTAGCCTTTACCTCCGATCGCAACGGACAGCGCAATATTTATCTCTACGATCTCCAACAACGCACCCTTATTTCCCTTCCTAACCTTAACCGTCGCAACTCCGTACAAGATCAGCCCTCCCTCAGTACAGATGGTCGGTATCTTGCTTATATTTCCACAGAACGAGGGCGTAGCGATGTTTATGTCTACGATCGCCAAACATCGCGATCGCAACTGTTAACGGCGAATGTACGAGGGTCTTCCCGCAATCCTACCATTAGCGGCGATGGTAGTTCCATCGCCTTCCAAACCAGTCAACTTGGACAATGGAATATTGCGATCGTAGAACGGAACTAAATCGTTGATAATAGATAATGAATAATAAAGGATAGAAAACAATGGCTCGCAGTAATCTCTTAGATACTCGGACTACAAATTTTAGAGAACTGATTGGTAACGGTAAAATTTACCAAGTTCCTCTTTTTCAGCGTGACTACTCTTGGACTGAAGACAATTGGGAAGACCTTTGGCAAGATATTCTTACCCTTCATAATAATCCGCCTTCCGGTCACTACATGGGAGCATTAGTTTTGCAAAGTTCTCAAGATTCAGACAAAAAATTTACCATTATTGACGGACAACAACGATTAGCCACACTCAGTATTATTGCAATTGCTATACTTGAAAAAATTCAAGAGCTTATCAATCGAGAAGAAGAAGTAGAAGATAATAAAAAAAGAAAGGAAATTCTCCGGGGAGATTATCTCAGTGAGCAAAACCCAAGTTCTCTTCGCTACTCAAGTAAGTTATTTTTAAATGAAAATAATAATGACTTTTACCAAAGTAATCTCATTAATTTAAGAAAGCCTAAAAATATTCGCTCTCTTGCAAAATCCAATCAACTTCTTTGGAAAGCATTTGATTACTTCTGTAAGTGTCTAGATAAACTTCCAGAAGTTACGAACAGTGGGGCAAAACTCACTGAATTCCTAACAGATACAATCGCCGAACAGTTACTCTTTATTCAAATTAATGTTGAAAATGAATTGAATGCTTATATTGTTTTTGAAACCTTAAATGCTAGAGGCATAGAACTCAGTTCAACGGATTTACTCAAAAATTACCTATTTTCTCTTTTTCAAGGGCCCGACGATTTAAAAGAAGCACAACGACAATGGAAAAGAATTATTGATATTGTGCAAATGGAAAAATTCCCTGAGTTTCTTCGCTACTATCTTAGCTTACAACAAACTCGAGTCAGGCAAAAACGGATATTTAAAATTATTCGTGAATCTGTTAAAGATGCTCAACAATCATTTGACTTACTCGATCAACTAGAAAACTATAGCGATCTTTTTACGGCACTGAGTAATGCTAATGATGAATTTTGGCGCGACAGCCCAGACAATCAAATTTATATCCGCGAACTTGAACTATTTCGTGTAAAACAGGCTTATCCAACTCTATTTGCTGCTTACGAAAAATTTTCTCCAGATGATTTCAACCGCTTACTTAAACTTGTGTGTGTAGTATCTTTTCGCTATTCTGTTATCAGTCGTCTTAACCCGAATGAATTAGAAACAATTTACAATAAGATTGCTATTGCCATTATGAAAAATGAGATTAATAATCCCAGACAGGTCTTCGACAAACTTAATCCTGTTTATGTTCAAAATAAAAAGTTTGAGCAAGACTTTTCCTTTTTTAGCATATCTACAAAAGGGCAAAAAAAGAAGCTCGTTCGCTACATTCTCTGGAAACTTGAAAATGATGCCTCAAAGAGAAACGATCTTGATGAAGATAGTTTCTCGATTGAACATATTTTACCTGAGTCTCCAACAGAAGATTGGCGGAAAAATTTTACCGATTCTCAGATAGAAGAGATGCTTTATCGAATTGGAAATTTAACTCCGTTAGAACCTAAATTGAATCGTCAAGTTGGCAATGATCTCTATTCTGTCAAGCAAGAAACTTATCAGGACAGTGTTTATAAATTGACCAATAACATTCTCGCTGAGGAATGGACACCAGACACTATACTAACACGCCAAAAAAACTTGGCAAAACGTGCAGTTCAGATTTGGAAAGCTGATTTTGCTTCTTAATTTCAAGAAATAATTTGTGAAAATTGTTTCCGAACTATTATAAAGTAATTCTTGATCGATTATTGAAGAAAAATCCTGTGAAAAAATCGCGTTCTCTGGCGGGTATTGCAGGCATTATTGCCCTTGCGACCTTAATTAGTAAAATTTTTGGACTCTTTCGAGAACAGGCGATCGCCGCCGCTTTTGGAGTCGGTCCCGTAGTCAATGCTTACACCTATGCCTACGTTATCCCCGGTTTTCTCCTCATCCTCCTCGGTGGCATTAACGGACCCTTTCACAGTGCTTTAGTCAGTATTCTAGCCAAGCGAGAAAAATCCCAAGCTGCCCCTATTGTAGAAACCGTTAGTACCCTAGTTAGTCTTTTATTAATTATTGTTGCGATCGTTTTAATTGTTTTCGCCCATATTTTCATTGATTTGCTGGCCCCCGGTCTGAATGAAACCACTCGCGATCTGGCCATTCTCCAATTACAAATTATGGCACCTTTAGCCATTTTAGCTGGGCTAATTGGCATTGGTTTTGGCACCTTAAATGCTGCCGATCAATACTGGTTGCCTGGTATTAGTCCCCTCTTTTCTAGTGTTGCTGTTTTGAGCGGTATTGGCTTATTAGTTTGGAGAGTTGGACAGCAAATTAGCGCCCCAGAATATGTTCAAATTGGCGGCATTGTTTTAGCGGGAGGAACATTAGTTGGGGGAATTTTGCAATGGTTAGCACAACTTTTTGCTCAAATGCGATCGGGAATGGGAACATTTCGTTTGCGGTTTGACTGGCAGAATTCCGGCGTGAGAGATGTCCTAAAAGTAATGGCTCCCGCAACATTTTCTTCGGGAATGCTACATATTAATGTTTATACTGACTTATTTTTTGCATCCAGTATTGAAGGTGCTGCTGCGGCCATGCGCTATGGGAATTTTATTGTTCTCACGCCTTTGGGAATTATTTCAAATATGATTCTCGTTCCTTTTTTACCCGTATTCTCTCGACTCTCTGCCCCTGAAAATTGGCCAGAATTAAAAACGCGCATTCGTCAAGGATTGATTTTATCTGCCTTAACCATGTTGCCTTTAACTGCAATTTTTATGTCTGTTTCAGGAACAATTGTTGATGTTATTTATAAGCGCCTTGCTTTTGATGAGAATGCCTCGAGATTAGTTGCTCCTGTTCTCATGGCTTATGGTTTTGGGATGTTTTTCTATTTAGCCAGAGATGTTCTCGTTCGCGTTTTTTATGCTTTAGGAGATGGAGAAACACCTTTTCGGATTAGCATTATCAATATTTTTATCAATGTTATTTTAGACTATTTTCTGGTCAATGCTTTTAAAACTCCAGGCTTAGTTATGGCAACCATTGGCGTTAATGCAGTTTCGATGGCTATTTTTATCGGAATTTTAAATCATCGCTTGCGAGGATTACCGTTATGGGAATGGAGTGGAATTTTATTGGGATTAATTGGCTGTAGTGCGGTTTCAGGATTAGCAAGTTTAGGGATGAGTCATCTTTGGAAACAATGGCTGGGTGTCGATAATTTTTTCTTGCTTTTAGGTCAACTGGGTTTTTGTACTCTGATTGCTTTGGTTGTATTTTTCTCTCTGGCAATGTTGCTTAAACTTACAGAATTAGAAATGCTAAGTTCTCGCATTCGACAAAAAGTATTTCGCCAAAAATAAGTTAACTTAACATTAAAAAAGGGACACTACTTCGTGTCCCCGATGATTGGAGTTATAGACGAGAATTAACGATGCACACTTTGTTTAGAGGTTGTTTCATCAGTCTCAATTCGTCCACTTCCTCGCTCTTTGTTAAGTTGTTGAATTTCGCTTTTAGCGCAGATGCGTCCACTACCACGATTTTCTGGATCGCATTGAGTCTCGGTAGTAGCTAAACGATCTGGGAAGGAAAGATCGTTAAGGGTAGAAAATTCAACGGTGTTTTTAGGATTAGCGATCGCCTCAATTTCGATCGCATTAGCATTTTGCCAAGGAGAAATAGCGACAAAGCTCAAGAAGAGCAGTAAAGTAGTGTTGTTGAACATAATTGACATCCGTATTAGGTGCTATTACCTGATACGGATTTTCTTGATGCTATCGGGATAAATTTAAAAATTTCTCGCGAAGGATGAGAGAGAATACTCTTGTTTAATGAATGAAGTGCAGAAAACTAGAATGTTTGGGCGGTTTTCCCGCTTAATTTCTTTCTCGAGAGGGAAGTCTAGAAGCCAAAGAGATTCAAAAGAAATGTTAAATTAAAATTAGATTTCCGGAATTAAAGAAACTATGAGCGTACAAGTGCAATTCTTACCTGATAATGTCACAGTAGAAGCTGAAGCGGGAGAACCTCTGCTCGAAGTAGCGGCTCGAGCAGGAATTACCATTCCCACAGGATGTTTGATGGGTTCCTGTCACGCTTGTGAAGTTGAATTAGCAGATGGTACGGCGATATGTGCTTGTATCAGCGCGGTTCCAACTGGAGAAAAAGAGTTGCAAATTAATCTCTATGGCGATCCCTTATGGTAGGGAGATGTATTGAGCAATTGAGGAGAAGGCGATCGCGCCGGGAAATACGCAGGACTTACGCAGCTAGCAGGACTTACGCAGCTAGCAGGACTTACGCAGCTAGCAGGACTTACGCAGCTAGCAGGACTTACGCAGCTAGGGAGCGAGACGCTCCCACTCCTGTACTCTATCTTTAAGTCCTACTGCAAACCTAACCAAGCCAGTACACCTTGACCAGTCAGCACTTCAATTAGAACAGTCAGAAAAAAACCAATCATGGCTGCACGACCATTTAAGCGCTCTGCATAGTCGTTAAACCCGAATTTAGGTTCGATTAGGTCGGGGGTGACAGTGGGTTCGGGAACTTCGGTTGCGGGGGTTTTAGTGGCTTCGGAGGTTGTCATGACCAGTTGTCCTTTTGTCTAGAAATATTTACAATTCTTTACTATTCTAAGATAGAATCGGCGATCGTGGTGGAACTTGGGCGCGATCGCAAGGAAGCCATAAAATGAGAAGATATTCCCTAAAATTGATGTCGCGTATCCCACCAATATGAGCATAGATGCAGCAGAATATCGCCAGAGACGCGATCGCCTAATGAAAAAAATCGGTCATGGTACGGCTATTTTTGGCAGTGCGCCTTTATCCGTCATGCACCACGATGTTGAATATCCTTTTCGCCAAGAGAGCGATTTTTTCTATTTAACAGGATTTGACGAACCCGAGGCTGTGGCAGTCTTTGCTCCTCACCACGAAGAACATCAGTTCGTCCTTTTTGTCCAGCCAAAAGATCTGGAAAAGGAAACATGGACGGGATATCGTATTGGAGTCGAGGAAACCAAAAAACAATACGGTGCAGATGAAGTTTATCCTATCAATGAACTCAATGAAAAACTCCCTCAATATTTGAAAAATGCCGATCGCATTTATTATCATTTAGGGCGAGATGACACATTCAATCAAACTGTCATTCGGCATTGGCAAAGTTTTATCCGACAATATCCTAAGCGGGGGAAAGGTCCCATTGCGATCGAAGATAGTAACCCTACTCTTCATCCCTTACGTCAAATTAAAAGTGCGAGGGAAATCGAACTTGTTCGTAAAGCCGTAAAAGTCGCTGTAGAAGCTCACAATCGCGCTCTAGAATTTGCTAAACCTGGAGTTTATGAATATCAAATTCAAGCGGAAATTGAACATACTTTTGGGTCTTATGGCATGACTACGGCTTATCCTTCTATTGTTGCTTCTGGGGAAAATTCCTGTATTTTGCATTACATTGAAAACAAACGTCAAGTGCAAAAAGGAGATTTACTTTTAATTGATGCGGGTTCTTCTTATCATTATTACAATAGCGATATTACTCGTACATTTTCTGTAGGTGCATCTTTTAGCAAAGAACAACAAAGTATTTACGAATTGGTTTTAGAGGCACAACTACAAGCAATTTCGCAGATTAAGCCAGGGAATGATTATAAAACAATTCACGATACAGCAGTTTGTGTTTTAGTGGGAGGATTGCTAGATTTGGGACTATTAAAGGGAGATTTTGAGCAGATTATTGAAGAAGAAAAATACAAACCTTTTTATATGCACCGCACAGGACATTGGTTAGGTTTAGATGTTCACGATGCAGGAGTTTATCAGTATGGGGAAGAAAAATCAGTTATTCTTCAACCTGGTCATATTCTCACCGTTGAACCCGGAATTTATATTTCTCCACATATTAAGCCTGCGGAAGAACAACCGGAAATTCCCGAAAGATGGCGAGGAATTGGTATTCGTATTGAGGATGATATTTTAGTCACAAACGATGGTTGTGAAGTGTTAACTGCTGGAGTACCAAAATCTGTGGAAGAAATGCAAAAAATCTAACTCTTGTTGTCTTCCCATGCGTTAGATATTTATTATTTTCTCTTTCTGCATGGGACTATTTTTCATTTTTGAATGTTTTTTGCTCATCTTGAATAATGAATTTATCCACACAAAAAAATATTATTGGTTTTGATTATTTACGAGCTATGGGTTGTTTAATGGTTATTATCAATCATAGCGATGGTTTGAGAGTATTTGCAGTTAATGAAACCATTTCCCGAATTTTTCTTTTTTATTATACCAGTATTAATTTAATAGCAGTCCCTATTTTTTTTCAAGTTTCTCTCTATTTATTTTATGTTAAAAGAGATAAAATCAAGAACTATTTTGTTGAGAAAAGACTGTCAAAGATATTAATTCTCTACGGTTTTTGGACTTGTTTATTTATGCTTGCCAAAATTGCAGTAGGTGACTTTGATTTTTACGATCGCTTCGGCACATTTCCCCATATTTTAGGGACAATTATTACTGGAGCAAAAGGTTTATTTTACTTCTTTTTCTCTCTCTTAGTTATAACTTTTTTAGCGGATATTAGCATTAAAATTAAAGAAAAATTTACAATTAATTTAAAGCGATGGCTTTTCTATGAATATCTAGGTTTTGTTTTATCCTGTAGTTATTTAATCATTGTATCTAGTATTAGTCTCTTCAATTACCAATATATTTGGACAGCTTATGATAATCCGCTTAATTTTATACCCTATATTTTTTCCTCATATCTCATTTTTCAACGAGTTTCCACTCTTTCTCAACAGACAAGCTATAATCGTAAACGCGAAATTAATCGCATTATTATTCCTTTGGCGATCGCCTTTATTGTGTTTACAATCCTAGAGTGGAAATACTTTTATCGTCCCGATATTTTTATCGATGGAATTATGCCACTCTATGCGCGACTTTCTTTAGTTTTTGGGTCGATCGCCCTTGTTTATTTATTTATCTTACTACCATTAAAACCCATTCCTCTTGTTAGTCTACTATCAAGTTGCTCTTTGGGAATATACTGTTTTCATAAATTCTTACCTAATTTTTTCGGTATCGGTTTGAATGCGATCGCAGTGTTTCTATTCAATTATAATTTAAGCGAAAACATTGCTTTAATGAGTTCTATTTTGTTTGTAAATTGGTTGTTTTTCTCTATTGTACTCACTCTTTTGTTGAGAAAAATCAAGTTCTTTAGATTCATACTCTAAAGCAATTGACCTGTTATCAATCATCTTTTTAAGACAATATTACCATCAGCATCGATCGCGATCGGTGTATTGGGAAAATCGCTTTGAGTTAATCTTTGCATGAGTGCGATCGTGCGCTTTTCGGGGTCAAAAGCAGGAACAGCTTCTCCATTTAAACGCAAAGGAACAATATTTCCTTGCATGAATTTTCCCTCTCGATCCAATTGAGTTTCTAAAATCAAAGAATAGCCTTTTTCTGCACTACTACTAAGAACGCGATAACCGATAAAATTACCTAAAGAATAAGCAATTAATCTTTCCTTATAAAGTTCGATCGCCCTAGGAACATGGGGACCGTGACCCAAAATCAAATCTGCACCATTATTGATCATTGTACGCGAAAACTGCACCATATTACCTCGGTTTTCATTATAAAAAGTTTCCGTTTGGTTTCTGACATGAAGTGCATTGCTTCCCTCGGCTCCAGCATGGACAGAAATAACAATAATATCAGCATTTGCATCAGCTTGCTTGACCAATGCGGCTGCTTGTCCGAGATTATTTAAAGAATTATGATACCCCAAATAACTAAACCCAATCCAAGCTACTTTGATGCCATTGGCTTCTGTATAAACAATTTGACCTTTTGCACCAACTGCTTTCATTCCTTCCGCTTGAATATAGCGTATTGTATCTTGAAAACCTTGTGGTGTAAAATCATAAGAATGGTTATTAGCAACACTGAGAACATTAAAGCCTGCTTGTTGCAGAATTCGAGCGTGACTGGGAGGACTACGAAAAGCATAAACGCGACCCGCTACCGGAACTTTTGCACTATTGGGATAGGTTGTAATTGTACTTTCAAAATTTCCAAAGAGAAAATCTGCTCCCATGAGGAAAGATTGTACATTATTAAATAAACTAGCAGGATTTGCTGGGAGTTGATTAGTCGGGTAATTCGTACCGAGAATTGTATCCCCAACAGCTTTAATCGTCACCGTCTCTGCTTCGGGAAAAATAAACTCAGGGGGAGAAGGTTGAGGAGTTTCCGGTAAAGGTAAATTAATTTCTACCTGCGCGATCGCCTTGCCAGTCCCCAAACTGAATATCAAGCCAAAGTTAACAAAAAAGGTAACAAAAAAAGCAGATTTGCCAATCTTAAAAAGAGCGCGATCTCGAATCACTGAAATCATAATAAACCACCAATACCTTACTTTAGCCCACTTAGAATGGGAAGAACAACAGCTTTTCTATCCCTGTTGGGGTTTATAAACTTTAAAATATTTATCTAAAACCGACGCGATCGCCTTAGTACGACGCATTTGATCCATATAAACACAATCCCATTCCGTTAACCCTCGCCTTTCCCGGGAACATATTCCCAACAGTCCCGAAGCACGATTTTGACCACTATCTAAATCTAACTCATCGTTAGCATTCAAATAAAATGAAGCCGTCCTGGCCCAAGCGATCGCCTCGAGTCCATTTAAGCCCCCTTTTTGGGCGATCGCCAAGGCTTGAGGAAAGCGACGGGAATGAATGGGACTGGCTTGATTGTAAAGGTCGGTAGTATTAAGAACCGCTTCCAAGGCATAATCGGGATTAATCCCCGCATTGTAGAGATCAAGTAAATTCGTCGGTAGGCGATCTAAAGCACGCTGAGAACACATTTTTTCTGCTAGTTCAATATTGCCCCCACTACGTCCCTGATCGCTACAGGGACCGTAATTGGTCACTCTTTCTCCCCAAGATAAATTACCCGGATCTGTATGGCCAAAATAAAGGGAAGTTTGTTCTACATATAAAGTTTCATTTTCCGTAAAAACGCGATAATTTCCCTCTGCAACCCCGATCGCCAGCATTCCCAAAGTCACAGGAGAAGCAAACAATTGAGAATGACGAATAATACTCTGATTTAAGTTAAAAGAGGAGTTGGGTCCTGGGGTAACAGGACGTTGGGCAGATTTTTGGGGTTGCGTTTGAGGGGGTTTAGTCGGGGCAGATTTTGGGGTTGGTGTCGTCACTCTTCCCCCTTTAGCAGTATCTTTTGCAACAGTCCCTTGAGATTTTGTCGGTGTTACAGCATTCGGGATAACCGCAGCCGGTTTAGGAACATTGGGGAGAGGGCGATCGGCGATCGCCGCGTTGGGTTCGTAACCTAAACTCGGCTTGAGGCCACCTTCAGAGGAATCAGGGAATAGCGGTAAATTTGAGGTCGGAGTATAGCTCCGTACAGCATTATAGTCCGACGGCAAGACATTTTCAATATCGATCGCCATTGCTTTTCCCTCTGGGCGATCGACTTGTCCCTCCTGTTGGGGGGAAGAAAAACGAAACAGAGATGCAACTAAAGCACTACTCATTAAGCCAAACAATCCCATCCGCGCCAACCAGACCCAATAAGACATAATTTTTCTCAGAAGTAAAAAAGTAACAAAAAGTAAAGTTCTGGCTGTCCAGTATAGCGCTTCCTGGTTGAGAAAAAAATATTCAGGATTTTAGCTGTAATTTTGTCCGATAGTTGTGCTAGAGAACTAGATTGAACTGATTGCCTAGAAACGATCGCACCCCCCGAAATTTAAAGAAAAACAACATTTGCGATGTGGTCGTTCCCTCGAGCAGTATGGTTGAAAAACACTCAATATAACCAACAATACCCATGTCAGAAACAAATATAGAATCTATTCTCCAAGAGCATCGCACATTTCCTCCCTCTTCAGATTTCGCCGCCAATGCAACCATCGGCAGCATGGAAAAGTATCAGGAACTTTATAATAAAGCCGCCACAGATCCCGAAGGCTTTTGGGGAGAATTAGCAGAAAAAGAACTACACTGGTTTGAGAAATGGGAAAAAGTCCTCGACTGGCAACCTCCCTCGGCTCAATGGTTTGTCGGAGGTAAACTGAATCTATCTTATAACTGTTTGGACAGACACCTGACCACTTGGCGCAAAAATAAAGCCGCCTTAATTTGGGAAGGGGAACCCGGCGATAGTTGCACCCTTACTTATGCCCAACTGCATCGGCAAGTTTGTAAAATGGCCAATGTCTTCAAACAATTGGGCGTGAAAAAAGGCGATCGCGTTGGAATATATATGCCCATGATCCCCGAAGCGGCGATCGCCATGTTAGCCTGTACCCGCATCGGTGCGCCCCATAGCGTCATTTTCGGAGGATTTAGTGCTGAAGCCTTAAAAACACGCCTGGTGGATGCAGAAGCCAAATTAGTCGTCACAGCCGATGGCGGCTTTCGCAAGGATAAAATCGTTCCCCTAAAAATTGCCGTTGATGAAGCCCTCGCAGATAATGGCGCTCCTAGTGTAGAAAACGTCCTCGTAGTGCAGCGTACCAAGAACGAGATCCAAATGCAAGAGGGGCGCGATCATTGGTGGCACGATCTCGAAAAAGACGCATCGGCAAACTGTCCAGCCGAACCGATGGATAGTGAAGATCTGCTCTTTATTCTCTACACAAGCGGCACCACAGGCAAGCCCAAAGGAGTCGTTCACACAACGGGAGGTTATAACCTTTATACCCATATAACAACAAAATGGACATTCGATCTCAAGGATACCGATGTCTATTGGTGTACAGCAGATGTCGGCTGGATCACGGGACACAGTTACATCGTTTACGGTCCCCTCTCCAACGGTGCCACCAGTTTAATGTATGAAGGTGCGCCTCGCCCTTCTAACCCAGGCTGTCTCTGGGATGTGGTGGAAAAATATGGCGTGACTATTTTCTATACGGCACCGACGGCGATCCGGGCATTTATTAAGATGGGGGAAGATTTACCCAAGGCGCGGGATCTCTCTTCTTTACGCATTCTCGGCACCGTCGGCGAACCCATTAACCCCGAGGCGTGGATGTGGTACCATCGGGTTATTGGGGGCGAAAAATGCCCCATTGTCGATACTTGGTGGCAAACAGAAACAGGGGGCTTCATGTTAACGCCGCTTCCTGGTGCAACCCCCACTAAACCAGGATCAGCTACTTTTCCTTTCCCTGGTATTGTTGCAGATATTGTCGATCTCGATGGCAACCCCGTGGGGGAAAATGAGGGGGGGTATTTGGTGGTGAAACAGCCCTGGCCGAGTATGATCCGCACAGTGTACGGGGATGAGGCGCGTTTTCGTCGCACCTATTGGGAACATATTAAACCCAAGAATGGACAGCACTTCTATTTTGCCGGAGATGGGGCGCGGCGAGATGCCGATGGCTATTTCTGGGTTATGGGGCGGGTAGATGACGTGATGAACGTCTCTGGACATCGTTTGGGAACAATGGAGGTAGAATCTGCCTTAGTTTCTCATCCATCGGTGGCAGAGGCGGCGGTTGTGGGACGACCCAATGCACTTAAAGGAGAAGAAGTGTTTGCTTTTGTCACCCTTGAGGGCAATTACCAAGGCAGTGATGCTCTTAAAAGTGAGTTGATGCAGCACGTGGTTCAAGAAATTGGCGCGATCGCCCGACCTGGAGAAATTCGCTTTACGGATGTTCTGCCTAAGACGCGATCGGGTAAAATCATGCGTCGTTTATTGCGGAATTTGGCAGCCGGGGAAGAGGTTGCGGGAGATACTTCCACTTTAGAAGATCGTAGCGTTTTGGATCAGTTGCGCGAGGGTTAATTGGCAAGGCGGGTAAATTTACCCGCCTTTTGTTTTGTTTTCAGTATGGTCAATATGGTCAATCATCGTAATCGCTGACAGCATTGGGGTCGATGTCTCGCTTTGAACCCAGCAAATGCAGGCGATTGACTATAATGACAGGCTTGGAACGAGTAATATCAGAATTATTGCGATCTTCCCAAGTTTCTAACTTTAACGAGCCTTCAATCCCAATCAGACTGCCTTTTTTGACATAATTAGCGGCAATTTCAGCCGTTTTGCCCCACATTTCTAAATTAAACCAGTCTGGGGGAGCATTGCGGCCGATACGATTGACAGCAATACTAACATTGGCAACTTGCTTGGCACTATCGAGATACTTGATTTCTGTATCTCGTCCCGCGCGGCCGACTAAATGAACGACATTTAAACCCATGATATTTTTCAGTACATTGGTTCTGGACAATTTTGTATCTAGTTTAGCCGATCGCCCTAGGCGATGGCGAGAGAAAAATGTAAAATTTTCCTGACAGAAAAGCGATCGCTCGGAATAGGTTATCAATTGTAAAACAACCGATAGCGTTTTCAAAACAGGGAAAACCCATACTAGACTAGACACGGAGGGAAAAAAAGAATAGAATCCACCTCAATTCCATTAACAAAAATGGATTAACATTCAAAAAATAAGACACAATGAAGGCAAACTGTCGCACTTTGGGGGCGTAAATTAGGCGTGGGTATATTTAGTCGCTTTACATTATCGAGAGACATGGGTATCGACCTCGGTACCGCAAACACTTTGGTTTATGTCTCGGGTAAAGGCATCGTCCTGCAAGAACCTTCCGTGGTCGCCATCGACCAAGATTTGAAAATTCCTCTCGCAGTGGGGGAAGATGCCAAGAAAATGTTGGGGCGAACCCCAGGTAACGTCGTTGCATTACGTCCCCTGCGGGATGGTGTTATTGCTGACTTCGACACGGCGGAATTAATGCTCAAGCATTTTATCCGCCAAGTTCACGAAGGACGAACCCTGGTTTCTCCTCGCATTGTCATCGGAATTCCCAGTGGAGTCACCGGAGTAGAACGTCGAGCCGTCATGGAAGCAGCTTCCCAAGCGGGAGCAAGGGATGTTTATCTCATTGACGAACCTGTGGCGGCGGCGATCGGTGCAGGGCTTCCCGTAGCTGAACCCACCGGAAACATGATTATTGATATCGGCGGCGGTACAACAGAAGTTGCCGTTCTCAGCTTACAAGGTACCGTCCTCAGCGAGTCCGTTCGCGTCGCAGGAGACGAACTGAGTGAGTCCATCACCCAGTACATGAAAAAAGTCCACAACCTCGTGGTTGGGGAAAGAACGGCAGAAGAAATCAAAATTCGGATTGGTTCTGCTTATCCCTCTCCCGAAGACGACGAGATTACGATGGAAGTCCGAGGCTTGCACTTATTATCGGGTTTACCCCGTACTGTTACCATTAAGGCTCCAGAAGTTCGCGAGAGCATGAGTGAACCCCTCGCCGTGATCGTCGATGCTGTCAAGCGCACCTTAGAGCGCACTCCCCCAGAACTCGCCGCCGATATTATCGATCGCGGCATTATGCTGGCAGGAGGTGGTGCATTACTGAAAGGACTAGACACTCTGATCAGTCACGAAACAGGAATTGTCACCCACGTCGCCGCCGATCCTTTAAGCTGTGTTGTTTTGGGAACCGGTCGCGTTTTGGAGAACTTCAAACAACTTGAACGGGTCTTTAGCGGTCGTTCTCGTACAATTTAGCCTGTCAAATTAGGTCGGTTGTTCTCGGTCAATTGTTTATCTGTTGTTTATCTGTCGGCCATTATTTATAATGGCTTACCCGCTATAGCAGAAAAGACCGCTCAACGAAGATTCAGAAAATAAAAATGTTTACAATGCGTCGTTGGTGGGAGCGTTATGGGTCGCGTTTGATATTTATAGGGCTAGTTTTAGGTCTAGCCTTATTTATTCGTCGTACCCAAGGTGCGGTTGTTGCAGAAATCTATTATCAGGTCGTGCGACCGTTTCACGGAGACACTCTTCCCGAAGAACAATGGGCTGACGCGAAGGTTAGTGAGCTTGAAGCCAAGCTCACGGAGGTTGAGGGGCAAAATGCTAAATTACAAGAACTCCTCAAACATACTCAAGGCTTCGCCCATCCTACTATAAATGCTCCCATTATCGGGCGGAGTGTTGATCACTGGTGGGAACAGGTTCTCCTCGGTAGCGGCAGTAACGACGGCGTTCAAGAGGGTTACATCGTCACCGCTCCAGGGGGATTGGTTGGCCGCATCGTTAAAGTGACAGCCAATACCAGTCGCGTTCTGTTGATTAGCGATCCCACCAGTAAAGTAGGAGTTAAGGTATCCCGCAGTAGTGGTATGGGCTATATCCAAGGCGGTGGAAAAGACAAAGGGAAAGAAAAAGTAACGATGGTATTTTACGAAAAAGTGCCCAGCGTAAAAGTAGGAGATACAATTGTTACCTCTCCAGCCAGTTATTTATTTCTTCCCGGCATTCCGATTGGTAAGGTAGAATCCGTCGATCTCGAAAAAAGTCCTGCTCCTGAAGTGATTGTCAGACTTACGGCTCCTATCGATTTTTTGGAATGGGTTGCCATTCATCCGTTTACAAGTCAATTAAAAGACAAATAGACAAATAAAAGCAAGGATGGTTGTGTTAAAAATCTTTGAAGTTTCTCCTCGCTTGCGACAAATTTTTGATTGGATTATTATTGTTGGTTCAGTGTTGATTTGTTTGCTGATCCTACCAACACGATTGCCAGGAACCGAATTGTTGGGAATCCGTCCGAATTGGTTGCTGATTTGGGTTGTGGTTTGGAGCGTAAAGCGTACTCCTTTGCAAGGCGCGATCGCCGGAATTGCTTTGGGTTTAATTCAAGATGGCATGACGGCTATAGATGGGATTGATGTCATAGATGGCTTTGATATTAGCATTCCTGTCGATGTCAATACTCCGACAGAAGCCGTTAACACCTCTTACCCTTCCCATATTTGGAGTTTAACCATTGTAGGAATTCTGACGGCTCTCATTGACAAAAAACGCTATATTCAGGAAGATTTTATTTCCATTGCTTTGATTGTTTTTGGTGGGGCGATTATTTCCGAAACCATTACGGCGGCACAGTACAGTATGCAAGACTTTCGTGATGTGGCTCTAGTCTGGACGGAACACCAGCGTATTGCTCTATCTTCCGCCGTAATTAGCAGTCTTTGGGCTCCAGTCATTTATTATCCTTTAAATAGATGGTGGGAATTTAAAAAAGAAAAGGAACAATGATCTTAATACTTTAAATTGGAACTAAACATTATGGCAGATATTAAAATTGGCATTATTGGAGGAAGCGGTCTCTACAAAATGGAGGCTTTAAAAGATGTCAAAGAAGTGTGTTTAGATACACCTTTTGGGAATCCTTCTGATGCAATCATTACAGGAACATTAGATGGTATTCCTGTTGCCTTTTTAGCACGACACGGACGCGCTCATCATTTACTTCCTTCTGAGTTACCTTTTCGTGCGAATATCTACGCCATGAAGCAATTAGGAGTTGAATATTTAATTTCCGCTTCAGCCGTGGGTTCTTTAAAAGAAGAAATCAAACCATTAGATCTGGTTGTTCCCGATCAATTTATCGATCGCACTAAAAATCGAATTGCTACATTTTTTGGCGCAGGAATTGTTGCTCATATTGCTTTTGGCGATCCGGTTTGCAAACAGTTAGCTACAGTTTTAGGGAATGCGATCGCCCAGTTAGAACTTCCCGATGTTAGTTTACATCGAGGAGGAACTTATGTTTGTATGGAGGGTCCTGCTTTTTCCACAAAAGCTGAATCTAATTTGTATCGCAGTTGGGAAGCGAGTATTATTGGTATGACCAATTTAACAGAAGCAAAATTAGCACGAGAAGCGGAAATTGCTTATGCAACACTGGCTTTGGTAACAGATTATGATTGTTGGCATCCCGACCATGATAGCGTCACTGTTGAGATGATCATAGAACATCTACATCGCAATGGGGCCAATGCTCAAAAAGTTATTCGAGAGACTGTCAAACAAATCGGTCAAAATCCTCCTAAGTCAGAGGCTCATTCTGCCTTAAAATATGCGATTCTAACCCCTTTAGATAAGGTAAATGTAGCTACAAAGGAAAAGTTAGCTGTGTTGTTAAAAAAATATTTGTAGTTCTAGAATAGTCCGTATTTTAAACCTAAAACTGAAAATTTAGAATAAACTGGCAATGGCCTTGGCTAAACTTTGCGGACAATCGACCAAGAGATCTGGCTGATGTTGTTGTAAGATTTCTTGGGAGTTAAACCCCCAAGTAACGGCGATCGCCTTTACACCGCTTTTTTTGGCTGCATTGATATCTCGCGTTTCATCACCGACATAAACAACTAAGTTGGGATCGATATTGTATTCTTGTAATAGCTTGCGAAGAATTCTATCTTTACCAAAAATTGTGTTACCAGAATAAATAAACTCAAAAATATTCTCTAAATTGTTTTCTTTTAAAAACGCACTCACATTTTTTTCAATATTAGAAGTGAGAATACCCAGTTTGATTTCTTGGGCAATCAGGGCATTTAAAGAGATTTCGATCCCTGATATGGGTAAAATATTGGCAATTTTTTGATTTAATTCTTCTTTAGCCCTCCGCAAGAGAAAGGGAATTTTAAAAATAGAAATTTCTGACCTTTGCACAATTTCGCGAGAACTCAAACCTCGCATTTGAGCTACTTCTGCATCGGTAACGGGTTTATAACCAAATTCTTCAGACAATTGATTGATAATTTCAACAAATGTACTATGGGTATCTGCGATCGTGCCATCAAAATCAAAGATAACTAATTCAATCGTCATTTTTTTCTATTACTCATTACCCATTACTCCTGACTATGATCTAGATTAGCACGGGCATTGCGTTTTAACATTTCTGGCTTAATTCGACGTAAAGCAGAAGCTGGAAAACGTCGCTCCCATTCTTCCTGAGAAATTGTTGCCAATTCCATCAAAAAAGGAGATATATTATCGGGATAGGGTTGAAAGTCTGTAATATCTGTTTCTGTGGCAAATCGTTGATTCCAGGGGCAAACCTCTTGGCAAATATCGCACCCTGCAACCCATCCTTCCAGATGGGAGGCGATCGCCTCGGGCAATTTTTCGGCACGATTTTCAATGGTATGGTAAGCAATGCAACGATTAGCATCAACAACGAAAGGTTGCGCGATCGCCCCCGTGGGACACGCTTCCAAACAGCGCGTACAAGTCCCACAATGTTCTGTATGAGGGCGATCGGGGGTAAGATGCAAATTGGTTAATATCTCCCCTAAAAAGACCCAACTGCCATATTTTCTTGTAATCACATTACTATTTTTCCCAATCCAACCCAGTCCCGCACGTTGCGCCCAAACTTTATCTTGTATGGGTCCAGTATCAGCATAATATCGTGCTTGAATGCCTTCTCCCATACTTTCTAGCCATTGAGTCAGTATTTTTAGCTTTTTAGAGAGGATTTTATGATAATCTCTTCCCCAACCATAGCGGGAAATTTTACCGCGATCGCCCCCTTCTTGATGTTGATGAGGAGTGTAATAATTTAAAGCAACTGCAATCACCGATCGCACTTCCGGCATCAGTTTACGAACATCAAAGCGTTTAGGATTCTCCATCCATTGTAGCGAACCATGATAGCCAGCATCTAGCCATGTTTGGAGATGATTCTCTAAACCATCTTCCTGCTCGATCGCGGCAATTCCTACCTGATGAAAGCCAATTTCCCTCGCTTTTTCCTTGATGCGATCGCCATTAATCTCCACTTGGTTAAACTTTAAATCTTGTTTGCATTTGGCTTAATCTTACTTAATTTAGCCCTAAGACTATTTCTCAGGATGAACTTGTATCGTTTCTTGAAGTGGCTCGGGAATTGACTCCGCAGACAGGGCTTTTTGTTTATCCAAATCGGCTCGCTTTTTCAGTTTTAGCAAGCATAAGGTGACAATAAAGATCGCACCCAGTAAAGCCAGAAAATTAGGTTTGACGTACAAGAAAAATTTGGTTAGCTCCGTGCCTAAAATACAACTTTGTGCGATAGTTGTTCCCAGTAAAGTCCACTCCTTTCCTCGAAACATTGCCAAACTGATAAAAATTGAAGTTGAGCCAGCAATTAAAGCAATAACCGCAATAATCAATGTCACAAATATGGCAAGCGCCGAACTTTCAGGACTAAAATCACGGGAAAGTTGCAGCGTTGCTCCTAAAAGTACCTTAACCCCTTCATCTAGGGCTAAGAAAAAACTGATGGGAATAACAAGAACTGCATTGAGTAACTGTAGTGAGCCTAATGTCGTCCACTGGGTCAAGGCAGGAGGAATAGATATTTGAGGAATAGATATTTTTCGCATAATTTTTTATCCAGGTTTAGAAATTTTTTTTTGTAGAAAAGGATTAATGGTGGGAAGGAAATCTTATAAAGGAACCTCTTCGATGCTATCCAAAGAAACAGGGAAATTAAAAGTCTTTATTTTTTCTTTGTTTTCTGGAATTCGCTGACAACGCGCCGCAAATTCGCAGAGAGAGCAGATATTTTTAGCCCGAGGAACTTGTGGAAAGGGAATATGGTCGGTTTGATAGCGATCGCTGGCCTCTTGAAGTTGAGTTAAAAGATGAGTTAGGTCGTTGCGAGTTTGTTCGTGTTGGATGGTATTATAACCGAATTTTAGGGACTGAGGACTAGAACCGACAAACCAATAAGTCAGGGAAATTTGTTCGGGAGTGAAATCCGAAGTTTCCGCTAAAATAAAAGGATAGAGACGAGTTTGCCAATTACCGGCGAGGCCGCGTTTCGGGGGTTGACGATGGGTTTTCCAATCGAAAATTTGAGCGCGATCGCCCCTAATGATTAAGAGATCGTAGATCGCCACGAGCAAATATCTTCCCCAAGTTAGAGTGCGAGGATGTTCCGCTTCTCGTTCATCGCTGCCCTCTAAGTTAACGACATCGGGGGCTGCTTGCACAAGGGAGGAAACTGAGCGATCTAGTTCGGCATTCCCTTGCAAAAGAATCTGAACTGGTAGCCCGAGTTCCCTCTGCTGCATCAAAAGGTGAAATTGACTTCCCCAAGCGAGGCTTTCTTGCTGGTTTGGCTCAATGGGAGATGCTAATCGATCGAGGTAAATATGTTGATATTTGCGGAAACAAGTTTCGAGAAGATTGAGATGTCCTTGGGAAATACGAATGGGAGGAGAAAACATGGGGAAATTTAGAATCCAAAATGAACCATTTTTGCGGACAATGGAGACTGCACTTTTTTAAGCGTAAACAAAATTACAGAAATATGGTAGCGGTAGCAATTTTAGCAGCAGGGCGGGGAACTCGCATGAAATCGGAGTATCCTAAAGTTTTACATGAGTTGGGAGGGAAAAGTTTAGTAGAACGCGCTCTTCTTAGTTGCGCGTCAGTGCATCCCTCGAAACAGTTGGCGATCGTGGGATACCAAGCCGAACGGGTGAAAGAGTCCCTCACGAACTATGAAAATTTAGAATTCGTGGAACAAAAGGAACAATTGGGAACGGGTCACGCTATCCAGCAATTACTACCTCACTTGCAGGATTTTCAAGGGGATTTATTGGTTTTAAATGGGGATGTTCCTTTGCTGCGATCGCAAACCATTGCTAAGTTATGGGAAACCCACAAAAAACATCAAAATGCAGCCACGCTTTTAACGGCTCAGTTACCGAACCCTAGGGGTTACGGGCGAGTATTCTGCGACAATAACAGTTACGTTCAACAAATTGTTGAGGATCGCGACTGTACGGCGGCTCAAAAACAAAATTCTCGCATTAATGGGGGAATTTATTGTTTCAATTGGCAACAATTGGCCAAGATTTTACCGGCTCTTAAAGCAGATAATGATCAGAAGGAATACTACATTACAGATGTTTTTGCCATGATGCAGCCGGTTATGGCAGTAGATGTAGAAGACTATCAGGAAATTACGGGTATTAACGATCGCCGCCAACTAGCCGATGCCTATCACATTTTACAGGCACGGGTCAAGGATGCTTGGATGGCGGCGGGTGTGACTTTAATCGACCCAGACAGCATTACCATTGATGATACGGTAACATTACACCCCGATACAATTATCGAGCCGCAAACTCATTTACGAGGTAATACGGAGATCCTTTCGGGCTGTCGGATTGGCCCAGGCAGTTTGATTGAAAATAGTACAATTGGCGAAGATGTTACGGTGCTGTATTCTGTGGTTAGCGATAGTGAAATAGAAAGGGGAACTCGCGTGGGACCTTATGCTCATTTACGCGGACAAGTTAAGGTGGGTAAATCTTGTCGGGTGGGCAATTTTGTTGAGTTGAAAAAGACTTCTTTAGGAGAGCAAACCAATGTCGCCCATTTGTCTTATTTGGGAGATGCTAAGGTGGGCGATCGCGTTAACATTGGAGCAGGAACGATTACGGCTAATTATGACGGGGTAAATAAACATCCTACTGCGATCGACGACGGCACAAAAATTGGCGCAAATAGCGTTCTCGTTGCGCCTGTGATCTTAGGAAAAGATGTTACAGTTGCGGCGGGTTCTACTATTACTGAGGACGTAGAAGATGATAGTTTGGCGATCGCACGCTGTCGCCAAACCGTTAAAAAGGGATGGCGCTTGCAGCGTTAACAACTGGGATGTATTCCCATTTTCTACTCTGAGGAACTCCCTTCCTCTTGGAGGGGAGTTAAGACTTCTTTTAAGATAGGAGGCAATTGACGCATAATTTTGCGGCGATCGCGATCGACTGCAACTAAAGTAACCTGTGCCGTAAGATATAATTCCTGTTGGTCTGGCGATCGGATTTCGTAATCCCAATTGAGACGAACTCCCTTCAAAGTCAAATTAGCTTTAACGATCGCAGACTGTCCCAATTGTAAGGCTTGACGATAGCGCAGTGTCAATTCGACCACGGGAAGATCGCATCCCAACTTCACAAGATCGGCAAACTGAATACCGAGGGAACTTAAATACTCAACTCGTGCTTCTTCTAGCCAATTAATATAGTTTCCATGCCAAACAATACCAGCATAATCTGTATGATGGGGTTGTACCTTAATGGGATAATCAAACCAAGGTTTTTGTTTCATTTTCATCTTTTATTTTTATTATTTAACCCGAGTTGCTAGTTACAAATATTATGTATGTCGATCCCCCTAAATCCCCCTTAAAAAGGGGGACTTCCAGATTCTCCCCCCTTAAAAAGGGGGACTTCCAGATTCTCCTCCCTTAAAAAGGGGGACTTCCAGATTCTCCCCCCTTATTAAGGGGGGCTGGGGGGGATCAAATTGATAACTAGCAAGTTGAGTTATTTATTCTGTTCTTTAATGTCATTTCCACTCGTTGATATTCTGCTTGAACTTGTGTGAAAAGAGATTCTGCCCCTACAGTTGTCCCCGATCGCGCCAATTTTTCCAGTTTTGCACAGATATCGGTAAATTGCATCACGCCAAAAGAGGCACTGCTCGATTTAAGGGTATGAGCGTAATATTCAAGTTGCTTGGCATCCTGATTCGCGATCGCCTCTCTCATCCCCGCTAATAACCTCGGACTGTCTTCACAGTAAGACTCAACCAAATCGCGAATGAGACCGTCCGCATCATCACCCCCAATTTCAATTAACTCTTGCCACATCTTCTCATCGATCGCCACCAAGTCTAAGTCTTCTTCCTGAGCAACTGGCGAAGATAAAGATTGAGATTGCTTTTGATATCTTTTTAAGGCTTCCACCAAAGTATTAATACGAATGGGCTTGCTGATATAATCGTCCATACCCGCCTCGATACAGATCTCGCGATCGCCCTGCATAGCATTGGCAGTCATAGCAATAATAGTAATGTGACTATTCCCCATGTCCCGTTCCCTCTCGCGAATGTGTTGAGTTGCTTCTAAACCATCCATTTCCGGCATTTGTACGTCCATCAGCACAATATCGTAAGACTGACGTTTTAAGGACTCTAACACCTCTAGCCCATTGGCAGCAACATCGGCTCGATAGCCTAATTTTTTCAGAAGATTGAGGGCAACTTTTTGGTTGACGACATTATCTTCCGCCAACAGAATTTTTAAAGGGAGTTGTTCGCTTAACAGAGCATCAAATTGAGAAGAAGACAACATAGATTCTCCCGTTGAGAGGGGCTGAGGGATTAATAGGTTGACGAGAATATTATAAAGCTGAGATTGCTTAATGGGTTTATTCAAATAAGCTGCAAAATTAACCCCCGAGGGATCGCGATCGCCTTGGCCGATAGAAGTCAACATGACTAAGGGAAGTGCTTGACCGATAGGCATTTGGCGAATGCGCTTGGCTAACATCAAACCATCCATGTCTGGCATTTGCATATCGAGAATGGCAATATCAAATTGTTCTCCTGCTTCGAGCCAATGCAGAGCCTCCTGTCCCGAGGATGCCGCTCGGGATATCATGTCAAAGGATTGCGCTTGTAGGGTCAAAACCTTGCGATTGGTGGCATTATCGTCCACGATGAGCAGGTGTTTATCTTCGAGTTGTCCTTTGACATCGCTGTTTTCTGAAAGAGCAACAGGAGCGACAGGAGCAACAATAGTGAACAAAAATACCGATCCTTGTCCCTCTTCGCTTTCCACCCACATTTTTCCCCCCATCAGTTCCGTGAGGCGCTTGCTAATGACCAATCCTAGCCCCGTGCCGCCAAATTTCCTGGTGGTGGAGGCATCCACTTGACTGAAAGGCTGAAAAAGACGACTGATGCGATCGCGGGGAATGCCAATACCCGTATCTTTGACAGCAAATTCAATTTCGCACTGTTGCGATCGCCGGTTGCGGGTACGAACGGAAACCACCACTTCTCCTGCTTGGGTAAACTTGACAGCATTCCCTAATAAATTTACCAAAACTTGCCGCAAGCGGGTCACATCTCCCACGATCGCTTTCGGGGTTTGGGGTTCAAACAAATAGGCAAGTTCTAGCTGTTTCTCTGTGGCTCGAGTGGCGACTAAATCTAAGGATTCTTCCACGCATTGCCGCAGGTTGAAGGGTTGCGCTTCGAGGTCTAATTTACCGGATTCGATTTTAGAGAAGTCGAGAATATCATTAATTAAGGTCAGCAGGGAATCGCCGCTACCGCGAATAATTTCGGCAAACTCTCGTTGTTGGGGGTTCAATTCGGTATCGAGAATTAAACCTGTCATGCCGATCACTGCATTCATGGGGGTGCGAATTTCATGGCTCATGGTGGCAAGGAATTCACTTTTAGCACGGTTGGCGATTTCTGCTTCTTCTTTTGCCACTCTTAAGGCTGCTTCTGCTTGTTTTCTCTCGGTGATATCCGTCAGAGTTCCTACCAGTCGATAGGGCTTTCCTTCTTCGTCTCGCTCGCATTTTCCTTTCGCTAAAAGCCAGCGATATTCGCCATCGCGATGCTGCAAGCGATGAATGTTTTCATAAAGAGGTGTTTTGTCGCTTAAATGGTCTTGAATATCTTGTAGGGCGGTTTCTAAGTCTTCTGGATGCACGCGATCGCTCCAGGTACTCAGTTCGTTGGGGAGAGGAGCATCTTCATAGCCTAAAATTCGCATCCATGAGGGAGAATAATAGACTTCATTGGTGAGAATATTCAAATCCCAGATCCCATCATTGGTTCCAGAGATAGCCAAGTCAAATCTTTCTTTTTGCTCTCGTAAGGAGGCTTCGATTTCTTGGCGACGAATCATTTCCTCGTTGAGATTGTCATTGAGTCGGGAAAGCTCTTGGGTGCGGCTGGTGACTCGATGTTCGAGGGTTTCATTCGCTTGTTGCAGTTCCCCAAATTTTTCGGCTAGGGCTGCAATCATAGATTGAAAGTTACTCGCGAGAGAGCTTATTTCACTGATGCGGGAGTGGGGGAAGCGATCGAGGCTCGAACGTTGCTCGAGTTTTTGGGGTAAGTCTGTGGTGACGGCGGCCAGTTTTTTGATGGGGGACACTAAGCGCCGACTAACTATAACGGCGCTAAAGAGGGTCAGAATGGCGATGAGGAGGACAAAGGCCAAATTTTTGATATAGAGCCATTCTAGGCGATCGATATGGGGTTGAGCGGGAATTTCTACGATCAGGGTCCAGGGCAAATCCTTGTCGATCGCCACTTTTTGGATGAAACGAGATTTTCGCCAACGGACCATATCTGGCAATCCTGGGGTGCTGGGCAGCCATTGAAAAATATTCTGGGTATTCTCTAAAGAACGGATTATTCTTTCTTCCTGTAAATTGAAAGGAGTCATGGCTTTGCGATCGCGATCGGAACTGGCAATCACCCGATTTCGACCGTCTAATAAAGTTGCGTGCAGGCGATCGTTGGCAATGCTGAGGCTTGCTTGCAAAACTTGGGCAATTTCTTCTAACTTTAGAGAACCATAAGCTAAACCGTTCCACTGTTCGTTAACCAGAATGGGAACGCTGATGCCAATGTGAGCAGCATCATTGGCTCGATCGCCATAAACATCGGTAAAAAAGGGTTGTAAGGTCGCTTGGGTTGTTTGCCAATTTTCTTGTTGAGAAATGTTATCACCAATTACAGTTTTTCCCGCTTCATTGGTAGCGGGATCGGCAACAATAATGGCTCCTTCTGCATTGGTGGCATAAAGTTTGAGAAAAGAAGGAAAGGCTTCTTTAATCGCGATCGTGCTGTTTTGCAGGTCTTCTGGGGGGGCATTTTGCAAGTTACGGGCAGTTGTTGCGAGGGCTTGTACGCCATTGAGATGCTGTTGATACCAGCGACTAAAATCGGCAATTAAGGGGGTTGATGTGGCTTCTAATTCGATTTTAATTTCTCGTTCGAGATTATTGAGGGCTTCCCGTCCATTCAAGATGGTGAGTAATAAGGTGGGGAAGAAAACGAACGTAATCAGCAGAATAAAAATGGTTTGTTGAAAAGAGATTCCTTGTCTTAATTTTGAATTTTTATTGAGTTTTGTTTTGAATTTATGAGAAAGTTTATTAAAAGGAAAATAAGTCACGAACAGGTAAGCCACGATCGCGTTGCACATTCCGTTAACGGCTTGTTTGAGGGCGATGAGAATCGTACCGTTGATCGAGACGGGCAAAACTGCGCCATAGAATAAACCAACGAGGGGCATTCCTAGACATAGCCAGTACAAACCGTCTAAAAAAACCATATTTTGGCGGGTTCGGCGCATTAATATGGAAACAAATAGCACTTCGCAGGTAAAGGTAACAATGGCGTAGGGATGATCCCAAGCAAAATAAGTCCAACTACTGGCAATCAGACTGGCGATCGCGCCCCAAAAGATGCCATAAAAGTAAGCAATAATTAAAACAGCAATACTGCCAAATAAAAAATCAATACCAAAAAAGAAGGTCAGGTGAAAATAATTGCCTAAATATCCTGCAACAATAAGCAAGATAAGAACAACGAATGCTGGCCAAGAAGAAGGCAAGCGGAGAGTTTTAGCAATTTGCTTTAAAAAATTCATAATATAGGGGATATTGGTAATTGGTAATTGGTAATTGGTAATCAATTATAACTATTCTATCTTTATTTGATTCACTCATGTCAATTTCTTCCTCTCCTTCCCTATCGGAGTAAAATCGAGAAAAAGTAAATCATTAGGATATCATTCATGCCCTCCAATCTCAGACAAATCGGTTCATTTTTTATTACTTCGCGGGCGATCGTGACCGCAAATCAGATGCGTCAAATTGAAGGACGAATATTTGACGCAGGAATGCCGGTTGCTGCATTAATGGAAAAAGTGGCTGGATTAATTACTCAAAAAATCATTACTCTTTATCCGCGATCGCACTTCGATCGCATTGGTATTTTGGTAGGCCCTGGCCATAATGGGGGTGATGCTTTAGTTGTGGCACGAGAATTATACTTGCAAGGCTATGATGTTAGTCTTTATTCTCCTTTTGAAAAGTTAAAAGAATTAACTGCTAGTCATGCTCAATATGCAGCTAGTTTGGGTATTTCTGGCTATACTAAAATCGAATCTTTAGGCGATCGCGAATTAATTATTGATGGTTTATTCGGTTTTGGTTTAACGCGAGAAATTACCGGAGAAATTGCGCGATCGGTCAATTGGGTTAATAACAGTGGTAAACCTGTTATTAGTATCGATCTGCCTTCCGGTATTCATACGGATACAGGAGAAGTTTTAGGGATAGCAATTCGGGCAACTCATACCTTTTGTTTGGGGTTATGGAAGTTAGCATTTTTTCAAGATCGGGCTTTAGAATACTGCGGTGGTGCATCTCTGCTCGAATTTGGCATTCCCAGCGCAGATATCCAGGCAATTCTTTCCGAAAATCCTCCAATTCAAAGGTTAACGGAAACTATTGCCTTAGAAATTTTACCCCTAAAACGTCCTCTAGTCACTCATAAATACAAACAGGGGCATTTACTCCTCATCTGCGGGTCAAAACGCTATGCTGGAGGGGCGATCCTGGCAGGTTTGGGAGCAAGAGCAAGTGGGGTGGGAATGCTCTCTATTGCTGTCCCAGAGTCATTACAGCCGATGTTAGTTTCTCATTTACCGGAAGCCTTAATCATTGGCTGTCCCGAGACGGAAAAAGGCGCGATCGCCTCGTTACCCATTGCTGATTTAGAACAGTTTAGCGCGATCGCCGCAGGACCTGGACTGACTCGGGAATCTAAATCGGCGATCGCGCAAGTTTTACAAGCCCCTATTCCCTTAATTTTAGATGCTGACGGTTTAAATATTTTGTCGGAAATGGATGCAGTTTTAACCCTCTCTCAACGGAATTTTCCCACCATTCTCACCCCCCATCTCGGCGAATTTAAGCGACTTTTTCCCGATATTTCCCCAGAAAACCACATCGAAGCGGCTCGAGAAGCGGCGCAACAAAGTGGTGCTATTGTGTTATTTAAAGGAGCCAGAACCGCGATCGCCTCTCTCCACGGCTCGATCTGGCTCATTCCCGACAGTACCCCCGCCTTGGCACGGGGAGGCAGTGGGGATGTCCTGACGGGGTTAATGGGGGGCTTAACGGCGCAGTTAGCCACCTCTGAGCAGCCTTTGGAGGTAGTGGTGGCAACGGCTGCTTGGTGGCACGCCCGAGGGGGAATTTTAGCGGCAAAAGAGCGCACTGAATTGGGAGTAGATGCCTTTACCCTGACACAATTTTTATTGCCTGTTGCCAATTCAATCTTGGCTGCGAATTCTTAAACGTAATCCAAATTATCTACCAGATTGTTGCCAAATCTAATACAAAACCAGGTAAAATATTCTCCCCCGATACAGTTTGGGGATTATTTAATATTTCTACTTCTTGGTTCAATCTATAAATTTCTACTTGTCGTCTTTTCCGGTTGATTAACCATCCTAACTGCGCTCCATTTTCTTGATATTCCTTCATTTTATCCCGAGTGACTTCTAAAGAATCATTCGGAGACATTAACTCGACAACAAAATCGGGACATAATGGTGCGAATCTATCTTGTTCTTCTGGAGTTAGGGCATCCCAACGCTCCATTTTAACCCAAGAAGAATCAGGGGCGCGTCTCGCACCATTGGGAAGCTGAAAACCCCCATTAGAATCAAACACTTTGCCTAGATTATTCCGGCGATTCCAATATCGTAATTGAAAGTTTAAATCAGAATTGCGATCGCTGGTAATACTTCCAGTCGGCGACATAATAATTAATTCTCCCGTCGCTGTCATTTCAAATTGCAAATCATCATTATCATGACACAGTTGCCAAAACTGTTCGTCTGTGAGGTCTATCTTTAATTCTAATCCTCTGGGAAGAAAAATAGTTGATGTGTCCACAATCTTTTCTCCAAAAACGCAATGTTAATTGTTTTATCGTACTTCTTTTATTTGTAATCTTCTGAAAAATCCGATAATGCCCTCTATAAAACTGATAATGTTGTAGTGCGGAACTCTTGCTTGCTTACTCCCTATTTTGTCAAAACGGAGGCGCGTCCAAATAATCTAAATTTTAAGGGATCTTTGTACGATTTTATACAGACTTCATATCCTTGGATTGTATAAATTGCATTGGGAATTTCCAAACACCACGAAGCAGGAACAACCTCAAGTAGCCACCAATTGAATAAGTCTCGTCTTTCCTGAGAACCAGGAAAGATAGCATATCCTTCTAAACAATCTTCTAACATTTCTGTAAGAGCTTCTTTTGCACGATCGCGATCCAAAACCCGCAATAAATTCTGGAATACATCAAATGCTTCATCAATGGCCTGATTTCCCAAGGAAACTTGAGGAAAAAGCTCTGAAATTAAATATTCAGCATTAAATTGTGATGATGATTTTGGAGTTTGTAACCGATCTTGAACACTTTGGAAAATCTGTTTTGTTCTGGTATCATTAGGTAAATAACTTTTAATCGTTGGTTCGACGGAGTTTGCCAGAATAAGTGCCATCCAAATATAACGGCGATGACTGCCAGTAATATCATTGTCTGCAAGAGAATCTAACACGCGATCGATCGCATCTTCAAGAGTAATACTATTCTCCGTATTATCTTCATAAAGTTCTTCATAGGAGTATTGCCAAACTTGAGACAGGCAATTATACAGAGAACTTGGAACATCAAATGTAGGAGAAATTTTAAGATTTTGAATGGGAAAAGATAAAGAAGTCATAATTCGCAGTTGAGGTCATACCAGTGAATAGTGAATGGTAAATAGTTAAGAGGATAAAGTAGGATAAGGATGATCCCAAAAAATCCCAGCAATTTCAATTTTAGGATATTGTTGCTGAAATTGCTCGATAACATTTTCACAACTTTCGCAGGGCTTTCGTTCTGTGTAAAGATATAACTTACCAATAATGTTGCGATCGCCAAATTGCTCTAATGTTTCAGCTATTGCAGAAAAGGCTTTGTATTCAGCATCTGTATCCATCATACGCTGGGAATGAGAATCAACAATTGGTTCAAATTGTCCACCTTGCGATCGCGGTTTGGGTTTAGGACTCGGACTTTTTGCCTGAGAGGTTGCACCCGCACAAAATATCGTCTCATCAGCAAGATATACCTCAATTATAGCGACATTTCCTCTGGGAAATTTTTTCTTCAGGTAGAGTTCTCGGAGCAATAGAGCATCTGAACTCATCAACTGTTTTTTCATTCCTCCTCTTGCCATTCCAATTTTCGTCGCAAGAGATAGTGTTGTAAGGCTTCAGAAAGCTGCGTATCGTTAGAAGCTGTCCTCGCCCCTGCTTCTGCAGCCCAACGTCTTAATGCTTCAATAGGCTTACGGGCGATCGCCGCCAAAGGAACCGTTTCTTCAATTGCGCGAATAATATCATTCGTAGTAAAATCCCGGCGCTGTCCATCGATAATATCAGCAAAAGCATAGTGCATTCCATCAAAAATTGCTTGTTCGATCTCCGCCCCACTAAACCCTTTTGATTGTTTAGCTAATATCTCGATATTAAACTCCCTAATCCTTGCTGGACGTAACTTGCGTAAATGAACTTTAAAAATATCTTCTCGTTCTTTTTGCGTCGGTAACGTTAAAAAGAAAATTTCATCAAAGCGACCCTTTCGCAACAATTCAGCCGGTAAAATATTAACATTATTCGCCGTTGCCACAATAAATACCGCCGCCGTTTTTTCCTGCATCCAAGTAATTAAAGACCCGAATACCCGCCGAGATGTCCCCGAGTCTCCATCACTTCCCGAGGTTAAATTGCCAAAAGCCTTGTCAATTTCATCGATCCATAAGACGCAAGGGGCGATCGCCTCACTAATTTCAATCATTTGTCGCACCCGACTCTCACTTTCTCCCACCAACCCCCCAAATAATCGCCCTGTATCCAAACGCAGCAGAGGTAAACGCCACTCACAAGCGATGGTTTTCGCCGAGAGAGATTTCCCCGTCCCCTGTATACCCACCAATAACACCCCCTTGGGGTTAGGAATGCCATAGCGCCTTGCTTCCTCTGTAAAGACATCATTTCGCATTCGCACCCATCGCTTTAAATTATCCAAACCCCCAACATTTTTCAATGATTCTCGGGACGTAAAAAACTCTAAGATTCCCGTTTGACGAATGGCTTGTTTTTTCTCTTCTAATACCTCCTCGATCGCCGTTTCATCGATGACTTCTTTCGCCACAAGGTTTTTCCTTAAAATACCTTCAATACGAGTTCGACTTAATCCCTGACAGGCTTTGGACAATTGTTCCCGCGCTAATCCTTCTACTTTAAGTTGTTTCGCATTGACCCCATTCTCAATAAGTTGTTCAATTTCCTCAAGATTGGGAAGAGGCAGATCGATCGCCGTAATATTTTCGCTCAACTCTGGGGGAACTTCTAAAATATGACTGACGATCGCCAAGGTATGGGGGGTTTGCTTGAGATCCGCCGCCAAATTTTTCAATTCTCTAACCACGGGGGCATTTTGAGGGCTGTGGGGATAGCGTAAAATAAAATGAATATCCTTAAGAACAAAAATGCTGGGTGTTTGTATTTCCTGTCGGCGAATCCGCTCTAATGCTCCCATGACTGAGTTGCGATTGGTACTATTGTCTGACCAGCCTCTCACTAAATCCCAGATTAAGAGTTGCCGAGGGGGGTATAACTCTCGGGCGACGCGATCGAGAATTTTGCAAATGGGAGCTTCTTCAACAGCCACCAAATAAAGGAGAGGGTAACGCGCTCGAATTGCCAGATCGATTTCGGTAATCAGATGTTGATGCGCTTGGGAAAATTGGTCATTATTAAATTGAGACGCGATCGCATTTACCGTCATGTTTTTGGCAGAATACAAAGTTTATCCCATCTTAGTCGATTTTGCGCTTTTCGACTCTTGCCAAGGGACGGAAAAAAGCACCAGAATATTTAGCATTTTGCTACACTTATTTTTCATTAGATATTGTACTATCGTTTTAGGTAAGGTTTGGAGTTTTAAAGGCTGTATTTGCGATCGCATAGTTCACTTGAAGGAAAGAAAAATATGGTTTTAACGTCTCTGTCTGGAAAGATAAAAATTCTTTTTATTGAAACTGAGCGAGATATTGTCGATCTCGTCGAAGATGTATTTTTGGCAATTGAAAGAGAAACTAATTTCTCGATTATTTACCGCGAATCAAAATCCTTAATGCAAGCTAGACAATATCTAAAAAATAGAGAAGATTTCGATATTATTTTACTCGATCTATTTCTCGAAGATAGTGAAGGAATTGAAACGCTCCAAACTATTCAATCATGGAGTTTCGATCTCCCTATTATTGTTTTAGGTAATGGAGGTACAGAAAAACTTTATGGACAGATTTTAGAAGCGGGAGCGCAAGATTATTTAATCAAAAATCAAGTAGGAAGTCAGCTTTTAATTCGCTCTTTAACTCATGCCATTGAGCGGCAAAAAAATCAAAATGATTTACGCAAAAGTGAAGAAAAATATCGCTTAGTTATTAATTCCATTAAAGAAGTTATTTTTCAAATTGACACCTCGGGGAATTGGTTATTTTTAAATTCCGCTTGGACAAAAATTACCGAATTTTCAGTTACAGAAACTTTGGGGAAATCCGCGATCGCCTACATTTATCCCGAAGATCGCGATCGCTTTACCCAAACCCTGCAAGATAATGCCAAAACTCTACAGCCTTGGGAATTAGAATTTCGTATTATCACCCTATCGGGAAAACAGAAATGGTTAAAAGGAGTCTCGAAACCGGAGCAGCAAAAGAATGGCGATATTCTCTGGGATGGCGTTATTATTGAAATTACTTCGCTCAAACAAACAGAATTAGAATTGCGCCTTTTATTAGCAGCAACCCAAGCTATTAACCGCGCTCGCTATTTTCAAGATGCGATCGCCGTTATTTTACCCTTATTTTGTCAGACCATTGGTTGGGATGTAGCTGAAGCCTGGATTCCGATCGATCAGGGTAGAAACTTACAATCTGTGCGGGGAGGATATGTCAGCAAACCAAGTTTTCAAGACTTTCTCCATCGCTCCCAAGAGATCGATTGGGTTCCCAATATTGGTTTTGCAGGTAAGATTTATGCTTCTCAAAAACCGGAATGGATTGAAGACGTTTCCTGTGCCAATAAAGAGGATTTTCATCGCCAAGAAATGGCAGAACAATTTGGCTTAAAAGCCTGTTTTGGCATACCTATTCTCAAAAATAAGCGTGTTTTAGCAATTTTAATGTTTTTTAAAACAACTTCTTTGGCTTGCGATCTACACTTGGTTGATATTGTGAATGTTGTCGCCGCGCAACTGGGAGAATTTATGCAGCGAAAACGAGCAGAAGAAAAAGCATTAAAGAAAACTCGACAATTACGAGAAGCGATGCACAAACTCAAACACTCTCAAGCTCAAGCTATTCAAAATGAAAAAATGATTGCACTCGGACAATTAGTAGCTGGAATTGCCCATGAAATTAATAATCCAATTAGTTTTATTTACGGAAATATTGCTCCTGCTTTGAACTACGCAGAAGACTTATTAGCACTGATTCATATCTATCAAAAACATTATCCTAACCCCGTGGATGAAGTGGAGAAGATGCTAAAAGATATCGATCTTGAATTCATGGCGGCAGACTTTATCAAACTTTTAGACTCTATGAAAACTGGAGCAAATCGGATTCAAGAAATTGTCAAATCTCTGAAAAATTTCTCGCGTTTAGATGAAGCCGATCGCAAATGTGCCGATCTCCATGAAGGTTTAAATAGTACCTTAATGTTGCTGCAACACCGCCTCAGACAGCAAGGCGATCGCCCGGAAATTCAAGTGGTGAAAAACTTTGCTTCTCTTCCTGAAATTGAATGCTATCCAGGAGATATCAATCAGGTGTTTATCAATTTATTGAGTAATGCGATCGATGCTTTAGAAGAAAAATGCTGTCAAGGGGTGCAGTTTACGCCTACCCTCACCCTAAGCACTGAAATCGGCCTATATCCCGATACTCAACAAATGTGCCTTCGCATTCATTTGTCCGATAATGGCGCAGGAATTCCCCAACACCTTCAACAGCGTGTTTTCGATCCCTTTTTTACCACCAAAATTGTCGGCAAAGGAACAGGATTGGGATTAACGACCAGCTACGATATTATTGTAGAAAAACATGGGGGTAGATTGTATTGTGCCTCGCAAGTTGGAGAAGGAACAGAATTTGCGATCGAACTTCCTTTTCAAGAAACAATTATCAATGAATAATTAGTAATATTAGCAATCATTATCAATGTTAAATCAAATTAAAACCCTTGCGGAAACTCTTGCTCCTCGGCTGATTGAAATTCGCCGTCATATCCATGCACACCCGGAATTGAGCGGTCAGGAGTACCAAACAGCAGCCTATATTGCTGGGGTGCTTTCTTCCTGTGGGTTGCACGTTGAAGAAGCCGTGGGGAAAACGGGTGTTGTGGGAGAATTGGAGGGACAAGGACAAGACGATCGCCGACTGGCTATTCGCACAGATATGGATGCGTTACCGATCGATGAATGTACGAATTTAGATTTTGCTTCCCGTAAGCCTGGTGTAATGCACGCTTGCGGTCACGATATCCATTCTACTCTCGGTTTGGGTACGGCGATGATTCTCTCACAATTACAGGAATATTTGCCTGGAAATGTGCGTTTTCTCTTTCAACCCGCCGAGGAAATTGCTCAAGGAGCCGGCTGGATGGTGCGAGATGGAGCAATGCGAGATGTGAGCAATATTTTGGGCGTTCACGTATTCCCCTCAATTCCTGCCCAGTCTATCGGCATTCGCTATGGGGCGCTAACGGCGGCGGCGGACGATCTGGAAATCTTTATTTATGGGGAATCTGGGCATGGGGCGCGACCCCATGAAGCCACGGATGCGATTTGGATTGCGGCTCAAATTATCACCACACTACAGCAAGCGATTAGTCGCACGCAAAATCCCCTGCGCCCTATCGTCCTCACTTTTGGACAAATCAATGGTGGTAGAGCGCCGAATGTGATTGCCGACCAAGTACGTTTGGCAGGTACCGTGCGATCGCTGCACCCAGAAACTCACGAAAATCTACCACAATGGATCGAGGGTATTGTTGCCAGCATTTGCGGTGCTTACGGGGCAAAATATGAGGTGAATTATCAGCGCGTGGTGCCTTCCGTGCAGAATGATGGACTGATGACGCAATTAGTTGAAGAAGCTGCGAAGGAAGCCTGGGGAAGCGATCGCGTCCAGCGCATTCTCGAGCCTTCCCTCGGGGCGGAAGATTTTTCCCTATACTTAGAACACGCACCTGGGAGTATGTTTCGTTTGGGGGTGGGAATGCCAGGGAAAACCAATTATCCCTTACACCATCCTGCTTTTGAGGCTGACGAAGGGGCGATCGTCACTGGGGTTGTTACCTTAGCTTATGCTGCGTTTAAGTATTTTGCCTCCTGATTCAGGGGAAAAAATTTATCCTTACATCCTGCTACAATCACAATTCTTTTCTGGAAAATACGCCAAAAATAGAGCTTGACAAAACTACTATTTTGTGCATCAAAAAACTTCTTTTTGTTTAAAATGCAGTCTTAGCAATCACTTCAGCCGTTTATTGCGGTAAATTGCCCGAGACTTAGCACTCTGGTCAAGAGAGTGCTAAATTTGCTTATGGTAGAAATTATTAGAGATAACGGGACTTAAAGAAAATGGCTAAAATCATTTCGTTTAAAGATGAATCCAGACGTGCATTGGAAAAAGGGGTTAACACCCTTGCTGATGCAGTACGCATTACCCTCGGTCCCAAAGGCCGCAATGTTCTCCTCGAGAAGAAATTTGGCGCACCGCAAATTGTTAACGACGGGATCACCGTTGCCAAAGAAATTGAACTAGAAGATCCTCTAGAAAATACGGGAGCGCGATTAATTCGAGAAGTTGCTTCCAGAACCAAGGATATTGCAGGAGATGGAACCACCACAGCAACGGTTATTGCTCAAGCCCTGATCCGAGAAGGCTTGAAAAACGTGGCTGCTGGTGCAAACCCCGTCGCTTTGCGTCGCGGCATCGAAAAAACGATCGCCTATTTGGTCAAGGAAATCGAAACAATTTCCAAACCCGTCGAAGGAGACGCGATCGCGCAAGTGGCAACTATTTCGGCTGGGAATGATGATGAAGTCGGTCGCATGATTTCCGAAGCAATGGCCAAAGTAACCAAAGATGGAGTCATCACCGTAGAAGAATCCAAATCTATGGCCACGGAATTGGAAGTCGTGGAAGGAATGCAAATCGATCGCGGTTATATTTCCCCCTACTTTGTCACAGATCAAGAGCGGCAAATCGTCGAATTTGAAAATCCCCGCTTGCTCATTGCGGATAAGAAAATTAGCTCGATCTCAGATTTGGTTCCCGTCCTCGAGAAAGTGGCTCGAGAAGGCGTTCCCCTGCTCATTATCGCTGAAGATTTGGAAGGAGAAGCCCTGGCAACCCTCGTGGTTAATAAAGCCCGTGGAGTCCTCAACGTCGCCGCTATTAAATCCCCTGGTTTTGGCGATCGCCGCAAGCAAATGCTCCAAGATATTGCCGTTCTCACCGGAGGACGAATGATCTCTGAAGAAGTAGGCTTGAGCTTAGATAGCGTTAGCCTCGATATGTTGGGATCGGCGCGGAAAGTAACCATCGACAAAGAAAGTACCACCATTGTTGCCACTGGAAACCATACCAGCGATGTCAACAAGCGTATCGGTCAAATTCGCAAGCAGTTAGAAGAAACCGACTCTGAGTACGACCAAGAAAAATTACAAGAACGCATTGCCAAACTTGCCGGCGGTGTTGCAGTAATTAAAGTAGGAGCCGCCACGGAAACCGAACTCAAAGATCGCAAACTCCGCATCGAAGATGCCCTCAACGCCACGAAAGCGGCGGTTGATGAAGGTATCGTACCTGGAGGAGGCACAACTTTAATTCGCCTCGCTGCTAAAGTAGCCGATTTTAAAAATAGCCTCAGCAACGAGGAAGAAAAAGTAGCGGCGGATATTGTCACCCGCGCCCTGGAAGAACCTTTACGCCAACTGGCCACTAATGCCGGGGTGGAAGGCTCTGTTGTCGTGGAAAAAGTCCGTAACAGCGACTTTAACATGGGTTACAACGCCATGACAAACACCTACGAAGACATGATCGCGGCGGGAATTATTGACCCCGCTAAGGTCGTTCGTTCTGCTCTGCAAAATGCAGGTTCGATCGCGGGAATGGTTCTCACTACTGAAGCCTTAGTGGTTGAAAAACCCGAACCCGCTTCTGCTATGCCTGCTGGGGATCCCGGCATGGGCGGCATGGGCGGCATGGGTGGCATGGGTGGCATGGGCGGTATGGGTATGATGTAGAACCCATCCCCTTGAGGATAATATTGTGATGCCATTGGTAGGAATGTTAAACATTTCTACCAATGTTTAGTTTTGTAACAAGTTTTTCTTTGCCTGCATAAAAATTCCCGATCGCTTCAGAGAGGTAGATAGAAGCGTTAATTTCAGAGAGATATACTATGTTGCTCGTTCTTAATCTACTGTTGAACCTGTTTCGTCGTTCCGAACAATCCCAAGAACCGTCGGAGCCTTATTTCCAAGCCTTTATCCTCGAACCGATTTTAACTCCCAGTGCCTTGTTTGAAAGTCCCTTTGATAGCGACGAGACCCCGGATCTAGAGGATGCTTTGGGGGATGAGGTGCCGCTTCCTCCCAGTGTCGGGGAAACTTCCGCCGCGATCGCGCAGTTTGATGCAGGAGTCTTTACTGTGGGAGAGTCGGGAGAAGTGGGGGTTGAGTTTCTCTTTGATGGCGGTAAATATAAAGGTGAGTTGGGTATTTTTAGTTTAGAGGGAATGGAGCATTTAGAACCCGGTTCTGAGGAATTTATTGCTGAGGCGGCGGAACGGGCTTTTTCTAATACGGAAGAGGGCTATATTGTGATTTCTGACAAAACTGAGGGGGCGTTATTTGATGGCACCTTGGGAGAAAAGACGGATTGGAATGCGGGAGAATATAAAGGGGTCAAAAACTTGCAAATGAAGGCGGGGACGAAGTTTGGGGTAATGTTGGTTCCTAATGGGACGGTGGAAGAGGTGCTGGAAAATCCCGATATTGGCGGCTCAAAAACGCCTTTGTTTTCTTTAGCGACGGCTAACCCTGATGATGGCTTACATTTGGGACAAATTGCCGATGTGGATGGGGCAGGAAATACCTTTGTTATGGAAGATATACGGATGGATCGCGGGTCAGATGAGGATTATAACGATTTTATCTTCCGGGTGACGGGAGCAACGGGGGATGCCCCGGATCTGGACGATCTCATCGATCCGGATTTGGATTGGCGAGGGACAGATACGGGTTTAGAAATTATCGATTATATCACAATGGAGGATGTGGAAAATGAGAGCCAGCCTTTGATCGGGATAATTGATACGGGTTTTAATGAGAACAATCCCGATCTGGATTATTCTCGCATTACTTTAGGTTCGGATTTAGTAGACGGTGACGACAATCCTTTATTGAGTGAGGGAGAAGGAGACGAACACGGCACCCATGTTTTAGGGATTATCGGGGCGACCCAGGATAACGATCTGGGGATTGATGGGATTAACGACGATGCGCCAATTTGGGTGGGGCGTGCGGTAGGATCGGGGAAATGGGCTGAGTCTTTGGTGGAGTTTGTAGATGCGGCGCGGGAGTCGGGACAACCCAATGCTGTTGTTAATTTAAGCATGGATTTAACCCAAATCGATGCAGAGGGCAATATTAGCACCCGCTATGAGTTTACGCCGATGGAAATGGCAGCTTTAGAATATGCCCGTCAAAATGATATTTTAGTGGCGGTTGCTGCGGGGAATGATGGGGGCGTAATGTCGGCTTTGGGTCAGGCTTCCGAACAGTTCGATCATATCATTACCGTGGGTGCTGCGGATGGCACGGGACGGGCGGATTATTCCAGTTATGGGCAGGGTTTGGATCTTGTTGCTGAGGGGGGTACTTTAGAGAAGCCTATTTTATCTACCGTTGGCGATCGCGTAGAGGGAATGCACGGGACATCGGTGGCGACGGCGCAAGTCACGGGGGCAATTTCTCGCGTTTGGGCGGCAAATCCAGAGTTACATTATCGACAGGTGATTGAGATTTTGAAGGAGACAGCGACGGATTTAGGTGAAGTAGGTTGGGATTTGGAAACGGGTGCGGGGTTATTGAATCTGGCTGCTGCGGTACAGGTGGCGAAGTCGATACAGGAGGAGGAGTATGAGAAGGAGTTGCAGTATGTGCCGTTGAGTTGGAGTGGGGAAGGTGAGGTAACTCCGATGGAACGGGCTGCAAATGGCATTTCTTCGGGTTCTTCTGGGGGTGGTTCTTCGCCTTCTTGGAGTTCATTTTTGGGGATTTTTGGTAATCCTACCAGTTCTGGTTTTAAGGATATTCTCGAACGAATTTTTAAGCGGTTCTATAATTCAGTAGCACCAGTGACCCATGAATTTGATATTCCTGATGGGCGACAAATCCGTGATGTGTCAGG
>NZ_JACSWA010000039.1 GCF_016888125.1 Spirulina sp. CCY15215
AAAGCAGCATCTAGGCAATGTTTAGACAACATTCCTTTTGCCCAAGATTTAAAGTTAATATCTTCAAAAAATATTGACTGTGCTTGGTCGCAAAGGTGATTTGCTAGTTTGAATTGCCAATCTTTACGAGTATCAGATATCTTTTGGTGCAGTCTCGCTATTTTTTGGTTTAATTTGTGTCGATTATTAGAACCTTTCTTTTTGTTCCTTAATCTACGTTGCAGCAATTTCAGCTTGCTATGTAGTTGGTTCAAAAAATGGGGTCTTTCGACCATTTCTCCATCAGAAGTTGCCAGAAATTTGTCCAGTCCCAAGTCTATCCCAATGGCATGACCGTGAAATGGGACATCTGGAATATTAACATCTAACTGCAAAG
>NZ_JACSWA010000390.1 GCF_016888125.1 Spirulina sp. CCY15215
TAGATTTTAGCGTCTCGCTCCCTAGATTTTAGCGTCTCGCTCCCTAGATTTTAGCGTCTCGCTCCCTAGATTTTAGCGTCTCGCTCCCTAGATTTTAATGATAGTATTCATTCTGAAAATTACACTCATCCTGGCAACTCAAGAATATTCTCTCCCGAAGAGTAAATTGTAAAGAAATCGCAAAAAAGTAGACTATCTAAGTTTCAGGGATTACACTGAAAAGGGAAAATTGCCGAGTCCCCCCATCGTGAAAAAACTCAAACTGCCAAAACTCCTGTCTCTCCTCCTGTTAACTTGGTTAATCGGAGCAAAACCCCTCACCGCCCAGGCGCAAACATCCATAACAGCAGCCCCCGACGGCACCGGGACAATAATCAACTACAACGGCAACACCTACCATATTAACGGCGGCACCCAAGCCGGAGCTAACTTATTCCACTCGTTTCAGGAATTCGGACTCAACCCCCAAGAAATCGCCAACTTCCTCTCCAACCCCGACATCCTCAACGTCGTCGGAAGAGTCACAGGAGGAAACCCCAGCATTATTCAAGGACTAATCCAACTCACCGGAGGCAATTCTAACCTATTCCTCATGAACCCCTCCGGATGGGTCTTCACCCAAGGAGCAAGTTTAGACGTACCAGGCAGTTTTGGAGCCACAACCGCCACCAGAATCGGCTTTGGAGATGCTTACTTCAATGCCTACGGAAACAACAACTACAGCACCTTAATTGGCAACCCGACAAGTTTAATCTTCGACCAAAATAACCCCAGTTGGATCGTCAACGAAGCCAACCTCGCCGTCAAACCAGGAGAAAGCCTCTGGATGGTAGGAGGGGGAATCATCTCAACAGGAACCGTAGCCACAGAAAACGGTAACATCACCCTCGCCGCTATTCCAGGTAAAAGTCAAGTTCGACTCTCTCACG
>NZ_JACSWA010000391.1 GCF_016888125.1 Spirulina sp. CCY15215
TGAAGATTTAACCTTGCGCCTCGATCTCACTTTGCCTTTAGTGAATATCCGCGATCGCTCTGTTAATGCTCAAGATGATGGGATTTATTTTAGTCTCTCTTATAGTTTTTAACCGAGGAGAGAGTGGCGATCGCTTTCTAAGGACAAGATTTCGTCTCAAAGTCTCAAAGGAGAATCATATTCGTCACGAAATTCAGAGTTGGTCGTCAGGAACTCACCGCTAAGTCCTCCGGACTCTAGCGGGAGCTTGAAAAAGCCCTAACCTGACCAGACTCAGCGAGAAATCGCTACGTTATTTAGGT
>NZ_JACSWA010000392.1 GCF_016888125.1 Spirulina sp. CCY15215
TATAGGACGGCTTTATATTAGTTTCGCTACCGCCTTGGAGTTGTTTAATTAGGGTGCTTTTGTATTGCACTTTTAACAGGACAATTACTGTATCTAAATTAAACAACCCTGTACGCATAGCGGTTTTGCTCTTTCGAGCCTCCCTTGCGGGGTGATGTTAGCTTCGACTCTCTTGGTCAGCACCCAAATAACGTAGTACGCGGGGTACTGAGTCTGGTCAGAATGGCTTGTCAGATTTCTCTTTCAAGCCTCACGCCTTTAGGCTGAGGTTCCTGACG
>NZ_JACSWA010000393.1 GCF_016888125.1 Spirulina sp. CCY15215
CCAAATAACGTAGTACGCGGGGTACTTAGTCTGGTCAGAATGGCTTGTCAGATTTCTCTTTCAAGCCTCACGCCTTTAGGCTGAGGTTCCTGACGGGAAGGCATTACCAGCAAAGACTTAAGGAATTAATCTATTATTGTGAACGACTTGGGAGCGAGGAAGTGTAATTAAGAACACCTATCTGAAAAAATACACTTTAAGTTAAGATTTGATTTGAATTGAATGCGATCGCCGCAAAAATGAGAAAAAGAATGCCAGTTTTCACCGCTCTTCCCTTCGCGTTAAACTCGTTTAAACAACAAGTTGTCGATCTGCATAATACGATAAGTGAGTCTTTGGGGGCGATCGAAGCGGCTCAAATTGTGGCGGCGTTTTTGCAGAAACGGCTTTATAAATCAAGGCAAACAGTTAAAATTGCAAGGAAAAATTACATAAAATTATGGAAACTTGTTCTCAACCTAATTGTAATAATCCGGTTTCTAAACCTGGACATACTCTCTGTTATAGCTGCTGGAAAACAGCCAAAGCGAAACCTACTATCAAAACAATAATTAGCCCTAAACCCAAGATTGTTAATTCTCCAATGCTGTTATCAGCTACAAAAATCAGTCAGAAATTAAACGAGCAAAATTATTCAGTTCATCGCAATAATGTCAATCGTATTTTATCGGAATTGGGGCTTTTAGAGAAAAAAGGAACAGATTGGACTGCAACGCGAAGAGGAATTGCTTTTGGTGCAACGCAAAAGAACGATCCAAAAACAGGAAATTCTTATGTTCTTTGGTCGCCCAATATTTTAGAAAATCGCATCTTTTTAGAAGCAATAAAGAATATTATTACCGAGACAACAGACTCAACTATTCTGGAAACTAAAAGCGAACAAAGTTTTCGAGAAAAGTTTCGCGAGAGTGCCAAATTTCGTACAACAGATGGACATTGGGTGCGATCGAAGGCTGAAGTGATGATTGATAATTGGCTCTATATGGCTGAATTAGTTCATGCTTACGAGCGCCGATTACCGATCGCGGAAGAAGTTTACTGCGATTTTTACATTCCTTCTGGTAAAGTCTATCTGGAGTATTGGGGTTATGAAAATGATAGTAAATATTTAGATCGCAAGCGAGAAAAACAAAGAATTTATCAGCAATACGAACTTAATCTGATTGAAATTGTTGATGAAAATGTCCGCGATCTCGATGATTTTTTGCCCAGAATATTATTAACATTTGGAGTTCAGGTCAGCTAAACCAAAAATCAATAGTTTATAATTTCACAATTAATTAATACTCAAGGGATCGACATCAATCGTTAATCTAACTGACTGCGGACATAATCCTTTCAACTGTAATAAATCCGGTAAATTGTCAATATCTCGAGCAAACTTAAGCAAAATTTGCCAACGATAACGGCGATCGATCCGCATAATACTTGCAGGTGCGGGTCCGAGTAATTCGTGGTTAACAGCAGCGAATAAATTGCGACATCCCTGGGCGACCAAATCCGCCGTTGCTTCCACTTCCTCTGCATTTAATCCACTAAATCTCAACAAAATTAAACGCCCATAAGGAGGATAATTCAACTGCGATCGCTCTGGCAAAGTTTGCTGGGAAAAAGACAAATAATCATGATTGCAAACGGCTTCAACAACGGGATGTTCCGGTGTATAAGTTTGCAGAATAACCCGTCCTGGATCGTCTCCTCTTCCTGCTCTTCCTGCAACTTGGGTTAAGGTTTGAAAAGCTCGTTCCGAGGCACGATAATCGGCAAGATTCAATAGCCCATCTGCGGCTACAATGCCCACTAAGGTCACTTGCGCTACATCTAACCCTTTGGTTAACATCTGAGTTCCGACCAGCAAATCTGCCTCTCCTTCGGCAAACTGAGTTAATTTTGTGCGATGGGCTCCTTTTCCACGAGTGGTATCGCTATCGAAACGAATCACCCGCAGATCGGGGAATTCCTTTTCGATCGCCCGAACTACTTTTTGAGTACCGCTACCAAAGAATTTGAGATAGGGAGACTCGCATTCAGGGCAGAGGGAGGGATGTAAGCTGCTGTAGTTACAATAATGACAGCGTAAGATTTGGGTTGCTTCTGCGCGGACGTGGTGATAGGAGAGGGAAACATCACAATGGGGACACTCAATCACATAACCGCAATTTCGACAAGAAACAAAAGTGCTGTGTCCCCGACGAGGAATAAAGAGAATACCTTGCTTGCCAGTTGGTTTAAGCTGTTTGAGGGCATCTTGCAAGGCAAAGCTAAAAATAGAACGATTTCCCTGTTTTAACTCTCGTCGCATATCCACCACTTCAACGGGAGGAAGAGGACGGGAATAAATGCGATCGGGTAGGGATAGGTAGTGGGTAGTTGATAGTTGATAGTTGATAGTTGATAGTGGGGAGTTGATAGTTGATAGTTGATAGTTGATAGTTGATAGTGGGGAGTTGATAGTTGATAGTGGGGAGTTGATAGTTGATAGTGGGGAGGGGGGAGTTGATGGGGGGGATAAATGATTGTCTTCTTTTCGATTCCTTGATGTTACCCATGTTTCTAGAGAGGGAGTTGCGGAGCCGAGAATGAGGGGGCAATTTTCTAGTTCTGCTCGCCATTGCGCTACTGTGCGAGCATGATAGGTTGGAGTGCGCCGATCTTCTTTAAAACTGTGGTCGTGTTCTTCGTCGAGGATAATTAAACTCAAATTGGAAATCGGTGCAAAAATAGCCGATCGCGTACCGATAATAACTTGCGGTTCTTGAAAAAACAAAAATCGCCAAGTATCGTAACGTTCTCCCTTGTTCAGATCGCTATGATACACTCGAACCAGATCGCCAAATCTGGCTCGGAAGCGATCGGTAAGTTGCGGGGTTAAGCCAATTTCTGGTACAAGAATGAGTGCCGATCGCCCTTGCTCGATAATTGGCGCGATCGCCTGCAAATAGACTTCGGTTTTCCCGGATCCGGTGACTCCATGCAGCAAAACACGGGCATATCCCGATAAATTTTGGATAGCTTCTAAGGCTTTCTCTTGATCTGCATTGAGGGTTTTGGGGCGATCGCCTTCTACTTCCATCTCTTCATAAAATCGCAACTCTTCGCGATCCTGTATGACCAGTTTTCCCGCTTCTTCAAGACGCTTTAAAGTAGAAGAGGAAGTTGCACAAGTTTCAACACAATCCGTTAACCACATCTCACCTCCTGCATTTTTCAGGATTTGTAAAATTTCTCGCTGACGTTTGGTCAGATCGAGAGCAGATAGATCTGAGATTAATGTTACCGCTCGCCGCATTTTCGGTTGAATTGGCTTCGGTGGTTCGAGATAGCGCTTAATCCAACCGCGTTTTTTTAATTCCTGCAAGCCGCGATCGACGTTACTGCGCTTATTTTTCCCTAATTTGCGGTGAATGTGACGACTGCTATAATCCCCCTCTTTTTGAGATTGGAGAAGCTCAATAATGGCTCGGGCAATAGGGGAACAAAAGACCTCAAACCCATCGGGAATAGCCTCAGCACAAAGACAAACGCGGCTTTGAGGTCTAACTAACAAACCGGGGGGTAAAGCCGTGCGAATGACGGTAATTAACGGAGCAAAGTAATAATCCGCGACTCTTTCCAACAATTGCCAATAATTCGGCGAAAAAACCCCCTCAGCAATAACCTCGCGAACATTGCGAATGCGATCGCGCTCTAAATCTGGCGGTAGGGTATCTAATTCGCGAACGGCAATCCCTCCAAGGGTTTGAGCGCCAAAAGGAACGAGAATAACGTCCCCCACATTAACTTCTAAATCTCTAGGAATGCCATAGGTAAAGAGTTTGGCAGGATTTTTTCCCTCTCCCCAATCTTCTTGGGAATAGTCCAATAAGACTTCAATCCAGCGATCGCCTTCTCTGCGATCGCCGTACACCACTTGGGGTTCTGAGACAATGGGAGAAGCGGAAGAAATCGCAGAAATTGTAGAAATCATACTAATGGCATTCGACATTTTGCAGGTTTGGGTCTATAACTTAAAGTGAACCCACTTTCAATCAATGTTAAGCAAATAGAAACAAAACTTTACTTATTTTCTCAGTTTATGCTGCCATCCCCTGAACGAAAAGCGTTTGAAAGCGCAAAACCCCATCATCCTGATAGGGTTTAGAGCAGTTTGAGCAAGGAGTTTAGCTTAAATTCAGGCTAAAACTAAAAATCCGCCCTCGAGCAAGTCCAGGTCAGCAGGTAGGGGCATTTGTTAACATTTCCTAACATTTCTTTTGAAATTTTGTAATAACACAAACAAACTCCTGAAATATTTCTGTTAGCCTGATAAACAACATTTACCCAATTGTAGCGACGAACGAGGTTAAGGAACTGTTAAGTTTTTGGGATCAAATGAACAAAAATCTATCTCAAGCCAAGACTCAATCAAGCGATCGCCGAATTTATCCAAACCCTGTTCGTATTTTTGGTCAGTGTTTTTAAACCTACCCCTTTTAATAATCCTCTTTTTGAAATCATTAGGCTCGACTTATGAACGTTACCGAATTACCAGCCAACATGACAGCCAACATGACAGCCAACATGACAGCCAACATGACAGCCAACATGACAGCCAACATGACAACAGTAAAAACCGATAATAAACTTTCTGGGGGGGCAATGGAAGCCGACGAATTAACCCCAGATTTAGTCAGTGTGGCATTTTCGATCCCCGCCAATACCTCAGCCAAAACTCGAAAAGCCCGTTATGGCAAAAGCGACGATGATACCGTCGGGGCTTTTTTCAAAGAAATGGCTCGCTATCCTCTCCTCAAAGCCGACGAAGAAATCGAATTAGCGCAATGCGTTAAGGCGATCGTGCAGATTGAAGAAATTCAAGAAAAACTAGCCGAGGAATTGCAGCGACAACCCTCTAAAGAAGAAATAGCTGCAGCCTTAGATATCACCCTCCGCCAACTGGAACAAAAATTATATCAAGGTCGCGTCGCCAAGCGGAAAATGATCCGCTCAAATTTACGATTGGTGGTGTCGATCGCCAAACGCTATCTCAATCGTGGTGTACCGTTTCTCGATTTGATCCAAGAGGGCGCGATCGGCTTAAATCGTGCCGCCGAAAAGTTCGATCCCAATAAAGGTTATAAATTTTCCACCTATGCCTATTGGTGGATTCGCCAAGCCATCACCCGCACCATTGCCAATGATGCACGAACCATTCGCCTCCCGATTCACATTGTTGAAAAACTTAACAAACTCAAAAAAGCCCAACGCAATCTCAAGCAAACCTTACAGCGCAATCCCCTCGAAGAGGAATTAGCCGCAGAATTAGAAGTCACCCCCGTACAACTGCGTCACCTTTTCCAATTGCGCCGCCAGTCCTTATCTCTCAATCACCGCGTTGGTAAAGGAGAGGATACGGAATTAATGGATCTTCTCGAAGATGGTGACTTAAAGCTACCTGAAGAGCAAATGAGTGAGGTCATGATGCGTCAGGAAATTAGTGAAGTTCTCAGCGATGTTTTAACAGAACGCGAAAAAGATGTGATCTCTTTGCGCTATGGTTTAAGTACCAGTCAGCCTTATACCTTAGAAGAGGTGGGAGGAATGTTTAATTTATCCCGAGAGCGAGTTCGACAAATTCAAAGCAAAGCCATGCGGAAACTTCGCCGTCCTCAAGTTGCTCGTCGGCTTCGCGGCTGGCTCACTTAATACTTTAGGGTGGGCAGGGTATAGGAATAGAACCGGAAAAATATTGGTAATTCCCCCTGCCCACCCTAGGGATTCACATTTTCTCTTTACATTACATTTTCTCTATTGATAATTGATAATTGATTAGAAATCCTTAAACTGGATTCCCACTAGCCCTGAGAATAGATCCTCGATCATTTCTTGCATTTCTTCTCTGATAATTATTGGCTTGCCAAAACCGGGACCTTTCAAGAAGTCTTTAATGGTTATTTTTTTATCTCGAAAATCTGTCACAAAGTTGCGAATTTCTTCTACTTCTTGAATATGATTTTGAGCCTCTTTGATCATTTCTTCTATAGGGTCACAACCCGATCGCACGAGGGAACGATATTCCTTAACCATCTCCCCTTCTTGAGTGTGTCGCATCCAACGCAGTTCTAATTTGATGTTTTCATATTGAGTTTTGAGTATTTTATTCTCCATTTCTAAGCGATCGCATTTTCGTTCGATCTCGCTGTTGGAAGCATCATCAAGATTAATTGCCTTATCTAACTCATATTGGCGTTCAATTTCTAGTAATCTTGCCATATCTCCCTCCTCATAAGCACGGTTAACCTCCTTCATAATTTCTGCGTAATCCTCCTTATTTTCTCCATCGGTCACTTTATCAGGGTGAAATATCGTTGCAAGGCGAAGGAAACTACGGCGCATTTGCTTCAACTCGGGATTTGCATTAGAGTTGTCGTGGTTGGGTGGGGTGTTATCTTCTCGATCGAATCCGTCAGAATGAAAATCCGCGTCATTTTCGGTATCAGTTTGAGAAAATTCTTCTTCAGTCCAGTCTTCATCTTCTCGATCGCGATTTCCTTTGGGACTGATCGCACCTATCATCTGCAACATCCGATAGACTTGTTCAATTTTTTGGCGACTCTGTTTCCCAAACTTGCGAGTGGTGAAAATCTCTTCAAACAGAGAATGAATTTCTCGATCGAGTTCGATGAGTTTGTCATGGAAAGGCTGACTACGTTGGACAATTTCCAGCGCGATCGCCTGCATTTGTTCCAGAAAGTTAGTCAATTCGGTTCGCTTTCTCTTAATTTGCTTGAGAAGCCACTGATGGTCTTTTTCTAGTTGTTCAAGGCGAGTATGAAATAAGGAAAATGCTAATTCAGAATTGGCTTGAGAGGCTGGTTTTGTCTTTTTTTTAGCCATAATTTTAGATAGTCGCTAAAAAGGCAAGTTTGTTACTGATTTGAGGGGAACCGAGAAAAAGTTCCCTAAGATTGGTTAGTCTGTTTTACCGATTACCAATTTGCCAAAATTAGGTGAATCTCTGGATCTTGTGCAACCCAACCAATGGGGACTTGATAGCGAACTTCAAAATGTAAATGAGGTTGAGGAATGTCGGGTTTTCCGCTTGTTCCGACGGTTCCCAAAATGGCTCCGGCTTGAACTTCTTGTCCTGGAACAACATTGAGGGTATCAAGATGTGCGTATCGGGTTTGTCGTCCTCCTTCGTGGTTAATAACAGCTAAGTTGCCATAATTCCCTTGGCGATCGGCAAAGGCGATGATGCCTGCTTCGGCGGCAAGTACGGAAGTACCCACAGGAGCAAGGAGATCGATGCCGTTATGAAACTCATTTTCCTCTGTTCCTTTTTGACTATGCCAGCCATAAGTTAGTCCGATCGCGGCGCGATCGCGCAAGGGATAACTACTCAAACCGACATAATTAGAGGCTTTAGGAACGCTATGGGTACTCCAACTCGTGCCTGGGATAAAAACTGTTTCTCCTGGCATTTGACAGCCATTGAGTTCAAATAAAACATCAGCGCGAACTCCATAAGCGTCGGCTAAGTCTTGCCAAGTTGCCCCCGAGGGTGTAGATACTTCAATACCATTTAGGGGGGGAATATAAAGGATACTTCCCGTAGTGGGTTGGGTATTTTGCCAAGCGGGATTAAAATGCAGGATAATAGCAGGAAAAATTTGATATTGTGCCGCGATCGCATCCAGAGTTTCCCCAGCACGAACTTGATGGGTTTGCAGTCGAGATAGAACCGAAGGCTGACAAACGGGAGCATTTTGAGCCAAACTTGGGGCTAAAAATCGCGAAGGCGCGATCGCCAGCCCTAAAAATAAGGTATAGAAAGAAGTAACCCGAATAAAAGTCTTTTTTTGTTTACTGTTCATGGTTGATGGTTTGTTGTTCATTAACAAAAGGTTCGAGTAATTCAATAATTTTCTCGCTTTCAAATGCTTTCGCAAGTTCGGTAATTTTTTGAGTAAAGGTGACATATTTAGAGTCTAGATTCTCGATGCGTTTAAGCTCAGATTGAATTTCCGTGAGATACCCATCTAAAACATGATGATAAAGTGACATGAGTTCTTGTGTGGGGGGGAAAATAAGTTCTTTTGAGATACTTTCCTCCGATTTCTCAATAATTTCCTCGATCCATGTCAATTGTAAATGCTGCTGAAGTTGTGCAAATAACTCCGAAGATTGTACGGGTTTGGACAGAAAATCATGGCAACCGACTTGATAGCTTTGTTGGCGAACAAAATCAACAATACTGGCAGAAGAGGCAATAATGATAACTTCCTTTTCTGCTTCTAAAGTTCGTATTTTTTTTGTCATTTCAAAACCATCCATCACGGGCATAATTAAATCGGTAATAATTAAATCAAACTGCTGCGATCGCGCTTTTTCTAAGCCCTCTAACCCATTGACAGCTTGACTTAATTCAAAACCAATCGGTTCAAGTAAGTCAATCAATACTGCGCGATTTTCCTGGCGATCGTCTACCACTAAAATTTTCCGTTTCTCCCCATGATAGCCAATAATATTTCGAGCAGTTTCTGGGATAGGCAATTGGCTGAAATTGCTAACTTCAGGAACATTAATGTCAAACCAAAAGGTACTACCCACACCAGAAACACTTTCAACACTTAGTTCGCTGCCCATCATTTTAACAATTTTACAACTAATGGATAACCCCAATCCCGTTCCTTGAGATTGACGGTGGCGATCGCCAACTTGCTCAAAAGGCAGAAAAATTTTCTCTAATTGTGTCGGAGTCATACCAACCCCGGTATCCTCAACTTGAAAGCGAATGCAATTATAAATAACTTGTCCATCGTCAATAATTTGCTGCGTTGTTTTTAAGCGGTTAATTTTCAGACTTACCCTACCGCGATCAGTAAATTTAATCGCATTACCTAACAAATTAATCAGAACTTGACGCAAGCGTTTTTCATCAGCATGAATAGCGTTAGGAAGTTCAGAAAGAGCTTCATAATGAAAACCAATCTCTTTTTGTTCGGCTTTAATCCGAAATAGTTCGCAAATACCGTGCAGAAAAGTTTCTAAATGAAAATCGAGAGAATGTAATTCGAGCTTTCGCGCTTCAATTTTAGAAATATCGAGGATATCATTAATTAAAGTCAATAAATGAGAACCACATTGGTCAATAATATTCAGCCCATCTTTAATTTTAGGCGTAGCAGTGCGATCGCGCTGTAAAATTTGAGCATAGCCAAGAATCCCATTTAAAGGCGTTCGCAATTCGTGACTCATATTAGCCAGAAATTCGCTTTTTGCTTGGTTAGCTAAGTCGGCAACTTCTTTCGCTTGTTGCAATTCAAAAGTACGTTCCTCAACTCGTTGTTCTAATTCTAAGTTCGTTTTTTCAAGGGCGGTAAATGAATCTTTTAACTGTCCCGCCATTTGATTAAAAGAACGAGCCAAAGTGTCGAGTTCTCGGATTTGTTTGACCTCAATATGTTGGTCGAGTTCCCCCGAGGCGATCGCCTTTGAAGCCGCATTTAAGTGCAAAATGGGAGCGGCGATCCAGCGAGAAGTCAAGAAACCCAGTAAAATTGCCACCCCTAAAGCACTCAAACAGAGAAAAATTGTTAAGCGAGTATTAGCTTGAATGCGTTCCATAAAATCGGCTTCCGGGATGACCACAACAATGGACCAATTTAGCCCTTGTTCGTCTCGGAAAGGCGTAACCTGTAAGAATTGTCGTTGTCCTTGTACCGTAAAAGTTAATTTTTCGCTTCCCTTTAAACTGGAAAAATCGGCAAATGTTGCCAAGATCTGTTCGGCGCTTGTTTGAATGAGAGGAATGCGACTTTCGATCGCCTGTAAGCGTTGAGGATCGTCCTTACCTTGGCTATTATCTACAAAAGGGTTTTCCTCTGTGGAAGAAGCGACAATTAACCCCGAACTGTCCATAATAAAAGTCTGTCCCGTGCGCCCAATCTTCAGAGAGCGCAAAAACTTGCTAATATCTGCCAGAGATAGATCGATTTCTAATACCCCTTGGAGTGTTTCTCGGTCATCGTAAACCGGTAAACTCGCAGATATTCCCAAACCTAAATCGGAGATAAAAGGATAAATTTCACTCCAAGTCGCTTTTTTGGTTTTAATTGGAGCAGTATACCAAGGTCGCTGACGGGGATCGTAATTAGGAATAGTATCTAAGATTTCTTGACGGTTGCCCTGTTTATCAATAGCATACTTATAAAGATTCCCAAGTTTAAAGGCTTCTGTGGAGTAAATAAAAAATGTTTTCCCCTCACCTCGTTCGGGACCCGTAAATCCTCCCTCTTCATTCCCAAAGTAAATTCCCGTAACAGAATCAAAAGTTTGCAGTTGTTGGAGAAAATGGCGATCGAGGATTAAGGGATCGGTTAAATCGAGTTGTCCGATCGCGATCGCCCTAGCATTGAGTTGATTGATCGTGTGGGGAACTTCCAAATAAGATTCGAGTTTTTGTTGGATGCGGGCAGTAATTTCTTCCCGGAGTTGTGTGGTTACATCATTAACTGCTTTTTGTCCATTTTGCAGAGAAAGCCATCCCGTCAATCCCACAGCCGCAACAACTTCGATGACAAAAGGAACCACCAGGAGCGATCGCAGAGGAATTTTGCGAGATATTTTACCAAGGGAATGATGTTTGACGTTTGGAGACATTAATATTGTACAAGGCGCTGATTTTTTGAACTAATTTTGATTTTTTGGTAAGGGGTTGGCAAAGAAACTTATTTAACCTGGGGGCCAATTCATCTGGCGATCGCCCAAAATGTGCAGGTGTAAGTGATCCACGGTTTGGCCGCCATCGTTACCATTATTAATAACAACTCGATAGCCATTGGTTAATCCGGCTTGCTCTGCAACGCGCTTCACCGTCAAGAGGAGATGTCCCATTAGCGCATGGTCGTCCGAAACAGCCTCAGAAAGCCTCGGAATCGGTTTTTTGGGGATGACAAGGATATGAGTAGGGGCTTGGGGGCTAACATCCTTGAAGGCGAGGCAAAGCTCGTCCTCATAAACAATATCGGCTGGGATTTCTTTGCGGATAATTTTGCTGAAAATGGTTTCCATCTTTATTGAATGGGTAATCAGTATAGATATTTTTATTTTCTCAAGAAAGCGATCGCCTCTGCAACGACCAATTCACCAGTAAACTACATTTATACAGTGGTTTGGCTGAAAAATTATGCTGGCTAGAGTTTGGAGTGCGTCTATCGTTGGCATTGATGCAATTAAAGTGGGAGTAGAGGTCGATGTTTCGGGAGGATTGCCGAAAGTTATTGTCGTGGGATTGCCCGATGCGGCTATCCAAGAATCTCGAGAGCGAGTTAAGGCAGCCTTAAAAAATTCGGGGTTATTGTTCCCCATGCGACCTATATTAATAAATTTAACCCCAGCAGACTTACGCAAAGAAGGTCCGAGTTTCGATCTGCCGATCGCCGTAGGAATTCTGGCCGCTTCTGAACAAATAGACCCGCAATTATTAGGGGATTTCCTATTTTTAGGAGAACTTTCTTTAGATGGTAGTTTGCGATCGGTGGCGGGGGTTTTACCTATTGCTGCTGCGGCACAACGCATGGGTATGACGGGTTTAGTTGTTCCCGAAGATAATGTTCGCGAAGCTGCTGTTGTTGAGGGTTTAAAGGTCTATGGGTTCAAACATTTATCTCAAGTTGCAACTTTTCTTTGCCAACCGGAAGACCATTCCCCAGCAATATTTAATGTCAAAATTGAATCAAATCGGCAGAGGCTAGGTATCTCGGATTTAAAAGAAGTCAAAGGACAAAATCATGCCCGTCGTGCCTTGGAAATTTCCGCAGCAGGGGGTCATAACCTGATCTTGGTCGGTCCTCCTGGCAGTGGCAAAACCATGTTAGCAAAGCGATTGCCTGGAATCATGCCTTCACTTTCTTTTGCAGAAGCCCTAGAAGTATCGCAAATTCATTCTGTTGCCGGTTTATTGAAAAATAAAGGTACATTAATTGAAGAGCGACCTTTTCGCGGTCCCCATCACTCTGCATCGGGACCTTCATTAGTAGGAGGAGGGAGCATTCCTCGTCCTGGGGAAATTTCTTTGGCTCATCGTGGAGTCCTATTTTTGGACGAACTAACTGAGTTTAAACGCAATGTTTTAGAATTTTTGCGTCAACCCTTAGAAGATGGTTGCGTCACCATTTCTCGCACTCGTCAATCAGTGCTGTTTCCCGCCCAATTTACCTTAGTTGCCAGTACCAATCCTTGTCCTTGCGGTTACTATGGCGACTCAATTCAAGCCTGCACTTGCTCTCCTCGACAACGGGAAAATTACTGGGCAAAATTGTCGGGACCATTGATGGATCGCATTGATTTACAAGTTGCAGTCAATCGTTTGAAACCGGAAGAGATGACGCGACAGGCTGCGGGGGAACCCTCAAAACCAATTCGAGAACGGGTTGAAATTGCCCGCGATCGCGCTCGCAAACGCTTTAGCAACGATACTAGCATCCGTTGCAATGCGGAAATGAAAAGCCGTCATCTCCAACAGTTTTGCGCTTTGGATGAAACCAGTCGCAATTTATTAGAAATGGCAATTCGCAAGTTAGGACTTTCCGCAAGAGCAATGGATCGAATTCTCAAAGTGTCCCGCACGATCGCCGATTTAGCGGCAGAGGAGAAGATTAGTTCTCAGCACGTTGCCGAAGCAATTCAATATCGTACTCTAGATCGACTGCAATAAAAGTAAAGACCGGAAGATATCTCCCATCAAAACTAATTATAAATCCAAAACAAACTATAACTACCTACTATCCAGAGAATAGGGAGAATAACTCTGCTAAATTGAAGGAGTTGTTTGTTGCTGACATTCAGGTTAATTTTTAACCATTTACTCTGTCCTAAAATCACTAAAACAAGTTCTAGTCCCAATAAAATATAAACTAAATAAAAAGCATAGTCGAGAGCAACAACATAGCCAATCCCCTCGGGTAGAGAATCCAACAAACTGAGATGATAAAAAACAACAGCTAAGAGTAAACCACTGATGGCCTCAACCGAAATGTTTTCAAAGGGAAGAAAGAGTAAACCATAAGCGATTACCACAAAAAACCATAAGGGTAAGAGATTTTTCATACTGAATCGGAAAATATCCCGCTCTATTTCGATCTCGGCATTAAACTGAGAGTATTGAAACTGAGATTTCGCTTTAATTAAGCGGCGATCGCCTAATGTCGATTGGTTAACATGAATATCCTGAAAAAAGAGGGCATTGATAATGTGCCAATCGGTAATTTTTTCAAATACCTTATTACTTTTAAAATTTTTGATCACCTCCTCAGTATTTGTATCTCGCATTCCGACAAAATCCACCACATAAATTAATTTTTCTTGTCCTAAAGTATGATGACGAAAGCGAATAGAGAGTATTTGGTCATCGAAGGGATAATGATGAAAATCAAACTTTTCATAAAAATCAGCTTTAACGCGATAGACAACATGATTGACTCCATCATGCCGATCTCTTTTAATCGGTTCACCTAGAGTTAATTTTTCTCCCGAATCCAAT
>NZ_JACSWA010000394.1 GCF_016888125.1 Spirulina sp. CCY15215
AGAGGAACAAGTTTCATTATCGATGGAAAACGTCTTAAATCTGTTAACCAATTTTATAATAAGCAGATTGCCACAATTAAGGAAAACAAGCCCCAAGAATTCTGGTCTAAAAGACTATCTCGTATCACGGAAAAACGCAACCGTCAGATGAGAGATGCGGTTAATAAAGCAGCGAGATTGGTTATTAACCATTGCTTAGAAAATGGCATCGGTCGCATTGTCTTTGGCTGGAACAAGGGTCAAAAGAACGGTATCAATATCGGCAAAAAGAACAATCAAAAGTTTGTTCAAATTCCTACAGCTAAACTCAAAGAACGCATCAAGCAATTATGTGAACAATACGGGATTGAGTTTATTGAAACTGAAGAATCGTACACCTCGCAAGCATCGTTTTTAGATGATGATTTCTTGCCGACATTCGGTGCAAAACCCGAAAGCTGGAAGCCATCAGG
>NZ_JACSWA010000395.1 GCF_016888125.1 Spirulina sp. CCY15215
AATAATCCCGTGCGGGGTCACTTTCTGCCATCGGTTCGCCATCGGGTTCGGGGTAAACAATCGGGGTTTTTAGGGGTGCGAGAGTCATGGTTTTCAAAGAGATGAACTATACCATTAGTTCTATCGTACAGAAATTATAGCGCGATCGCGACTAAACTCTTCCTCTAGCTCCTTTCCGGTAGATAAAATAGAAAATAAAGCTACAATCAAATCAGTATCATTCCCGCTAAAATAGTCCCATGTCCGACCTCACACAAAAAGTATTTCGAGAGGCTTTAGCACTCTCTCCCATAGAGCGAGCAATGCTCATTGATGCCCTAGTTGATAGCTTAGACCAAAGCGATCCTCAAATCGACCAACTTTGGCTAGAAGAAGCCGAAACTCGCCTGCAAGCCAACCGTGAAGGGAAATTAGAAACTATTTCCGCATCACAAGTATTTGAGGAGATGAGAAATTTGTGAGAGTAGAGTTTTTAGCGATCGCGCGTCAAGAATTCCAAGAAGCAATTCAATATTACGAATCACAGCGTGTTGGACTTGGACAGGAATTTTGTAGTGAAATTCAAGGTACCATTAATCGCATCATCGCTTTTCCATCAGGATGGTTGTTACTCGGTGGAAATATTCGGCGATGTCAGACTCGGCAGTTTCCTTATGGTATTATTTACACGGTAGAAAAAGAGAGAATTTTAGTGATTGCAGTTGCCCATCTTCACCGAAAACCTAATTTTTGGAGAAATCGCACTTAAAATATTTATTTCCTCCGGCAGAATACATAAAAACGAGAGGAATGCGATCGCACTTCCCCTCAAAGTCGTTTTACAGTCAGGCGATCGCCGATTTCAGTAACTTGGGACGACTCAAACACAGATCGTAGTGAGTCTGTAAATTCATCCAAAATTCCGGCGAAGTCTGAAAGGCTTGAGAGAAAAACCAAGCAATTTCTGGAGTAATTCCGCGATCGCCTTTGATAATTTCATTCATTTGTTGGGTAGGAATTTCTAAATGAGTAGCAAGGTCTTCTGTAGTTAATTCCAAAGGTTTGAGAAATTCCTCCAGTAAAATTTCTCCGGGATGGGTTGGCTGTCGATGAGTTGGTAACATAAGCAAAAAAATATTAACCCGAAACAATTTTAACGATGATAATCAACAATTTCTACACCAGTTATAGCCCCAGCTTGCCATTGAAAAATAATTCGCCATTGCTCATTAATGCGAATATTATACCAGTCTTCTAAATCTCCTTGCAACGCTTCCAAGCGGTTTCCAGGTGGGACTCTGAGATCGTCAAGTTTTTGAGCCGCGTTGAGCATATCTAACTTCCTTAAAGCAGTTTTAACAATTTCAGAAGGAATTTTACTGGCCTTTTTACTATTGATTCCATTGAAAAGGTCTTCTGTTGCTTGACTACCAAAAGAAATAATCATTCTTCCCAAACCAGTCAGTAACTATTGAGATGAGTAAAAATGCGATCGTGATCGCCGATCGCTTCCAATTCGGAGATTTCTTCTCAGGTTAGGCGATCGCAAGAATAAGAGAGGAGGATAATAGGAAGTTTCAGAGGTTATCAGGGTCTAATCCTTTCGCAAGCAGGCGATCGCGCAACTCTTGCAATGTCCTCTGAACTTGTTCTTTTTCCCGTCGTTCCTCAATCCGTTCCCGTTCGGACTCATCTGGACTCCTTAAATACTCCCCAGTTTGGGGATTGAAAAAACGCATCTGACCATTG
>NZ_JACSWA010000396.1 GCF_016888125.1 Spirulina sp. CCY15215
GACCCAAATAACGTAGTACGCAAGGTACTGAGTCTGGTCAGAATGGCTTGTCAGATTTCTCTTTCAAGCCTCACGCCTTTAGGCTGAGGTTCCTGACGTTAAAAAAGAGAAGTAGTAGAGAAAAACCAATAATTTTTTCTCAATTACTTCACCGCCAGTGAATCTGGGTTACTCTTCATCCCTACTTCCGTAACGATGAACTCTTGTTCATCCTCTGTTGCCCATTTGCCGCTAATCTGGGATTGAGATTTAACCATTGAGAAGAAGACGATCGCGGGAATAGCCCCCACTAAAATGCCGAGAAAAGCGGGAATCCAAAAACCCGCCCCTACACTCATGACCAGGGCAAAACCCAAATTCCCAAGATAAACAATGAGGGGAAAAATCAATTGCGATCGCGACAGAGAGAGAGGATTTTTCTCCCATAACAGAGTTGCCACAGTCATAAAGACAATACCCGTCCCCAGCCAGCCGAAAAAGTTTTGATAGGGCATACCAAAAAAGCCTCCCGGTTGTTCCCAAATCCAAAAGGGGAGGTTAGCTTGACTCATGGCGGGGTCTAAAACGAAATCCCAAGAGGTGAGAAGAATAGAGCCAAAAGCGATCGCCCCCCCCAAACGCAGTCCCTTAGAGATATTCAATTGTTCCAAACCCGATCGCGCCAGCAGATAAGCGACAAAACCCAAATAAAACCACGAGAGGGGAATCGTAAACGGCACTAAACCCGCAATTTTATAGCCTAAACCACTGAGATAGCGATAGTGACCGAAAGGGAACCCTGTACTCGTTCCCAGCAGTTCGCTGCTTAGGGAAATGGTGATGGCCGATACCATAAAAGTAAACCAGGCTTTGAACCCAAAAACGCGATAAGCATAAATCGCGACGGCGGCGGTTCCTAGCACCATATAAGCCGCCCCTCCTCCCACCATCGACCAAGCAAAGACCTTCTGTCCGATGGGAGAAAGACTGACAATAAATTCAGTATTCGGGATAACGAATAACAAGCCAGCCAAGCCAAAAAACATTGATGCAATATGACCGGCAAGGAACGATCGCTCGAGTATAACCAGTTTTTTCATGAATTCTAGCCCTCTTAAAATGTTGGTAGTCATTGACACCCTCAGAAAAATTTCATCTTTTCCAAGGCGATCGCGCAGAATAAGAATATTTTGCCAATTTTTTTCGCTACGCATCAACCGTCTAGTTTACATCTCTAAACACATTATTTAAAGTTTTGTAACAGAATCGGCAAATTGCCGATTCTTCTGTATTGCGTTGTACCAGGTTTAGCTTAACAATTTTGTAACAATTTTGATCGAGGAACTAATGCAATGGAAAAGATGATGCTCTCAAAATTTTAGGAAATGATAGGGTTTTGTTTGACAAAATATGTAAAATATGCACAGAAAACATACATAGCTTCAAAGTTTTTGTCCGACTACTTATAATGTTAATGGTAGGTTGTAGAATAGAGTGAATTGGTTCAATGAACGACAATCCTTCTATTTCCTCGCCAAGTCGAGACCAGATTTATGAATTCATCTTCTCCCCCAGATACCACTATCGCTATTCGTTCCCTACAACTGCGCGATTTTGAAGCAGTGCGGGAACTTGCTGCCAAATCTTGGACTCGGGAGCGAGGGAGCGAGATGGAGGCTTTACAGGAAAAATTAGAGCGGTTTCAACAGTGGTATGGACTGCTCAAACTTTCTCGTCTCTTGCCAAATTCTAGCCGACATCCCTTTCATTTATATGTTGCTGAACAACAAGATAGAATTTGCGGTTTGATTTGCGTTGCGCCTTTTAACCGCACTCGCAGCACTTGGCAGGTGCAGAACGTTCTCGTTGATTTTCAAGCATCACAGCCCCAAGAAACCTTAAATCTGAAAGATATTGGCTCCCAGTTGCTGCGGCACTGTTTCGAGACGATCTGGGAGGCGCGAACTTGGCTTTTAGAGGTCAATGTTAGCGATCGCGACACCCTCGCCCTCTACCGTCAAAATGGCTTTCAACCCCTCGCACAAATGACCTCTTGGCATATTGCCCCGGAAATTGCCCTGGAACTCGCCCAGCACGAACCCTCCCTCCCCAATTTGCTACCTGTCAGCAATGCTGAGGCACAGTTACTTTATCAATTGGATACCGTGTCTATGCCGCCATTATTGCGACAAGTGTTCGATCGCCACATCCAAGATTTTAAAACTCCTTTACTTCAGTCTACAGCGACCAAATTTGAGCGCTTGGTCAATCAAAGAGAAGTAGCGAGTGCCTATGTATTTGAACCCCAGCGCAAAGCGGCGATCGGCTATTTTAAACTTGAGTCTTGCCCAGAGAAAAAGGCTCATCAAGTGGAACTTACGGTTCATCCTGCTTATACCTGGTTGTATCCAGAATTGTTTTCCCAGATAGCCGGGTTGGTTAAAGATAAAAAGAGGCGATCGCTGCAAGTGGTTTCCGCAGACTATCAGCCGGAACGGGAAGAATATTTGGAAAAATTGGGCGCGGAACGTCAAGAACATACTCTGTTAATGTCGCGATCGGTCTGGCATAAGTTAAGGGAGACTCGTCGTGAAGGTTTGCAGTTATCCGATATGTTACAAGGACTTAATCCCGCACGCACACCAGTTCCCAGTCGCATTCACTGGTTAAAGTCATTTCGGGTCAAATCCTCGGAATCTCATTCTCAAGAGAATAATAAACCCAATCCTCCCGAAGCGACTTCTTAGAGAGATTTTAATTACTCGGTTTCATAAAATTCAATACAATCACCGCCTTTTTTCTGAGCGCGATCGAGGGCTTTTTGCGCCTGTTCTACTAAAATAGTAGGAGAGTCATTCGTCGTCGGAATAAAGGTCGTAATACCAATTGAAATTGTTATTTTATCCCCTGTTTCTAGAGAATCGGAATCCTCCTCATATTCAAGACCAGTACGAATTAATTCCGCGACTTGTAATGACCAATAATCGTCAGCATTGGGTAAAATTGCCACAAACTCTGCTTCTTCATAACGTGCGACTAATTCTTCCGAACGACGGAGATACTGTTTAATTGCTTTAGCAACCTTTTGCAAAAATTTATTGCTGGTTTCATCTCCATAATTCTTCCGATGGAAATCAAAATTATCGACATGGAAAATCACTAAAGATAAGGGCAAAGATTCTGCTGCTAAAGTTTGCCACTGTTGGGCAAGATAAATTTCAAAATAGCGTCGATTGGCTGTTTGTGTTAAGTTATCAACCGTCGAACGTTCAGCTAGTTCTTGATTTTCTGCTTGTAGAGATAAGAGAACTTGTTTTTGTTGAGTAATATCGCGAACGGTAACGGCAAATCCATCTCCCAATTTAACCGCACTGATATAGTACCAAATTTTTCGATCTCCTCGCTCATAACAAAATTCTCGCTCCAAAGGTTCTCCCATTTCCGTCACTTTGACAAACTCTGCAAATAAGAGGGGATCTCGTTGGCTGAGAAATTTTTTGAGGATCAGTTTTCCCGTTAATTCTTCTTTTTTACGTTCGACAATACGAGAAATAACAGGGTTAACAACAATGCAGCGAAAATCAGCAATTTTGCCCGTTGTTGGCTCTCGAACCGCTTCTAAAGCCGCAATGCCATCTAAAGAAGTGTTTAAGACACTGGCAAGAAGAGCGCGAGATTGGTGTAAAATTTCTTGAGTTTCTTTGCGTTGTTTAATTTCTTCCTGCAATTGCAATTTTTGACGTTGAATTGTGAGTTGATTTTCAATCCGAACAATCACTTCTTCCACTTGAAAAGGTTTGGTAATATAATCTACTCCTCCCATTTGAAAGGCTTTAACTTTATCTAAAACTTCATCTAAAGCACTAATAAAAATAACAGGAACTTCAGTTGTTTCTGGATTGGCTTTGAGTTGAGAACAAACTTCATAGCCATCCATATCGGGCATTTTAATATCAAGTAAAATCAAATCTGGTGCTGCCGATTGCGTTGCACGTAGAGCGATTTTACCATTGATGGCTTTGCGAACTTTATAACCATTTTCTGAAAGCATTTGCGAAAGCACGCGCAAGTTTTCCGGTAGGTCATCAACAATTAAAATATCACCGAGAAATTCTTGTTCTGTAGTCATTACTAAATTTGTTCAATTAATGCAATAATTTTATCAATCCGAAATTGTTTGACTAAATTCGCGATCGCCTTGGCTAAATCGGCGTAGTCTGCGGGAATTTCGGCCACTAAAGTTAGAATCTGTTCATCATCTAAGTCGATTGCAGCTTGATAAAGCCGTTTCCGCCAAGTTTCTGGCATTACCCGCAGTGTGTCAGAATCTAGAACATAGTTTTGCTGTTTTTGTTGGATTTGTAGATCAGTATCATCATAAACATAACGGACTCCTAAATGTTTAGCCATTGTCTCAAAAAGTTCTTCCTCTCGGAAAGGTTTTCTCACGAAGTCGTCACAACCAGCAGACAAGACGAGCGCTTTTTCCTCCTCTAATGCACTGGCTGTCAGGGCAATGACTGCTGTTGCATTCCCTTTGAGTGTCTTTTTAATATATTTCGTTGCTTCATAACCGTCCATGACTGGCATTCGCATATCCATCCAAATCAAGTGAGGTTCCCAGGTTTCCCAAATCTCGATCGCCCTTTTGCCGTTTTCGGCTTCTTTCACGGCAAATCCTAGGGGTTGCAGTAGTTTAACGAGTAAAATGCGATTGCTGGGGCGATCGTCTACAACGAGAATGCGATATTGGATTTGATTGTTAGCCAGGGCAATGACTTGATGCTTGGGTTTTGCCTCCAAAACTTCCATCGCTAGGGCAGCACCTACCCAAATATCAAAACTAAAGGTACTCCCTTTCCCTTCTATGCTGCGAACGCGAATATCCCCACCCAGCAAACGAGCGAATTTCTGAGCGATCGGTAAACCCAACCCCGTCCCTTCTTGGATTTCTGCTCCTGCTTGAGTTTGCGTGAAGGCTTCAAAGAGGCGATCGAGGTCTGACTCGGCAATTCCTAATCCTGTATCGGTAACATCAAAATGAATTTGGGCGATCGGAAATCGCGGATTGGGGATGGGACAGGGGGAGGGAGTTGCTGTTTGGCCTTCTTTCTCTGTTTTCCCTACTCTGACCCGCACGAAAATTCCCCCCTTGTGGGTAAATTTAATCGCATTTCCCAGTAAATTAATTAATACTTGGCGAAGTTTAACAATATCGGTGCAGACGTATTGTGGGATGTTTTCTTGTCGCTCAAAAATCAATTGTAGCCCTTTATTTTCGGTGCGGAGCAGAAACATATCTTCAACTTCATCTAAGAGACGATAAAGGTCAAAATTAACGGGCTGCAGGACGGTTTTTCCTGCTTCAATTTTTGAGAGATCTAAAATGTTATTGATCAGGGTGAGCAAGTGTTCGCCACTGCGATTAATAATCCTAATATTTTCCCGATCGCTTTGAGAGAGTCCTGTCGATCGCCCCATTAGTTGAGAAAAGCCAAGAATAGCATTGAGAGGAGAGCGCAATTCGTGGCTCATATTCGCGATAAAGGTACTTTTGGCTTGATTGGCTTCGTCGGCTATTTCTTTCGCACGAATTATTTTTTCTTCAATGGAAATGCGATGGCTAACATCGTTTTGAATGCCGATAAAATGGGTAAGATTTCCCTTTTTATCACGGACAGGAGAAAGACTTAATTCATTCCAAAATCGCGTTTTATCTTTGCGGGTATCGTGTAAGAGAATCTGGCAAGATTTTCCTGTGGCGATCGCCTCTTTTAGTTTCTGAAAATCTTCACTTTCGCGATCGCTATCCAAGAGAAAATCAAAGCTCTGCCCCAATACTTCCTCGCTACTGTATCCTGTAATTCTCTCAAAACCAGTATTAACGAAAATAATAGGATAATTTTCAACACGAGCCTCGATGATAATTATACCATTGACTGACTCCGCGATCGCTCTTTTCAAAATTCGCAAATGTTCCTCAACAGCTTGGCGAGATTTGATTTCTTGCTGCAATTGTTGGTTTTGCTGTTGCAGTTGGAGTTGTAGCGATCGCAGACGCAGTTGGTTGTCAATTCGTGCTAATACTTCTACAGTTTCAAAGGGTTTAGTAATATAATCAACTCCTCCGATTTGAAAGGCTTTCACTTTATTATCTGCTCCATCTAAAGCACTAATAAAAATTATAGGAATAGCGCTAGTTTTAGGATTAGCTTTCAGTTGCTCGCAAACTTGATAGCCATCTAACCCCGGCATAGTAATGTCTAATAAAATTAATTGAGGGGGTTTCGATTGTGCCGATTGTAGCGCCAGTTTACCATTGGGTGCAACCCTAATTTCATAATCTTTCCTAGAAAGCATTTGGGTTAAAACACTTAAATTTGCTGGCGTATCATCGACAACAAGAATTTCGATTTTTTGGGTTTCAAAATGATTCATTATGTTTTTTCTCCTCCTTCAGCTAACTCTAATAATCGATCTAACCGATAGGAATTGGTTAAATCGAGTAATGTTGCAGCAATTTCTGGATACTGTGGCTGAATTTCTGTAATTAGTTTATGTAACTGTTGAATTTGACCCTCAACTATGGCTTGATAAAATATTGCTAACCATGTTTTGGGTAAAATGTCAAGATCGGCTGGGGTGATTTTTTGAGATGCAGTAGGAGAGGAAGGCTTGTCTAATTCTTCGTAGATAAAAACAACCTCTAAATGTTTCTCTAAAGCCGAAAAAATAGTCTCTTCTCGAAAAGGTTTGCGAATAAAATCATCAAATCCTACTGCAAAAACTGCGGCCTTTTCTTCTTCTAAAACACTGGCAGTAATTGCCAAGATTGCTGTCTCTTTACCTTGAGAATAAGAACGGATTTTTTTCGTTGCTTCATAGCCATCCATAACAGGCATTCGCAAATCCATCCAAATGAGATGAGGTTGCCAATTTTGCCAAATTTCAATCGCTTTTTGACCATTTTCTGCTTCTTGAAGTTCAAAACCAAAAGGATTGAGTAATTTAATTAAAAGTTGACGATTGATCGGTTTATCATCAACAATTAAAAGACGATAAATTGCTTGATTGGGAGCAAGGGCGATCACATTTCGTTTGCTTGTAGGGGTAGAAATATCACTATTTTTTGCGATACTCACTTGCATGGAAAACTTGAAAACTGTTCCTCGATCTACTTGACTTTCTACAGTAATATCTCCTCCCATGAGTTGTATAAACTTGCGAGAAATAGGTAAACCCAAACCCGTCCCTTCTTGAGAGTTTAAACCGCTTTGAGTTTGTCCAAAGGCGGTAAAAACGCTATCGATCTCTTCTAGAGCAATTCCGACTCCCGTATCTTCAATTTCAAAACGAAGGGTTGTTTGTTGTTGGTTGTTTACTTCTTCATCGCTCCCGGCAAAGACTCGAACAGCAATCCCTCCCTCGTAGGTAAATTTAATAGCGTTATTAATCAGATTAATTAGAACTTGATGAAGTTTAGTGCGATCGCTATGAACAAAACGAGGCACATTATCTGCATACTCGCAGTGCAGTTGTAAGCCCTTTTCTTCTGCTTTGAGATATAACATTTGTTCGACTTCATCTAAAAGACTATAGATGTCGAAATCTGAAGGATTTAGGGTTGTTTTTCCCGCTTCAATTTTAGACAAATTTAAAACATTATTAATCAATGTTAATAAATATTCACCACTGCGATTAATCAGATTGATATTTTCTTGTTGATCTGGGTCAAGTCTTTGCGATCGCGTCAGAATTTGCGAGAAACCGAGAATAGCATTAAGAGGAGTGCGTAATTCGTGACTCATATTAGCTAAAAAGGTGCTTTTGGCTTGGTTAGCTGCATCGGCTTTTTCCTTAGCAATTTCCAATTGTTGGTTAGACTCGGCCAGTTCTGCCGTGCGTTCTTCCACGCGCTGTTCTAAGGTGATAAAATCATCCTGCAACTGTGCGGCCATGGTGTTAAAAGATTTCGCTAATTCTCCGAGTTCATCCTGACGTTGAATATCTGTTGTTTGCTGCCATTTTCCTTCAGCAAGGGCTTTCGCTGACTGGTTTAAACGCAGAATGGGTTGTGTAACCCAACGTGCCGTTAAAATGCCTAAAACCGTCGCTACAGCTAATGCTACAAGACACAGGGCGATCGTCGTGCGGTTATTAGCATGGATTTGTTCCATAAAGTCCGCTTCTGGGATAACTACGACAATAAGCCAGTCCAGACCGTACTCATCTTTAAAGGGTTGAACTTGAATGAATTCTCGCCGACCGTTGAGGGTAAAGGCGAGTTGCTGGGGGTTTTGAATGCGAGTAAAATCTCCAAAATGTGCTTGTAAATATTTTGCCGTTTCTCGTACTAGGGGATTTTTGAGTTCACTTGCCTTGAGACGTTGAACATCTTTGTCTTTTTTCACATAAGATAGTTCCTCAAGAGATGTCGCTAATAAAGTTCCCGATCGCTCTATAACAAAAGTTTCGCCAGACTTGCCAATTTCTAAATTTTTGAGAAATTGCGTAAATTCTTCCGATAAAAGGAAATCTGTCGCACAGGCTCCTATCGTTTGTCCTCCCTCGTCATAGACGGGTATGCTCGCAGAAAGGAGGGGAACATGAATAATCGCATCAAGATAAATTTCCCCCCAATTTGGTTTACCTGTCGTCATCGCATTTTTATACCAAGGGCGAGTGCGAGAATCAAAGCGAGGTATTCTTTCATCAATGGTCGGGTTACTAAGGTTTCCTTTCTCATCAAAGTTGTAATCTCGAAAACGATTACCCGTTGATTGATTAACAATTGAGAATAGTCGGGATTTATTCGGTTCTTTGCCTACTCCTAAAAATCCACCGTCCTTCTCACTTCCACAATAAATCCAACTATTGCTAGGAAAAAGTCGCGACTGTTCCCAAAGCAAGTATTCTCCTTGCATCTTATCAATATCAATATCACCGCGAGCAAAAGCACTAGCATTAATTCTATTAATAATGTGAGGCGCTTCAGTGTATGCTCTTAATTCTCGTTCGATCCGAGCCGAGAGTTCTTTTCGTAATTGTAATGCTAAGTCATTAACGGCTTTTTGTCCATTACGGTAGGAAAGATAGCCTACAACTCCTACTGTACCAAAAATTTGTAGAACAAAAGGGACGAGTAAAACAACCCGTAAAGGCAGTCGTTTTGATAGATCCGTCAGAGTTTTGGGTGAGAATTTGAAAACCATATTAAGAATTAAGAATTAAGAATGGATATTAGATGGGGATTTCAATCAGAAATACTGTTTCTCCTGGCTGGGAAGTACAAGATAGTTTACCATTATGTTTTTCTGTCACAATTTGATAGCTAATGGATAAGCCTAATCCTGTTCCTTTGCCAATGCCTTTTGTGGTAAAGAAGGGATCGAAAAGTTTAGCTCGGGTAGTTTCACTCATTCCCATGCCATTATCGCGAATGCGAATGATAATATTATTATCTTTTCTCTGGGTTTGGATGTCAATTTGACTGGGATGTGCTTGCATTTGTTCTAAGGTTCGCTGGCGATCGCGTTCTTCTAAAGCATCGATCGCGTTACTAATAATATTCATAAATACCTGATTGAGTTGTCCTGCATAACATTTGACGCGAGGTAATTCGCCATAGTTTTTAATAATTTTAATTTCTGGTCGCCAATTTTGTGACCGCAAACGAGTTTGTAAAATCATTAAGGTACTATCAAGACCATCGTGAAGGTTAACATCTTTGACTTCCGATTCATCGAGACGAGAGAAAGTTCGTAGGGATCTCACAATTCCACTGATGCGATCGGTTCCGACGCGCATAGATAGAAGTAATTTCTGTAAGTCTGCTTTGAGAAAATCAAGGTCGATCGCTTCAATTTCCTCGCCGATATCGGGATGAGGTTGAGGATAATATTTTTGATAAAGATCGAGCAATCCTAATAAATCTTCTGTATATTCATTCGCATGGACGAGATTACCATGAATAAAATTGACGGGATTATTAATTTCATGTGCCACTCCAGCGACCATTTGCCCCAAACTGGACATTTTTTCGCTTTGAACCAGTTGCGTTTGGGTGCGTTGTAATCGTTCTAAAAGGTTTTCCAATTCTTGGGTACGCGCTTGACTTTGGGTGAGGAGATTGGCTTGATTGAGGGCGATCGCTAACTGATCGGTAACGGCTTCTAAAAGCTCTACTTCGTCATCATGCCAAGGTCGCACTTCTTGATGTTGAATACAAGCAATAATACCATAACGTTCTCCGGTATTATCCCAAACCGGAAGAACTAACATCGATTGATTTCCTAGGGTCATTACAAACTCTCGTACTTCTCGATCTTCGATGTGAGAAACATCATTGAGACGCACGGTTTGTCGTTGCAAAACCATTTCTGAAAGCGGTCCAAAAGCACTAACAGGATGTCGTCCGATAAAACTGGGTAAATTCTCAGTTTGGACTTCCACGACAATATCCCAATAGGCTTTTTCTCCTTCTTCAACATACCAAGCAAAGTGACAGCGATCGACTTTGATAAAACGCTGAATCTCTCGTACTGTTGCATTAAGAATTTGTTTTAATTCGAGGGAGTTACGAATTTGGTTGGTTAATTGGTTGAGTAGTTTTTCTCGTTGTGCTTGCTGATAAATAAGCTCGGTTGATTCCTGCAAGGCTTCTTCTTGACGTTTGCGATCGGTAATATCCCGAGATACACCTACGGTTAAAATAATTTCTCCTTTTTCGTTGCGAATGGCAGATTTAATTGTATTAAATTGTCGCACTTCTCCATCATGACGGGTTACGGGTTCTTCTACTTCCAGAAGTTGTCCGGTTTCAAAAACATAAGCATCATCGCGAACAGATTGTTGAGTATAATCAGGCTCGTTAAAAGAAGTATCAATAAGACTTTTTAGTTCCTCATTACTCATGCCATAATAGTCTCGAAAAGATTTATTCCCCCAGACAATCTGGGATTTTTCCCGTTTCACCAGTACCATATCGGTAATAGAATCAAGGATTTGTTGATACTTGGCTTCACTTTCTTGTAAGGCTTGCGCGATCGCTTTGAGATCGCTAATATCAGTGATAATACCAATTAAACCGAGTAGTTCCCCCAATTCATCTTTAATACTATTGGCACTAATAATGGCAGGAAAATGACGACCATTGCGAGAACGTTGTTCGGCTTCACCCATCCAAGATTCTCCGTTAAGAACGGTTAAGACGACTTCTTGATAAAGATCGCTATCTGGATAACAGGCTGCAATTCCTCCCGTTTCTCGATAGTTTTCTATGGTTTCGCAATGGTAGAGTTGAATGTGAGCTAAATTTTGATAAATGAGTTCCCCTTGAGGATTGGCAATGGCGATCGCGTCGCTGGCACTTTCAACGGCTCGTTTAAATATCAGTAATTCTTCTTCTGCGTGTTTGCGATCGGTAATGTCAATAATGATGCCATCCCAAATAATAGCATTGTCTTCTTGTCGTTCTGGTTTTGAGAGAACTTGCACCCATTTTAAGATTCCACTGGGGGTAATGATGCGGTGTTCGTGGTCAAATCTTATCAGCGATCGCGCTGATTTTTGAATCGTTTGATGGAGAGAGTCAATATCGTTTTGATGAACTAGATCGAAGGTTTGTAGAAAATTGCTCGGATCGAGTTCATAAATGTCGCGGCTTCCTTCAGAAACATAGGGAAAAGATGGTGTTCCATCGGCTTCAAGGCGAAATTGAAAAATTAATCCAGGGATATTATCAATTAATCTTTGCAAGCGAATTTCCGTGTCATGCAGTTTTTGGGTTCTTTCGATAATTTTCTCTTCTAGTTCATTGTTTAATTGTTGTAGGGTTTTTTCTGTTTTAATGCGATCGCTAATATCAGCAAATGTTCCCAGAATACCGATAACATTGCCTTGAGAGTCGTGCAAGGGGATTTTATTTGTCTCCAACCAATAGGAATTACCATCGGCTTGTTGTGCCGGTTCAATAATGCCTAATTCGGGAGCATCGGAGTCCATAATACGGCGATCGCATTCCCGGAAAAATTCTGTTTCTTCTGGTTTCCAAGGCAGATCGTAGTCAGTTTTACCGACAATATCTACAGGAGAATTTAAACCAGTAAGATTAGCAAAATATTGATTGCAACCCAGAAAAACAGATTGGCGATCTTTCCAGAATATTGCTCCAGGGATATTGTCGATCGCCAGACGCAAAAATCCTTTGGAGTCGGAAGAATATCCTTGGCGAATTGCTTCTAACTCAGCCTGAGTTTTTCGCCATTCTTGCTCTTTTTGGCTACAACGGTGTTGAGATTCTGCCAACTGTTGTTGTAAGCGTTGATTTTCTTCCTTAAGTTCGGCAATCTCTTTTTCTTGCAGTTTGAGTTTTTTAGGCATCGATCTTTCTCGGATTAAAAATAAACTTAAAGATAAATTTTTTCATTGTCCTCCTTAAAGAAAGCGATGCTGAAATTTACTCTGTTTTTTTTATTCTAAATTAAGATTGAGTTTGTTGCTCTAAAACGCGATTAAGTTTTCCACTCTGATATCCTTCCAGATCGAGGGTAACATAGAGAAAGCCAAACTCTTGAAAAATGGCGACTAAACTGGGTAGATCGACACTCGCGATAAACGCTTTAATTTGTTCCGGTGGGAGTTCAATTTTTGCCGTATTTCCAGCCGATCGCACTCGCAAATTCTGCCATCCTAATTTTCGCAGATAAACTTCTGATCGTCCAACGCGCTGCAATTTTTCTACGGTAATTTCTTCCCCATAAGGAAAACGAGAACTCAAACAGGGTTGAGAAGGTTTATCCCACCAGGATAAACCCAAAGTTTTGCTTAATTCTCGCACTTCTAATTTTGTTATTCCTATTTCTGCTAAAGGCGATCGCGCACCTCGTTCTTTTGCGGCTTGAATTCCAGGACGATAATCTTGTAGATCGTCAGCATTAACCCCATCAATAACATAAGGATAGCCTCGAGCGATGGCGATCGGTTTTAAGGTATCGTGGAGTTCGCTTTTACAAAAATAGCAGCGATTGACAGGATTGGAAGTATAGTTAGAATTCTCCATTTCATGGGTTTCTATGGCTTCGTGAGTAATGCCGATGGTTGCTGCTTGTATTTTGGCTTCTTCTAAGTCTTCTGGTAGTAGAGATGGGGAAATTGCTGTTATTGCTACAGCGCGATCGCCTAAAACATCATAAGCAAGTTTTGCCACTAAGGTGCTATCAATGCCACCAGAATAAGCAATCAAAGCGCGATCGATTTCCCTCAATAATCTTTTTAATTCTTGCAGTTTGCGATCCAACATAAAATTTACCTCAAATTTATCAAATTTTAACATTTTTAGAGAGTTGATAACCACTCCCCACTACCCACTAACCACTCCCCACTAACCACTCCCCACTAATCACTACCCACTAACCACTCCCCACTAATCACTCCCCACTAACCACTCCCCACTAACCAC
>NZ_JACSWA010000397.1 GCF_016888125.1 Spirulina sp. CCY15215
AAAAAGGCGGGGTTTCATTTAAGCGAATAACTGCTTCTCGATCCTGCAAATCTTGCCATTGTTCTTGATGAATTATTGTAACATCAGGAATGCGAACAGTATCAGTGCGATCGCCTCGAGGAGATTGAACACCCACTTCCCCTCGAAGTGTAATCCATTCTCTTGATAAGCGGTCATTTTCTGTATCATACGTTCTTTCTAGGAACTTTGCGATCGTACCGTGTCGTCCGCTAGGAAGTGCCATTTTTACTAATTCTCCATTAACTAATTCATAGCGAGTGTCTGTGCCATCGTCATAGTTGAGATATTCTTTAAGAATCAGTTTTTGGGTTGCTATTGTCATGGCTTTGGAATAATTGAAAGGGTCACTGCTATTATATTATTCTTTTTTGTAGAATGAAATAGCCCTAGTGCAACTATCGCTACTTTGCCAATCATAACAATAGCGCTATAATGATGAGTAGTTAGTGAGGGAATAGTAAGCAGTGCCTATATCTCTTTATCCTTATCTTCAAGCAAAAAAATGTATTTGTTTCATAATGAGAGACAAGCCTCTAGCATTCTTAGAAATTATCACCAAAAACTGGAAGCGATTGCTCGCGATCGACAACAACAAGATAGAATGATTAGCGATCGAGATTATCCAACAGAAGTGTTAATTCTTCGACCTCAACAAACCCAAGGATTACCCTTAGTTTTATTGGGTGGGATGGGACCGATCGCAGGTTTGGAAGGATTTAAACAAGCAATTGCTTTATGTGGCAATTCCAGAGAAATTATTTTATTTCAAGCCTGTTTTCTTCCGGATCGAACAATTCCCATTCAACAAAACAGTAATTCTCTTAAATGCGAACTCATAATGCTCTTAAAAATAGCAATTGAGAGGGCAGTTAAGATGGTCAGTTCTCCACATCAACCGATAGACATAATCGTTTTATGTAATAGCGCTCATTATTTTTTACATCGAGTCTGGAAACAACTTAAAGAACATTCTCCCACTATCGCTCAACAATTACAACATTATTCTTTGGTTGAGTCTACTTGCCAATATTTACAAGAACAAAATTTACGCTATCCTCTTATTTTAGGCACCGAGGGAGTCCGTTTAGGAAAAGTCTATTCTCAACCTTTAGAAAGTAGAGGGATTGCTTACAGCGAACCGAATCAATTATTACAAAATGCTTTGATGGATTGTATTTATTGTGGAGTGAAAGCACTCAATCGAGAACTGGCCTGTGAATTGGGAAAACAATTGCTACCCAAATTATTATCAAATCAAGGGAATATTGATTGCATTATTGCAGGATGTACAGAGATCGTTTATTTACTTCAATGGATTAAAGAAGATGGCGATCGAGAAATGATTAAAATGATAAATTCTTTGAACGTAATCGATCCAGTAAATTTAGCTTTACAGAGAACAATAAAAGAAAATCAGCCTAAAAAGTTATAGAGAACAGTGAAGTGTTAACCCAAAATAAAGATTTTTATTAAGATTATCGCGATATTATATAATGGCATAGAGCGAAAGCAATATCTAAGAATAGAGCAAACGCATCTAGTTTGGTATGAATTGTAACTGCAAAAAATATACTTATTCTACTGCGTCCTGAAATCAAACCCCGAAAATAGTTAATTAGTTCTATTTTACTCTAATATCTAAAAATACAAATTTTGCCATGATAGACCAATTGAATGTACAACAAAAAGCTATCACCCAAGCTAATTTTCTTGCTTTATTTTATTTGATCGTTGCTTGCTTGATTCTATCCACGGCTCCTATTGGTGTGAGATGGAGCGAACAAGAAATAAGCCCGATCGCGACGGTATTTATGCGTTTTTTATTTGCAACACTTGTTTTTGGAGTGGGAAATAGTTGGGATTTTATCCGAGCAAAAGAAACGAGCGATCGCCCAACAAATTATAAAATTTACTCTCTAAGAATATTATTACTTCTTCTCGGTGCGGGAATGTGTTCGACTGCCAATCAAATATTTTGGGCATGGTCTCTCGTGCAAACAAAGATTGGTATCTCTTCACTGATGCACAGTTTAACTCCATTATTTACAACTCTATTCGCTTGGTTATTTTTAAAGCGAAGTTTTGATCGTCAATTTCTCATGGGTATGGCGATCGCCATTGGCGGTTCGATCGCCATTGGAATTAGCGATATGCAGATGGCTACAATTCAATTGCAAGGAGATCTTTTCGCTTTATTGTCATCAATATTCTTCGGTGGGTATTTATTAATAGTAGAACAACTGCGCGTGCATCTAAGCGTTAGCAATATTCTTTTTTGGCGTTGCTTATTTTGTATTTTCTTATTACTACCCATTCTTTTGCTAAAAGGAGATCGTATTATTCCTTACTCTTGGTCGGGATGGTGGGCAGTTTTCTTTCTCGTTCTTGTTTTTGTTATCGGTCATGGAATGCTAACCAATATTCTCAAAATCTTTTCATCCAGCATTATAGCAGTCGCCTATCTACTAGAACCTTTCGGAAGTTCTCTACAAGCGTGGGTTTTTTTTGCGGAAAAATTGAGTATTGTAGAATGGATAGGCTTTGCGATCGTGATTTTTGGGGTTTATGTTGCTGTATCTAGTCCAAATCCAGAGATTAGCGAATAAATCCCCCATTATATCTCGATTCTAATAGTGATTAGACGAGCCTACACGAAACAAACAACCCCTTCTTATTTTCTCTTTTACTATGACTGACAGCCCTCAATCTTTTTCCTATCCTGTTACTCGTCAAGATGACCAAATTGATGTCTATCACGGCATTGAAGTCAAAGACCCCTATCGCTGGTTAGAAGACCCGAATACAGAAGAAACTCAAGCATGGATTGAAGCACAAAATCAAGTAACTTTACCGTATTTAAAAAATATTCCTGGACGAGAAAAAATCAAAGATCGGGTCACACAACTCTGGAATTATGAAAAATATAGCAGCCCTTGGAAAAAAGGCGATCGCTATTTTTATGCTAAAAATGATGGCTTGCAAAACCAAAATGTTATTTACACCTTAAAAACATTAGAAGACACCCCAGAAGTCTTACTCGATCCCAATCAATTTTCTGAAGATGGCACCGTTGCTTTATCAGGTCTTTCTATCAGTGAAAATGGAGAATTTGCTGCCTATAGTATCTCGCGATCGGGTTCAGATTGGCAAGAATGGAAAATTAAAAATATTGCAACGAAGGAAGATTTACCCGATCTTCTCAAATGGGTTAAATTTTCCGGTGCGTGGTGGACAAATGATTCCCAAGGATTCTTTTATAGTCGCTATGATGAACCCAACGAAAAAACAAAATTTGAAGACATTAATTATTTCCAAAAACTCTACTATCATCACCTTGGGACAGAACAATCAGAAGACACTCTTATCTATCATCGTCCCGATCGCAAAGAATGGGGATTTAGTGCCGATGTCACAGAAGATGGTCGTTATTTAATTATTCATATTCGCTTGGGTACCGATCCGCGCAATTTAATTTTTTACAAGGATTTAGAAGACCCAGAAGGAGAAGTTATCGAACTTATTTCTGAGTTTGAAGCGAATTACAATTTTGTTGATAATGAAGGTTCTATTTTCTGGTTGAGTACCGATCTTGATGCCCCTCGAGGTCGTTTAATTGCGATCGATATTAACGATCCAGAAAAGAAGAATTGGCGAGAAATTATTCCTGAAAGTTCGGAAACTTTACAATCTGTTGGAATTTTAGGCGATCGCTTTATTATAGACTATCTTCAAGACGCTTATACAGCCATTAAAATTTTCACCCTTGAGGGACAATTTATCCGCGAGGTTGAATTACCCGGAATTGGTTCAACAAGAGGCTTTATCGGTAAAAAAGAGGACACAGAAACCTTTTATGCTTTCACCAGTTTTACAACACCCACAACAGTTTATCATTACGATATCGTAACAGGAAAAAGCACGCTATTTCGTAAGCCCAAAGTTGATTTTAATTCCGATGAATATGTGGTCGAACAAGTTTTTTACCCCAGTAAAGATGGCACAAAAATCCCCATGTTCTTAACTTACAAAAAAGGAATAAAACAAGATAAAAATAATCCTACCTATTTGTATGGTTATGGCGGTTTTAATGTTTCTCTCACTCCTAGTTTTTCTATTGCTAATTTGATCTGGATGGAGATGGGGGGAATTTATGCGATGCCTAACTTACGCGGGGGTGGCGAATATGGAGAAGAATGGCATCAAGCAGGAATGAAATTAAACAAACAAAATGTTTTTGATGACTTTATTTCTGCCGCAGAATGGCTTATTTCCCATCAATATACCTCAACTGAAAAACTCGCTATTGGTGGAGGCAGTAATGGGGGTTTATTGGTAGGTGCCTGCATGACTCAGCGACCCGATTTATTTGCAGCAGCATTACCCGCAGTAGGAGTAATGGATATGTTACGTTTTCCCGAATTTACCATTGGTTGGGCGTGGTGTTCGGATTATGGTTCGCCAGAAAATGAGGAGGAATTTAAAGCATTATATGCCTATTCTCCCCTACACAATTTAAAATCGGGAACGAATTATCCTGCCACTTTAATTACTACTGCCGATCGCGACGATCGCGTGGTTCCTGCCCATAGTTTCAAATTTGCTGCCGCTTTGCAAGCATCCCATATTGGCGATCGCCCAGTGTTGATTCGTATTGAAACTAAAGCGGGACATGGTGCCGGAAAACCTACCACTAAAATCATTGAAGAAATAAGCGATCGCTGGGCATTTTTAAAGTCAATTTTACAGAGAGAATAGAGATTGATTATAATTAATTTAACGATCCATGTACCATTTTAGCCATGATTGCTACTCTTCCCGATCGCCAAACAGAAGCCAGTTTTGAACCCATTTTAATCGCGGAATTGACTTGGCGAGAATTTAAAGCAGTCGAACAACTCATCGATCGCCCTGGGGTTCGACTGTCCTTTTTGGATGGAGTCTTGGAGATTCGCAAAATGCCCAGTAAAATATATGAAACGATCAAAGAACGTATCGGTGCTTTATTAGAGATTTATCTAGAATTCTTGGATTTAGATTTTACACCAACAGGATCGATGACTTTAGAAAGTGAGTCGGGACAAGTTAAACGAGAAGGGGATGAATCTTATGAACTGGGACCCGATCGAGAACAACCCGATCTAGTCATTGAAGTTGTTGTCACCAGTGGGGGAATTGATAAACTGGAGGCTTATAAACGGTTGAATATTCCTGAAGTTTGGTTTTGGATCGGCGATCGCTTATTATTGTATAGCTTGCAGAATGAGGGTTATGAAGCGACATCTCAATCGCAACTTTTACCGAACTTGGATGTTAACTTATTCCAAAGCTGTATCGCAATGGAAAATCATCGGCGATCGCTGAGACAATTTCGAGATGAGATAAAATAATTTCTCTCAATTTTCAGGTGTAATTCCTTCTAATAAGCGTTCGTTCAATTCATCTAACGATCGAATAATGGCTTCATTCGTTTCTTCTGGCGATCGCGGTTTAAAGAGTTCTTGAAAAGCCGAATCCAAGGTATTTGCCATCACAATTGTGTTGTCATAGACGGCAATAACTCGCGCTAAAGTAGGAACGCTGTTTTGTTCTGCTTCTAAATATAAAGGTTCAATATACAAGAGGGAGTTTTCAATGGGAATCACCAATAAATTACCTTGACTAACACGGGATCCTTGGGTATTCCAAAGAGAAATTTGCTGAGAAATTGTTGGATCTTGGTTAATTAAAGCCTCAATTTGACTGACACCAAATACTAACTTTTGTTTGGGGAACTGATATAATAATAATTTACCATAGCGATCGCCATCAGAACGTGCTGCCAACCAAGCAATTAAATTAGGACGGGCCCGAGGAGAATAAGGATGAAGTAAAATAAACTCTTCTTCTTCTTCCTCGGGTAAACGCATAATTAAATGATAGGGTTGTACGGGTAGTAATTCTTCCCCATAAATTTCTTGAGGAATTTGCCATTGATCCTCGCGATTATAAAATACTTTAATATCTGTCATGTGGTAGGTTAAAAGCTGTTCGGATTGAATACTAAAAAAGTCCGTTGGATAGCGAATATGTTCGAGTAAACTGGCTGGCATTTCTTCGAGAGAGTTGAAGAGATCCGGGAGGATTTTTTGCCATGTTTGAATAATCGGATCGTCGGGGTTGGAAATGTAAAAATTAACCCTCCCGTTATAGGCATCAATGACAACTTTAACTGGGTTGCGAATATAATTAAATTCTCGTTTTCCTGGGTCGGAATAGGGATAGCGATCGCTGGTTGTATAGGCATCGACGATCCAATATAAATAGTTTCCAACTCTTGCAGATTCAGGCTCTTGAGTGTCAGCATTGACTAAATAAGGATCGCTATCGTAACGTAAAAATGGAGCAATTGTACGGATTCTACGATTAATATTGCGGCGAAAAAGAACTTTGGTGTCTGGGGTGAAATTTTGCGTAAATAGCATTTGCCAATCTTTAAGATATTCCGCAAAAATCAAACGCTTCCAGAAGGAACTCAAGGAAATTCCGGCAATCCCATCATAAGTATTTTGAGCATTATCTTGACCGCTAGGAAAATCTAGTTCCTGTACTCTTGTTGAGGTCATAATATAAGTATCGCTCAATTCTCCAAAGTAAATTCTCGGTTTACCAATGGGAATACTTCCCCGAATGATTTCATCCGCTAAACGAAGGGTTCCTCCTTCTTCTTTGGTGGCGATATCTTGGACAAAATAGACAGGTAAACCCCCTTTCGCTACTTTGTTAACCGGAGACAATGTAAAGCCGTAACCGTGAGTATAAACGAGATGCTTATTCACCCAAGTTTTAGCAACTTCTGGGACTTGTTTATAGTCTAATTCTCGAGCAGAAATCAAAACTTGTTGTTTTTGCGTTAATTGTTTTTGAGATTGCCCTTTCTGGCGAATTTGCATATTATAGCGATCGATATCGGCATCTTGAAAGCTATAATAAAGGCGAATTTCTTGTAATTGGCGGTTGGCTTCCAGGAGGGGACGAGTATCCCAGAGGCGAATATTTTCGAGGGTTAAATGATTGTTTTGTAATGTTTCCAGACTGAGATTATTTTGAGGATCGAAAGTTCTCGCATCGATGCGATCGAGGGCAAATGCGGCACGAGTTTCGGCAATATTATGTTGTAGGTAAGGGGTTTCTCTTTCTAGTTCGTTTGGCTGTACATTAAGGGACTGGACGACATTTCCAGCTATTTCTCCAGAAAGGAAAATGACGAGGTAAAGAACTAGCAAAATGACCGTGAGAGGATGACGTATTTTGGTATGTCTGCGATCGCGTTGGAGATGATAAATACCGCGATAAAATAACCAGACGGCGATCGCCCCTGCCATTAGACCGGAAATAACTTCTACGGGGAGTTGCACGTGGAGATCCGTATAACTGGCACCATAGGTTACACCGCGAGTAGAATAAACTAATTTTATAACGGAGAGGGCGTGATAGAAAACCAGGGACAGCATGACTAACCCCCCCAAGATATCAATGTGGCGTAATTGTTGCTGGGAAAATCCAGGGAAACGACCTTGAGAGAGACTATCTCCAGACAGAAAATAAGTGAGGGAGCAAGCCGCCCAACCGTAGAGAAATAATCCACCTAACCAAAAATAGAGGAGTTCCCAAAAGGGCAAGCGAAAGAGATAAAAACTAACATCGAGATGATAAAGCGGATCTTGATGGTTAAAGGGGGTTGCAGCGAAAAATTCAAGGATTCTTGTCCAGTTTCCGGCTAGGGTGAAGCCAAAAAGAAGACTGAGAAGGACGGCGATCGCAACACTATAAAAGCTGTCGGCAAATAAAAACAAGAGTACCGAGGCAGCGATAACAATCCATTGTAGATGAATGCCCCAGCCTTGACCCAGACTTTCACTGAGAATCTTTCCGACAGCAGTGAGATCGAAAGGGGGCGGTAAAGGCGGGGTAACTTTTGCTAGGGTGAAATTGGGCTGCCAATAATTGAGGGCAATCTTGCTATAGTGAAGGACAATTAAGCCCGCTAAACTGCCCAAACTCAGTACCGATAAAAAGAGCCAGTTTAAAGACAGGGCAGCCCTTTCGGGAATGGGAGGAGAAGTATGGGGGACGATCGCCGTTTGGCGACTTTGCACAATTGATTCTGTCAGGGAGAGAGAAAGGGAAGATGCTATTTTCTGGCGCTTGCGCTGACGGCGATCGATACTATCGGGAGGGGGCGGATGTTTCAGCTTGTGGGCGAGGCGTAAATTGGCCAATAAAAAAATCGACGAAGTACCCGTGGCGATCGCCCACAAACTGGCTTGAGTTTGAAAACGAATTAGAAAGGCGGGAAGATAGCCCAATTCCTCAAACCAAAGCACTTCGACAAGGAAATGAGCAACGATATCGAATAGCAACCACGCGCCTAAAATACAGAGTATGATTTTAAAAAATAATTGAATTTGCTTGCTCATGTTTGTTCACCGATCGCTGAAACTAATGAATTTTTGGCGCGATGATTATTACGATAAACAGGGAAATATATGGTTATGTAATTAAATTACTCTAAAAATTCTTCGATCTCTTCTCTTTTTTTCAATCGAAGCGGCATTTTTTCCAACTCTGGAAGTGCAAGAGTTTCGCGCTGTTTCTGTCGGTCTGACTTGGGCATTAATAACGGTAGAGGATCGGGTTTTTCTAGCCAATATTCTGCCACGGGAAGAGTATGTTCTAAATCTTCTAATGGTCTGGGAATTACCATCACAGCACTAAATTCGCCAATTCTTTCTGCTTCGTACATTCCCACTTCTACCGCTACAGCAACATTAGCCACGGTTCCCCGCACGATCGCGGTACATAAACCATCACCAATGGTTTCATAACCTGCCAATTGAATATCGGCTGCTTTTAACATGGCATCCGAAGCACCTACCATCGCTGGAAAGCCTCGCGTTTCCAGCAAACCTAGGGATTGATTACTCAGACGGCTGTAACCGCGTTGTTCTTGTGCTTCTTCAATTAAGTGAGTACCTATGGGAAAGATCGCTTCTAGATTGGGGAGAGGACGGGGAAGCACCATTTTGCTGACCAGTTGTCCAAATTGTTCGGCGGTTTTCGCCCCTTCTTCCACCGCAAGGCGCACGTCAGCCGTTTTGCCGCGCACGATCGCAGTACAATAGCCACTGCCGATTTTTTCGTATCCCACCAAAATTACCCCTGCGGATTTTAGCATCATATCTGCTGTGCCGACGATCGCGGGGAAACTGCGAGTACAGACTAACCCAAGGGCGCTTTCCATCATAACTCGCTTGCGGGTTGCGGAATGGGGTCTAGAGGTTTGGTTGACCAAGCGAGTTTTAATTTCTATTTCAGACATGGGTTTTCTCTTCTAATGTTCTCGGAGTGCTTCTCTTCTCCCCCTTTATTCTAGGATAGTTTATTGGCCAGAAAATGGCTTTTTCTTTTTTTGCCCTTAACTTTCCCATTCTTCAACAATTTGTTTTTCGCGATCGCGTAATTCTTGCCCTAATTTACTCCAGTCAAGGCTATCTGTTGCAGTATCCTGAATTAATTGCCCTTGTTGGAGGTAAAGAATGCGATCGCCGAATTCTTGTGCCAATTCTAATTGATGATTGGCCATAATAATAGTCATTTTTTCATCTTCGCTGAGTTCCCTTAAAATAGTCAAAAGATAAGCCGCTTTGCCTACATCTAAAGCGGAGGTTGGTTCGTCGAGTAAGAGGATTTTTGGTTCTAAAATTAAAGCGCGAGTGATGGCGACTAATTGGCGCTGTCCTAGGGAGAGTTGGAGTTCATTGCGATCGCGCCATTCTTCCGGAATTCGCATTCGTCTGCACCATTTTTCAACTCTTTCTTTTATTTCTCCTTTGGGAATTTTTTGTAAAACGAGAGGATAAGCTAATGCTGCTTCCACCTGCATTCCTAATAGCTTGGGTTCTTGTAAAACTAAAACAATTTCTCGCCGTAACTGTAAAATAGGTAGCGTAGAAAATAAAGAAGTATTGAAGAAAATTTTACCCAATACCGGCTCCTCGAGGCGGTTGAGTAATCTTAAAAGCGTCGTTTTTCCTGACCCAGAAGCACCAATGAGAGCAACGCGATCGCTTTTATCGATCTCAAAACTAAGATCTTGTAATAAATATTCTGAACCTAAAGAAGCGGTAAAGCTGACTTGTTGTAGTTGTAAGATAGGAGTTGCGCGATCGTGCATAAGAAATTGTCCCTAAGTAATCCGAATCAGGGGAGAAATTTTGAAGATGTCTTTTTTAATACTATTGTATTGTTTTTAGTGGTAAATAATGTCTTTATTGGATTCTACCATGCAAATGACCAATACTGAGAGCGTTCTTGAGAGTATTAATCATAAATTTTAAGGTTCTCCTAAGATTTGCTATGTAACAATATTAAAAATACTCAGGAAAAGGCAATAGTACAATATTTCTTCTTTTCTCATTCTCTTTTTATTCTTTTTCTATTTTCTTTATGCTTCAATCTGCACTCAGTCACGCTAATCCAAAATTACTGCTGGTTACTTCTCGTGCCTTGGCCGCATTGCGTCCTTCTTTAATTGCTTTTTTGATTGCCAATGCGACCCGTTTAAGCGGTGGGATGAAAACACCGATTTCCTTCTGTAATGTTTTATTTGTGGGCAACCTTTGCGCGGCTTTAGCAGTAGTGATGTGGTTTGGACTTAAACCTATTATACAGGACTTGCGATCGCTAGATACTAAGACTTGGATCGGACTCTCGATCAATGGTTGTTTGGCTGCCTTACTCTCAACACTCATATTTTTAGGTTTAAGAGATACTACCGTTACCAATGCCGTTTTACTAGGACGTTTTGGACCCGTTATTTATGCTTTGATCGGGGCGATCGTATTGAAAAAGAAAATACTTAAATGGGAATGGGTTGGTTTTTCATTTATTATTATCGGCATTTTAGCAATTGTTTTAATTAGCAACAATTTTCAGATTAATCAAGGGGATTTGCTGATTCTGGGTTCGACATTATGTTATGCAGCAACATCCCTTATCGGCAAACTAATGCTCTCAAAAAGCCATAATTTAAGAGTTATTGTTTTCAGCCGTAATTTTATCTCTTCTGTTGTTTTTTTGATTGTCGTTAGTATTTTATTTGGCCCTAGTCATTTCTCGGAAGCATTCTCAGGACAGCTTTGGATTGCTATGTCAATCTATGCAGTGATTATCATCGTACTTGCTCAATTTATGTGGTATTTTGCCCTTGAAAAACTAGACTCTAAAACTATCGGAAAATGGACGGTATTATCTCCTGTCTTTGGAGTTACTTTTGCCTTTATACTCAATGGAGAGCGACCATCCTGGGTACAAGTTATTGCTTTTACTATCATTATGTCTGGCGTTTTGATTACCAATTTAAGTAAGCAAATTAAATCCCTGCCGACAGCAGAAATGGCGGTTGCAGGAGAAAGCAGCAGTATGGCAAGCTAAGGCTATTTTCTATTCTTTTTTAACCCCTCAAAAAATTATGAAAATTCTGGCAATTTGCGATCCAACAAGATACGATCGCCCTCCTCTAGATGTCCCTACTTTTTATCAGTATCTTGCCCAAAAAACAGAGATCGACTTTTTTCATATTCCCAGCGATCGCGTTTTTGCCAATCCTCCTGAGTCCCCTTTAATTCAAGTGACTCCTGTTACCGGAATGCTATCCTACGAAAGATTTTTAGAGTTAGGAAATTTTGCTGATTTCCCCATCTCTTTGCAGGAAATAGACCTGATTTTTTGTCGAACATTAAAACCTTTTCCTTCGGGTTATTTGCGTCAACTACAAAACTGGGAAAAATTTGTTAAGTTTGTCAATAGTCCAACCGGAAAACAAGAGCAAATTCAAGCTGATTTTTTACTGAAAGTTGCTGAGGCATTTATTCCCGATACTATTGTTACCGCAGATTGGCAAGAAGCCCTCGAGTTTTTCACGAAATACAATATTATTGTGGCTAAACAAGTTAATAGTTGTGGGGGGCGAGGTATTTTTAAAATTGAGTATCTTGAGGGCAAGTTTCAGGTTGATAACTTTTTAACAGGAGTGCGAGAGTTTACCCTCTTTTCTGAGGTTATGAATTATCTGCAACAATCTCAAAATGACCCATTAATTTTCATGCGCTATTTAACCCGCGTCGATGCAGGAGATAAGCGCATTGTTGTTGTGGATGGAGAAATTTATGGTGCCTATATTCGTCGCTCTGCAAGCGGACATTGGATTAATAATGTTAGTAAAGATGGAGAATGTTTTTTGGCAGAAATTACCTCGGAGGAAAAAGAAGCGATCGCAGAAACAGTAGATGCTTATCGCGATCGAGGACTGCATACTCTCGGTTATGATTTTCTCATGGATGAAGCAGGAAAATGGCGCATTAGTGAAATTAATGCGGGCAATATTGGTGGTTTTGCTCGTTTAGAATTGTTAACAAGTCAACCGATTATGGAGCGATTATTAACATGGTTAGTTAAGTTTGCCCAACGTCCTTAATAAGACCTTAATATTACCCTGAGAGTAAGCTGAAAATAACCTGTATTTTTTCCTCGGAATCGTTACTCTTTTTTTCAGGTTTTTGGCATACTATTTAATTATTGGTGAAATTCAACTTTTTTGCCCATGAGGATGACTTTAGAAGCTACTCCCAGAGAAACTGATGCAATTTTGATTCGCCCTTACAATGCTTGCGATTTTACCGCGATCGCTTCTATCTATAATGAGTCGATCGCAGCTAAAAATACCACAATGGATTGTGAGTTTTTTAGTGCGGACAAAATTCGCTTGCAGGTTGAAAAATTTAGCGATCGCGAGACGATTTTAGTTGCTCAAAAAGGCGATCGCACTATCGGCTGGGGTATTATTAAACGCTATAGCGATCGCCAAGGCTATCGAGTTTGTTGCGAAACTTCTATCTATCTTTCTCTCGCTGAAACGGGGAAAGGATACGGGAAAAAACTACAAACTATTCTATTACAGCAAGTCAAGGAATTTGGCTACCATCACATTGTTGCTAAAATTCTGGCTTGCAATCAAAAAAGTATTACTTTTCACCAATACTTCGGTTTTGAGTTAGTGGGAATTCAAAAAGAAATTGGCTATCTGAATGGCTGTTGGCATGATATGGCAATTCTACAGTTAATTTTCCCAGATATTCCTCCTCATCTTCCCGATCTTGCCTAAATAGCGAACAATTTTTCATTAATATTCCTTAATAATTAATAACAGGATTTTTCTCTCATGATTCAAGTCGCTAGTTTCCCCAAAACTCAGATTTTGCCCGCTTCTCTTCAATCTCTAATCCATCGCATTCAGAGTCAAATCCAACTAACTCCTAAGACAATTCGAGATTGCCTTCTTACTGCTAATATTAATCCTCAAGATTTACTGCCTTGGGCAGATTTTGAACATCCTATGGCTGACTGTTATGGTCGTAATTTAGTTTACGATGGTGGTTTTTTTGAAATTATGGTAATGTCTTGGCGCGATCGCGATTATAGTGCTATTCACGATCACGGTGCGACAGAATGGGGTGCGGTGCAATGTTTCGGCCCCGCAGAGCATTATACTTATCAGTTAGAGGAGGGGATTTTATCGACTCTGGAAAGATGCGATTTTGTCCCAGGAGAAGTGAAGTTAGTCGATCGCAGTCTCATTCATCAAATGGGCAATTTAAGCGGGGAATGTTTCCTCAGTTTGCACGTTTATGGTTTCAATTTACCAGAGGGGACTATTACAGGCAATGCGCGACTTTTTGACCTTTGGGAGGGCTGCATTCAACACACCGATGGGGGAGTCTTTTTCGGCTTACCCGAGGCACAAATTAACGATCGCATCTATGGGTTACAAGGCGATCACAAAACAACTTTGCGTCATCATCAGCAAATGCGCGATCGCTTGTTACAAATTTTAGCAGTGCGATCGGATTCTCAATTAACTTTAAAATTGGCAGCTTTAGAAAAGGCGATCGCATTTCTAATCTCAAATTAAATCTGCTACGATCGCCGTTTGTGCCGTTTCAATTCATACAGTGCGAAAAGGATCGTCCCCAGAAAAAGGGGCAGGAAATAGTAGATAATTCGATAAACTAACAGAGCCTCCAGCAGTTTTTCGGTGGCGATGGGCGGTGAAAGCAGTAAAATGAGTACGGTTTCAAAAACCCCTAGTCCTCCTGGAACATTACTGAGAATGCCAGCAAGTTGTGCTAGGACATAAACACTGAAAAATCTCCAGAATAAAAGTGAGTTAGCAGGGAGTAGCAACACATAAAGTACGGCGGCGGCTAAAATCCAGTCACAGGAAGTTACAGCGATCTGTCCAAGGGAGAGGGGTAGGGGAAGATGAGGCAGTACCCATTGTTTAATTCGCAGCGATCGCCGTCCTTTGGCACTCCAGATCAGATAGCCGGCGATCGTCAGGAGAAAGATGTACCCCACCGGATGAATAGAATCAAAGGGTAAACGTATCTGTTTCGGTATCTTTAGGGGTTCAACCGAAAAAGTAATCCCTCCCACGGCAAACAAGCCAATCCAAAAGCTAATATTACAGAAGGTAATAATTTGAGCAATTTTCCCAGCAGAGAAACCCCAAGCGCTATAGAAACGGTAGCGAATGGCACTCCCACTCAGCAAAGCAAAGCCAATACTGTTACTTAGAGCGTAGCTGATGACGGAGACTAAGGCGACTTTACGATAGGGTAAAGACTCACCCACATAGCGAGTGGCCAGCACATCGTAACCCGTCAGCAGAATATAGTTCACTACTGTTAGTGCTAGAGCAAAAAACAACCCTGGTACAGAAATCCCTTGCAAGCTATTGAGAATTTCTTGAGGCTTTGATTTCTCTAATTCTTGACCGATCGCCAGAAGAGAGAGGCCAAATAACATTAGACTGATAACAATGGGCAGGATTTTTGAGAACTTTTTAAAGCCATTGGCAAAAGTATTACTCAAAAACTGAGTCCCAAAATAATCTCCTAAGCGATCGTCAGAGTCAGCACGGACTAAAGCGACGACAATATTCGGGAGTGCCGCTAGTTCGGGATAAACGAGATAGCGAGATTCCCATTCGGGATGAAACTTATCTTTGTAAGCACGAAGTCCTTGAAAATTATAAAATTGGCTAAGATGTGCGTAGAGATAGTGCATTCCTTTTTCCAGCCGTGTTGCTTCCCCAGTTTTCCCAACCCCAGAGAGTGCCGCTAAACCGAGATTAAAACTTTCGTATCCCCGTGCTTGGAAGTGTTGCAACATGGAGATAAAGAGAAAATCCATTGTACCTTGTTCTATATTGGCCTGATGGCGCATGAGGTCGAGGGTCGCTTCGGGAATTTGGTATTCTGGGATAGTATTGGCAAAAGCAACCGGATTTCCCGCTTTGTTGTGTACGACGGCGACATCGGACTCTCTTAAGTAATTATAATCAAACCAGCCCAAGGAAAACTTTTTTTCCGATCCTTGCATAGATGCAAGCCATTGCTCGCTGATGCCTTGTAATTCTTGCAGTAAGGAATCGGCGATCGGGGGGGCATAATATTCTACACGGTAGCCCTGTTTGGTGAACTTATTCACGGCGGTACGGAGATGCTTGCCCGCTTTGCCCTCTAAGGTAAAGGTTTTCAGATTAACAACGGCTTCCTCGCCAATTTTCAGGGCTTTAAAGCCGAGACTGCGGTAGATTTCCAGATCGTCTGGTAGGGTTTGATAAAAGGCGGGTTGCCAGTCATTGCGATCGCAAAATTGCTGAAATCCCCAAATGGCCTCTTGGCGATCGCCCATTGGACCGATGGGGTCGCCGAGAGCGATCGCCCCTCGTCCTTTGGGTACATAGGCGATCGCGGTTTGTCCCGAGGGGCTAAAGTAATAGGACTTATCCGGTAACAAAGCCAAGCGAGCCAAGGAAGAATGACCGTAGCGCTCAATAATTTCAGTTGCTTTCCGGCGCTCATCCTCCGTGGCTGCATCGCGAAAGATGACCGGACGCAGTAACATCCAGAGGGCGTAGGTAAGGGTGACTCCCCCCATGAGGTAAATGGAATCGGCAAAATAGGCACCAAAGCGCGTGGTGGCCTGTAACCCAGCATTATCCTCCGTCAGAAATAGGGCGAGGGTTTGGGTCAATGCAGCCGGTAAACTAAACTGGGTGGAATAGTGGCGATCGAGGAGAAAAAAACCGAGGCTCCCATAGGCGAGGGTAAATATAAGCGCCCCCAGCATGACCCGAATTCCTTGCATGATGGAGGGGCGATCGGATTGGGCCGTAAAAACCCGTCGCATCCACCACAACTGCCCCAATAGCAGCATTGAGAGCAAACTTTCTTCAAGATCCAGCCCTTTGATCAGGTGGCTGAGGATGGATATCCCCAAGAGGATCGTGGCTAACAGCCAGGCTAAACGCTTGCGACGGAGTAAATTATTGGCTAGGTTAAGTAAGCCAAACCCCGTTAGGGCGGCGAAAAAATGCCCTCCCGCACGAATCTCAAAAGGATAAAGATCTCTAAGCCAGTCGATGCGGGTGGGTAAACTGGGCAGGACGGCGGATAATAAGTTAATAATGCCGACGATCGCGGTTAATAAGGCGATCGCCTGAAGTCCGAGTTTGGTGCGTCGATCGAGCATGATCTTAAGATTTTCTCCTGCTGGGGTTTTCTCGGCTCGATTCTGCTTTAGGGTTATCCCATAGGGTTTTGATGACGCTGGCAAGGGGTACTGCGATCACCAACCCAAGAATACCCGCCAGTTTCGCGCCAATTAAGAGAGATACGAGGATAATAATAGGATTCAATCCGGTAAAACTGCCGATCAATTGTGGCGCGATCGCGTTTTCTACTAATTCATCTTATACACTAACCTAAGATACAACCTTGTCTTGAAGGTAAATTTAAAGTTAAAGTTAATGTATTATTCTCACCTCTAATTATTTTTGCATCCCCATAAATCAGTTGATAATTGGTTTTTTCAACGTCTAGGTTAACTGAGGCTGATTCTGAGCCAGAATTAACCAAGACCAGTAATTCAGAATCTTCCCCAGTTCGTTTAAATCCGTAAACCATTTTTTCTGCCAAAATAGTCTCATAAGTTCCTGTTTGTAAAGCGGGATATTGATGGCGCAAAGCGATTAATTCTTTGTGAAATTTTAATAAGTCTTGATGCCAATCTTTTTCCTCGGGAAAACCCCAGCGATTATCCGGATCGATGCCTCCTGTTAAGCCAATTTCATCTCCATAAAAAATACAAGGCGCACCAGGAAACGTAAATAATAGCAATGTCGCTAATTTTAAACTGTCAATATCTTCCCCAGCAATGCTTAATAATCGTGCTGTATCGTGACTATCGAGAAGGTTGAGTTGGGCGAGGTGAATTTCCCAGTCATAAAGCGCAAATAATTCCTTAATTTTATGAGCATATTCCGTCGCATCGATCGCCGGAGTGGGATAATATTCAGAGTTATTTAATAGCTCTTTATCGACGCGATCGCCCGCCGTAAATGCAATAGTAGGGACGGCAAATAAGTAATTCATCACCGCATCAAATTGCGTCCCATCGAGCCATTTTCGGGCATCAATCCAAACTTCTCCCACAATATAAGCCTCGGGATTAATGGCTTTAACGCGATCGCGAAACTCTTGCCAAAATCCAGGGGTTTCTACCTCTGCGGGGACATCCAAACGCCAGCCATCAATCCCTTGCTGTAGCCAATATTCTCCCACCTGCATGATATATTCTCGCACATCGGGATTATCGTGATTGAATTGGGGTAAAGAGCGATTATCGACCCAACTTTTATAATTTGCAGGCTTACTGCCATCATAAGCTGAAAGCGGCCAACCTTCGACTTTAAACCAATCTAACCAGGGGGATTTATCTCCATGTTCGAGAATATCATTAAAAAAGAAAAAGCCTCGGCTGGCATGATTGAAAACACCATCAAGAACAATTTTGATATTGCGATCGCGGGTTGCTTCTCTAAGGGCAGTAAAGGCTTCATTTCCCCCTAACATCGGGTCAATTTTATAGTAATCGTGAGGGTGATAGCGGTGATTGCTTGCAGATTGAAAAATAGGGGTAAAATAGAGAGCATTAATGCCTAAATCTTGCAAATAATCGAGACGTTCAATAACTCCCCATAGATCGCCCCCTTTATAACCATCTAATGTTGGTTTTGCTTGCCAAGGTTGCAGGATAGGATTAAACTTTTGCTTAGAGGTGTTGTTTTTCCCCTTGGCAAAGCGATCGGGAAAAATTTGGTAGAAAACTGCATTTTTGACCCAATCCGGTGTTTTAATACTCATTATTTTTGATATTTTGATAATTTTCACAATCAAAGCAGAAAATCATAAACGATCCTTTATTTTTTCCGCAATGATAAAAGTAGTTTGACTCTAATTTCCTTTATCGAATATGCCCATATTTTTGGCTTTTTCTAAGGATTTAAACATCAGGAAAACTAACTCCTAATTCCTTAATTAACTCATTAACATTCTGGAAATGATGGATTCATTCTCGGGTTGCGAGTATCGGTTCACTCGGGAAAAACTTCGGCAGCTTCTTCAACCAATTCATCTAATTCTTCTAATGCTTGGTTGACATCGAGCCGCAGGGTTCCTAAGTCCGGCTGTTCGAGTAAATTGAGCAAGAACTCCCGTTTGCCTTTAACTGCTTCAATCCGTTCTTTTAGGGTTTGTTTGTCTATTACTTCAGTCATTGCGATCGCTCCAGTGGATTTGCTAAACTTAAACAGTTTCCCATCTTAACCGATTCCCCAAATATAATCAAAGTTTTTCTCCAAAAACCTAAATAAAAACAAATGTGGAATTTTGTCGAGAATATTTTATCTCCCAGTCAGTATATGCCCCACGGTTCTTGTTATTTGTGGCAAACTTCTCTGATTTGGCTGCACGTAACGAGCGATTTATTTATTGCGATCGCCTATTTTTCGATTCCAGCGATGCTTGTCTACTTTGTGAGTAAACGTAGTGACGTACCTTTTATGGGGGTTTTCCTGCTCTTTGGTGCATTTATTATTCTTTGCGGCACGGGACATCTCTTAGAAATATGGACATTGTGGCATCCTGCCTATTGGCTATCCGGAGTCGAACAAGCCATTACTGCCCTTGTTTCTTGTATCACCGCCGCCCAAATGATGGTTCTCCTGCCTCAATTTTTGGCACTTAAAACCCCAGAAGAACTGGAAAAAATTAATCAAAAACTGCAACAAGAAATTCACGAACGCCAAAGCACTGAAGAAATTTTACGAAGTATTGTCACCGGAACCGCCGCCGTTACCGGAGAAAAATTCTTTCCCGCCCTGGTCCATCATTTAGCGACGGCACTGAATGTCCATTGTGTGGCGATCGCAGAGATTATCGATTGCCAATTACACACCCTCGCCGTTCAAATGGGAGAAAGATTGGTGGATAATTTTGAGTACGCCCTAGGGGAAACCCCTTGGCAAGCCGTTATCGAAGAAGCCAAGCCCTACTATTATCCCAATAACTTACAAGAATTATTTCCCGCAGCGCGATCGCTACAACAAATGAACGCCGTCAGTTATTTAGGCGTACCCCTTCTCGACGAAGAACAAAACGCGATCGGGAATTTGTGCATTATTCACTCCCAACCCCTCTTTGCCGACGATCGCACCCAGGGAATTGTACAAGTATTCGCTGCTAGGGCTTCGGCTGAATTGCTACGCCAACGAGCAACCCAAGACCTAGCCCGCACTAAAGCCGAGTTAGAAGCACGAGTGGCAGAACGCACCGCCGACCTCGAGGCAGTCAACATCACTTTACAACAAGTTGCAGAACGGGAAAAAACCATCATCCACGTTCTGCAAAAAATGCGGCAAACCCTAGATGTGCGGGAAATATTTGACACCACCACGAAAGAACTGCGCCTCGCCCTAAACTGCGATCGCCTTCTCGTTTATCGCTTTGCCCCAGACTGGAGTGGGGAAGTCGTTTCCGAATCCGTTGCCCGAGGCTGGAAACAACTATTATCACCATCTCAAGAACTTTTGACAACCCTACAAAACACCGCCGATGCCGACAACTGCCAGTTAAAAACCGACAGTCCTTTTCTGGAGGATACTTACCTGCAAGAGACTCAAGGGGGCATATTTTATCGCACGATTGCTTATAGTCGCGTTACCGACATCGAAGTAGCTGGGTTTAACGAATGCTATCTAGAACTTTTGCACAAAATCCAAGCTCGTTCTTATCTGATCGTACCGATCTTTGCTCAGAAAAAATTATGGGGGTTATTATGCGCTTACCAAAATTCTGCCCCCCGTCATTGGCAAGAAGCAGAAGTTAAAATTCTGTCCGAGACGGGCAATCAATTAGGAGTTGCGGTTCATCAAGCGGAATTATTCGAGCAAACCCAAAGACAAGCCAAAGAACTCGCCGAAGCCAAAGAAACCGCCGATACTGCCAATCGTGCCAAGAGCGAATTTCTGGCCAATATGAGCCACGAACTGCGGACTCCCCTCAATGCAATTTTAGGCTTTAGTCAATTGATGAGTGGCGATCGCTCTTTAACAGAAAAACACGAACAATACATTGATACGATCAATCGTTCGGGGGAACATTTACTGACGCTGATTAATGACATCCTGGAAATGTCAAAAATCGAGGCGGGACGCACCATACTGCAAGAAAGCGATTTCGACTTGTATTCTCTCCTCGATAATTTGCAGCAAATGCTAACACTGAAAGCCACTTCTAAAAATATCGATCTGAATTTCCAACGAGATGCAGATTTACCGCGATATATTTGCGCTGATGAGAGCAAATTGCGTCAAGTTTTGATTAATTTGTTGGGTAATGCCATTAAGTTTACTCAAACGGGTTCTGTGACCTTACGAGTCTCTTTAATGAAGCAACAGACGGCGATCGCCCTGACTCAGAGGGGGGTTAAACTGCTTCATTTTGCAGTAGAAGATACGGGACCTGGAATTGCCCCTGAAGAGCAGGATAAATTATTTAAAGCCTTCGAGCAAACCAAAACAGGGATTGCCTCCCGACAAGGAACGGGTTTGGGGTTGCCCATCAGCCAGAAGTTCGTCGAATTAATGGGAGGTTGCATAGAGGTTGAAAGTAGCCTGGGTCAAGGTTCTAAATTTAGCTTTATCATACAAGTCGTCCCGGTTGAATGGGAGTCCATCGAGACAGAAGAGGATAATAAAAAAGGAAAGATTATTTGCTTGGCTTCGGGTCAACCTACCTACCGCATTTTAGTCGTGGAAGATAATGCAGCCAATCGTTTGTTGTTAGTCGATTTGCTCGAGGGTCTTGGTTTTACCGTTGAGAAAGCCCAAAATGGCAGAGAAGCGATCGCCTTGTGGGAATCTTGGCAACCTGACTTAATTTGGATGGATTTACAAATGCCAGAAATGGATGGCTACGAAGCCATACTAGCAATTCGCCAAAAGGAGCGAGAAAATCCTCAACTTCAAACTGTTCCTATTATTGCCCTGACTGCCAGTGCTTTTGAGGAAACCCGAAACAATGTTCTCTCCCTGGGATTTGACGATTTTGTTCGCAAGCCTTTTCGAGAAGGGGAATTATTGCAGAAAATGAGCGAACATTTAGGGGTAGTCTACCGTTATGCAGAGGTAGAGAACAAAAGCCGCGATCGCCAATCTTCAGAGTTTAGCTATGATTCGCAATCTTCTCTCAATGCCCTCGCACAGATGCCGCCAGAATGGATTAAAGACTTATATCATGGGGCTGCCCAAGGCAGTGACGATCTCGTTTGCCAACTGATCGAACAGATTCCCTCAGAACAAGTGATGCTTGCCTCGGATCTGACAACAATGGCGATGGGTTTCCGATTCGATCTGATTATGGCATTAATCCAACAACTAGATGGAGATTGGGAAAACTCATAAAACTTATTCTTTTTTATGCCCTTTCATCAATAGTATAGAAATCCAAGAATTGTCCCCCTTAAAGCCATGGCCGATCCCCAAAAAAATGCTCCTGCTGATATTTTAATCGTTGATGATACTCCTGTTAATCTTCGCTTGCTCTCGGATATGCTGCAAGAACAAGGCTACAGTGTCCGTAAAGCGATTAATGGTAAAATGGCACTCCTTGCCATTCAAACAATGCTTCCGGATTTAATTCTGCTCGATGTTAATATGCCGGATATCAATGGCTATGAAGTGTGTGAAAAATTGAGAATGGAGGAAAAGAACCATAATATCCCCGTTATTTTTATAAGTGCTTTAAATGAAACCCTCGATAAAGTCAAGGCTTTTCAAGTCGGAGGAACTGACTATATTACCAAACCTTTTGCTTTTGAAGAAGTTTTAGCACGAATTAAATATCAGTTACAGTTACGAAAACTCAATGAAGAACTGCGCGATCGCAATCAGGAATTGCAAGATACTTTACTAAAGTTGAAAATAACTCAATCTCAACTGGTACAGCAAGAAAAAATGTCAGGTTTAGCCAGTTTAGTTGCGGGAGTCGCCCATGAAATTAATAATCCGATTAGTTTTATTTATAGTAATTTAATTCCTGCCAATGAGTATATTGAAAACTTATTAGAGACAATTTCTTTTTATCAACAACAATATCCTGCTGCTATTGATAATCCAGAAAATCCTCTGGAAGATTTTGAATTCATCAAATCTGATTTAACAAACTTGATGAAATCTATGTACACTGGAGCAGATCGCATTCGTTCTATTGTCCTTGCATTACGCATCTTTTCTCATCTTGATGAAGCAGATATCAAAACGGTGGAGATTAGTCGAGAATTAGATAGTACATTACAGGTTTTAGAACATCGTCTCAAACAATATGATCTCGAACAACATAATCTCGAAGCGAGAAAAGCGACTCCAATTCATATTGTTAAAAATTATCACGACATTCCTAAAATTATTTGTTTTGCCAAAGAGTTAAATCAAGTTTTTTTACACTTACTGAATAATGCAATTGATGCTTTAGAAGCAGCACCAGAGCAACCCGATCCGACAATTTGGCTGGAAATTAAAAAGAAGGAAAGTGAAGAAAGCGATGCTAACTCTCGCATTCAAATTATTATTAAAGATAATGGAGTTGGTATTTCTGAAGAAGCGCGATCGCGTTTATTCGAGCCATTTTTTACTACAAAACCCGTAGGCACAGCGAGAGGATTAGGATTATCAATTAGCTATCAAATTATTGTAGACAAACATAAGGGAAATCTAGACTACGAATCATCTCCCGAGCAAGGAACGACCTTCATTATTGAAATTCCAGCTACTCGCAAAGACTTAGAAAGTTTATTATCATAAATATATTTTAACATATTTTAACCGATGCCCAGAATATAATCAAAATTTCCTCGACCGATATTTTCCTCTAAAATTTTGATTATTTCTCTTGCATTATCGTAGGGTCCGTTAATATAAAGAGGCTTACCTTTGCGGCCAAATTGAAGCGGGATAATAGTATCCCACTGTCCCAAATGATCTCGCGTTATGTCAAAATCTGGGTGGGGATCAAATCCCAAACGGGCAGCATAATAGATAGAACCGAGAACGATCGCCTGCGCTTCTTCTAAACTAATTTCTTGATAACCGTCTGGGAAAGGAAGGTAAGAATTATGCAAAAAATAACCGTAGCGATCTTTATCGACTATTCTCACTCCCATTGTATCTTTTAACCCTAAACAGAGATAATCAATCAAATAAGTACAAACAAGTAAACGATGGTAATCTTGAAATCGAGCCACTACAATTAAGCCCAAACAACTCGATATTTCTTCATCTTGCCCAATATTATCTAAAAGATGTTTCGCACACTTGAAATTAACCCAACACTTGGCAACTGGAGGAAGTTCTTGGGGTGTTTTTAAGGTTGCGATCGCAGGTTCTCCTCGCAGGGCGATCGCTGCCTTGACATCTCCAACCCGCATTCCCAAATAACGAGCAATTTGCCTGGGTGTGAAGTTACAAGCGCGAAGTTCAAAAATTTCTCGTTCTAATTCTCGAGGAATCATAATCAATGATCAGAATGAGTATAGAAAAATGATGAAAGGTGCAAAAACTGCACCCCAAAAAAACTCAAGTTATTTTTCGCGATCGAAGCCATATTTATCCCGCACCCGAGAATTAAAAAACTGCCCTAAAGAAGGTGTTGCTTTCATCTCTGTATAAATTTCCTCTGGTACATCATTATATTTGTAGATACTGCCGTTAACAAACTCAACTTTCAGGATTTTTTTTTCCGAGTCGTAATCAAAAGATTGAATAACTGCGCTGGTATTCTTAAGTAGAGGAAAGGCAATAACATCGCGAATGCTGGGAGAATCTGTGAGTAACATGACCAGGCGATCGATGCCAATTCCTAAGCCTCCAGTGGGGGGCATTCCGTACTCTAAAGCCGCTAAGAAATCTTCATCAACTCCTTGCGCTTCTAAGTCTCCTGCTGCTTTTTTTGCTGCTTGAATTTCTAAGCGTTCTCGTTGATCGATAGGATCGTTTAACTCTGAGAAACTATTTGCTGTTTCCCGTCCAACAATAAACAATTCAAATCGTTCCACTAATCCTGGCTTAGTACGATGCGGCTTACTGAGAGGAGAAATTTCTTTAGGATAATCTAACACAAATGTTGGCTGAATTAAGGTTTCTTCCACTCTCTGTTCAAAGCATTCATTGAGCAATTGTCCAATTGTCTTACAATTATCTGAAATCTCAATACCTGCTTCTTTTGCGGCGGCTTCTGCATCAGTAAAAGATTGAAAATTCTCAAAATCTAATCCCGTTGCATCAAAAACTAATTGAGTCATTGTCACCCGTCGCCAAGGTGGATTCAAGTCAATTTCAGTATTTTGATAAGATACTTTTAAGGTATCAAAAACTTCACTAGCCGCAGCAATAACGATATTTTCAGTCAATATCATGATATCATTATAATCTGCATAGGCTTGATAGAGTTCAAGTCCAGTAAATTCGGGATTATGCCGGGTAGAAATGCCTTCATTCCGGAAAATACGACCAATTTCAAAGACTTTTTCAAAACCCCCAACAATTAATCGTTTCAGATGTAATTCAGTAGCAATTCGCAGATACAATTCCATCTGCAAAGCATTATGATAGGTAATAAAAGGACGAGCATCTGCACCACCCGCTTCTCCTAACAGAGTTGGTGTTTCAAATTCGATAAATCCTTGTTCGTCTAAATAACGACGAATAGCGGCAGTTATTTTAGCACGACGGCGAAAAGTTTCTCGTACAGGAGGATTAACAATTAAGTCTACATAACGCTGGCGATAGCGCTTTTCTGTATCGGTTAAACCGTGCCATTTATCAGGTAAAGGAAGGAGAGATTTGGTCAGCATCTCGAATTCGTTGACCTTAACAGAAAGCTCCCCTTTTTCCGTGCGTTTAATTGTTCCTTTTGCGCCGATAATATCGCCAACATCAGTTAATTTTTTGAGAATATTAAAGGCATTAGGCAGATCGCTCATTTTTGCTTGGATCTGCTTTTTATCCAAATAAAGTTGAATCGTTCCGCTTTCATCTTGCAAGTTAAAAAATGCTAATTTTCCAAAGACACGACGTGCAGTAATTCTTCCTGCAATAGAAACGGTAATATCTACTTCTTCTCCCGCAGCTAAATCAGCATAAGTTTCTTGTAATTCTGCTGCGTGATGGGTGAGTTCCCATTTATAAGCAAAAGGATTCAATCCTTCTTGTTTTAACTGTTCGACTTTCTCTAATCTTGTTGCACGAATCTCATCCAGAGTTGATTTGCTTTCTGGTTGCTTATTGGGATTATCGCTGGCGGGGTTTTGAGATGATTTTGATGACATATTACCTGACCTATTGGAATGATTAATTGACCAGAGAAATTCAAGATATGAAAAGTATTATTTTGGCAAATATTCAGGAATTTTCTCAGGAAGAAATTCATTTTTGCTTGCTTTCATTATAGCAGATATTGCCCGCGATCGCCTAAATAATCAATCATCTCATATATTATTTCTATGATGGGGATAATTTCTCAATAGTTCCAGCAATACGATAAAATCCTCCTACTGCAGATTCGCTAATTTCTGTAACGCGATATCTTGCACCCTCTTCCATTAAATTGCGCGGAATTTGTACATTCCAAGTTGGATTATATCCCTCCGAAATAACTCTAACTTTTAGCTTGCTTCCTTGTTTATAGCACTCTAAAATAATGCTATCCAAAAGAATTTCTTGGGATATTTCTTGTTCAATAATTGGCGGCGATATTGGAGGAGGTGAAACCGATCGCGCTTTAGATTCCCCCAAACGCCATTTTTCTCGAATGCGATCGATTTGTTCTAAAAATACTTGCCCTTTTTGGGGATTAACCATCTTGACAAAATTGGCAAATCCCTGTACAGAAAGCATAATATTATTCGATTGTCCCCATTGCTTTCCTTGAATGCCTTCTTGTTCGATTTGATATAAAGTAGCGCGAAAACGCTTCATGGTTTTGCGGTCAATATTAGGATATTCATTAACTACAATTCCTGTTACTTCTAATTGACTCGATTTGCGGCGAAGAATGCGGGTTTTTTCTGCATTGATTGCAAACCCTTCATGCTCTATAATAGACTCGGTACGGCGCAAAAGATTGCAAATATAGCGTAAATTTTCCCCAGAAGCAGAAAAAGTTAAATCATCGGCATAGCGAGTATAAGTAAATCCCAAATTTGCCGCCATTCCACTTAAGCGTTTGTCCAAACGACGACAAATAATATTACTCAAGGCTGGAGAAGCAGGAGAACCTTGAGGAAGATGGCGATCGCCTAATGCAACAAAATAGGTTTTTCCATCTAATTCGACTTCTTCTACATCTGCTTCTGTAGATAATAAAGCTAAAATTGTTCCGACTGCTTCCGAATATCCCAAAGCGCGAAATAAGCCTTTGACACGCTTATAAGAAATAGTGGGGAAAAAATCTTTTAAATCAAAATTAATGACAACATCTGCACCAATATGAGGAACTGCATTGGTTAAAATGGAGCGATCGCCGCGAAATCCGTGTACAGCTTCGTGAACTTCTACTTTGTCTAAAATCTCGTGTAAAAGCCAATGCTGTACCTTTTTTAACCTCGGCATTGGTGCAGAAATTAACCGTTCTCCTCCCGTTTTTTTAGGTATTTTGAAGCGAATATAATGGGATAAAGTGGCAGTTTTGCGATCAAAGGCGAGGAAGCGCAATTCTCCGACAGAAATTCCCATCGCAACGGCAATTTGTTCCGCATCATTTAAGATAGGCAAACCGTAACTTTGCAACCGTTCAATATTGCCATCTTGGTGATTAAGTCCCCCTGAAACTCCCTCTCCTAAATAAATAATCTCTCGTTCTTTTCTTTTTTGCCATGCTTCAGTGCGATCGCGTCTCTCTTGTTCCCGTCGTTCTTTTATTTCCTGTTGTTTGCGTCGAGACTCCTGCAAACGCTGTTTGAGTGCCTCTTTCCGCAGTTGTTTCTCGCTATGCAAACGACTGCTTTCTCGGCGCAATTCTGACAATTCCCGCAAAAGTTCTCCCTCGCGGCGAATTTCGTCAGCAGGATCGTCAGGAAGTGTCCCTTCTGCCGGCCAAAACCCTAACCGAATCATTTCCTCGATAACAAATGCGGGTTTGCTTCCCTTGCTGCGGATCAGGTCGTAGAGTTCTTGACGGGTGCGGGGTTGTTCAGACATGGCATTAATTTACAGTATTGTAAAGTATTAATTTACAGTATCAATGCAAAACTTTCTCATGGCAAAATTTTGCATCTAACCAAAACTACTATAGTCTTTTTGTATTGTTTTGTCTTCTTTTCCTTCATCAGAAAAATTGGGTAGAAACCCCGTCCTTATAGGACGGCTTTACATTGAATAGACGTAACCATCTTTTTTGTGAATTGTCTGGCAATATTTGT
>NZ_JACSWA010000398.1 GCF_016888125.1 Spirulina sp. CCY15215
AATTCCTTCTCTTGTCTTTCGCGATCGGCTCTTTGTTTTTGGAGATCGCGCTGTACAGCAGTCTCCACATAAGATGTAAACTGTTCCCCATTCGGATAAAATAGAGCCAAATTTCCCGATGCAATACTAAACTTTATTCCCAAACGCGGACTTTTCCATCCCTCCATCTGTGATATTTCATTTAACTTTTTTCCCTTTCTCAACCATCCT
>NZ_JACSWA010000399.1 GCF_016888125.1 Spirulina sp. CCY15215
CCGTAGCCACCGAAAACGGTAACATCACCCTCGCCGCTATTCCAGGTAAAAGTCAAGTTCGACTCTCTCACGAAGGTATGGTGGTAAACTTAGTCCTGGATGCCGCCCCAGTCGAAGGAAACGTAATCATTTCTGCCAATGCAAGGGGAATCAGAGCCGTAGATATCCCTCGTTATATTACCGGAGGCAGTGAAATCGGTCATGCTAATGAAGTGATTATCGAAGCAGATGGCACAGTGAGATTAGTCAGATCGGATAGCCCCGTAAACGAAGGCGATACCGTCATCGCGGGGGAAGTCAACGCCGAGAATATCACTCTGATGGCAGCCGGACGAGTTACCCCCATCGAAAATGACCTCATCAGCAATAGTCCCACCGTCGTTTTATTCCCAGAGGCGATCGGAGATACAGTAGAAACCAGCTTCATCGATGAAGGGGTAGAAGACTATCAATCCCTGCTCTATGGTGGTCAAAGCGGTACAATATCCCAAGTGGTCACTCATCAAGAAAACGGGATTGATGTCATCACCGAAACCCTGACAGAAATCGCCGCACAAGGTGGAAAAGTTAGTGCAGTACACCTACTCAACGAAGGGAATGAAGGAGAGTTTTGGTTGGGAAATGCTTATGTTTCTAATGAAACCATTGCTCAGTATCAAGCACAATTGCAACAGTGGGGAATTGCCTTAACCGAAGAAGCAGATATCTTGCTTTATAGTTGCTTTACCGCCCTTGGAGAAACAGGAACGCGATTAATTAATGACTTAGCAGGATTAACAGGTGCAGATGTGGCCGCATCGACGAATTTAACAGGAAATGCGGCTTTGGGGGGAGATTGGAACTTAGAAGTACAAACCGGAAGCATCGAAGCGGGTTTGGGACTCGAACAACAGGTCATGGATAACTTTGCTGGCAAGTTAGTGGTGTTTACGGCCACAGATGCGGCGAGTTTGATCGCGGCGATTAATAGCGCCAACGGCAATGCAGTAACCGATACGATTAATTTTGCGGGGAATATTACCCTGACAGCAGTGGAAAACTCGATCGATGGCTCCAATGGCTTACCCTCAATTACGGCAGCGCAAAAGTTGACGATTAACGGTATGGGGAATACGCTTGCTCGGGATGCTGCTGCCCCTGGCTTCCGGCTGCTGCACGTTGCACTAGGTGCTGATTTGGAGGTGAACGAGACCACCCTTTCCGGCGGATTAGCCAACAGCGGCGGATTTGGATCCTATGGTGGGGCCATCTTCAATCGAGGAACCCTGGCCGTGAATAATAGCACCGTTTCTGGCAATAGTGCAGGAGGTAATGGTGGTGGTTTGTTTGCGTTCAACGACATCACATTAACGAACAGTACAGTGAGTGGCAATAGTGCTGGTTTTAATGGTGGTGGTTTGTTTGCGAACAACGACATCACATTAACGAAC
>NZ_JACSWA010000004.1 GCF_016888125.1 Spirulina sp. CCY15215
AGTGGAATAAGTTGGCTCCGGCTTGGGTGCCGCCGTTGATATGGTAGGTGTTGCCGTTGTAGTTGATTATTGTCCCGGTGCCGTCGGGGGCTGCTGTTATGGATGTTTGCGCCTGGGCGGTGGGGGGTCTTGCTGCGATCAACCCGGTTAGGAGCAGGAGATACAGGAGTTTTGGCAGTTTGAGTTTTTTCACGATGGGGGAATGGGAAATTTTTCTCAGTGTAATCCCTGAGAATTCAATAGTCAATAGTTTTTAGTCTTTTTCTTGTTCTTAAATATTTCTTTATAATTAACACAATTAACTCTT
>NZ_JACSWA010000040.1 GCF_016888125.1 Spirulina sp. CCY15215
CATAGAAGCGATCGCCAACTTTGAGAATATTAAATCCTTGATAGTCTTCAGCAACTAATTCAATTAATTGAATTAATTCAATTCTGTTGTTGTTGATTGTGGTTTGAACCTCTTCCATCGAACTGCCCACAAAAAAAATGCTGTAGCCTTCTTGTTCTATTTTCTCAAGGCTAAACTCTCCTTCTCCTTGGGGAACACCATAGAAGC
>NZ_JACSWA010000400.1 GCF_016888125.1 Spirulina sp. CCY15215
TTGGCTCGAATACTGGGCGGAAGTTTGCCTTTTCTTCGGTTAGAAAAGCGCTTTTGCCGATGACACCGTTGCTCAAAGGGGAGTTTGCGATTAATTCTCCGTCCTCTTCTGGCGCGGCGCATAATTCGGCGTAACTCCATCCGTTCCACAATGGTTTTGAACGGCAAGATTAAATGCGCTGTCCACAATGTTGCTCGGGCAGATTGAACCCCAACCCCTGAATAATGCTTGCCGGGGTCTAATCCAACGGCTATGGGTTGGGTTTCTTCTCCGGATGGTTCTTGCAGAAGTTGAACGCAGAATATGCCTAAATCGTTGTGTACGGACGTTCCATGGAACGTCCCTACTGCTTTTCCTTGTTTGAGCCACCTTCTAGCACGACTGGCTTTGGTGGGCATTAATGGTTTGCCTTCGGGTGATAGAACGGGTACTCGCTGCATGGTGATAAACCTCTGTCAAGTAATTAGTCCCTTCCTGCCATTTCAGCTAAGATGTCCTG
>NZ_JACSWA010000401.1 GCF_016888125.1 Spirulina sp. CCY15215
ATCAGGATCGATCCCCAATTGTAAAAGGCGATCTCTCATTTTTTGTAAGTCAAATTCGGCGCGATCGGCACGTTGTTTTTCAAGTTCTTTTTCTAAACGTTCGCGATCGCGTTGGTTTTCAGCGATAATAGCTCTTTGTTTTTGACGATCGCGCTGTTCAACAACCTCAACAAAATCAACAAAACGCTCTCCATCAGGGTGAAATAAAACTAAATCCTTCTCGCTTGTGGTAAATTTTATCC
>NZ_JACSWA010000402.1 GCF_016888125.1 Spirulina sp. CCY15215
TACTTCCCAATGGTCAGATGCGTTTTTTCAATCCCCAAACTGGGGAGTATTTAAGAAGTCCAGATGAGTCCGAACGGGAACGGATTGAGGAACGACGACAGAAAATGGAGGAACAACGACAGAAAATGGAGGAACGACAAGAAAAAGAACAGGTACAGAGGACATTGCAAGAGTTGCGCGATCGCCTGCTTGCGAAAGGATTAGACCCTGATAATCTCTGAACTTAGCGATCGCGCTATAATTTCTGTACGATAGAACTACTATATCTGCGATCGCCTAAAATGCGAATCCTCTACTCTTCTTGGCTCAAAAA
>NZ_JACSWA010000403.1 GCF_016888125.1 Spirulina sp. CCY15215
ATGGTCAGATGCGTTTTTTCAATCCCCAAACTGGGGAGTATTTAAGAAGTCCAGATGAGTCCGAACGGGAACGGATTGAGGAACGACGGGAAAAAATGGAGGAACGACGAGAAAAAATGGAGGAACGACGACAGAAAATGGAGGAACGACGACAGAAAATGGAGGAACGACGACAGAAAATGGAGGAACGACGACAGAAAATTGAGGAACGACAAGAAAAAGAACAGGTACAGAGGACATTGCAAGAGTTGCGCGATCGCCTGCTTGCGAAAGGATTAGACCCTGATAACTTCTGAACTTAGCGATCGCGCTATAATTTCTGTACGATAGAACTACTATATCTGCGATCGCCTAAAATGCG
>NZ_JACSWA010000404.1 GCF_016888125.1 Spirulina sp. CCY15215
ATTATTGTAACACAAGACGGGTTAAAACCCGTTGCGTTCGATGTCCATTGATTAAAATCAATGGCTAACCCTCACTCTCTAGCTTTAGGTTTTCTCTGCCGCGATCGCATCCCCGTGAATCTCGAAGCCGCTATGATGCTGATTTGCAGTTAATCTTCAGTAATTCACTAATCTTCTTGCCCGTCGATCCCCAACAATGGGATGATATAAGAACAGTTTTGGGCGATCGCGGTCAGCCAGCCTTGACCAGCACTCATTTCCCATGCCACCGTAGTTAATAATAAACTTAAGAAAATATGGTCGTTGCCAGCCAATCCCTAGAAGAACTTTGCATCAATTCCATCCGCTTTTTAGCCATTGATGCCGTACAGAAAGCGAATTCCGGTCATCCTGGGCTACCGATGGGAGCCGCACCCATGGCCTTTGCCCTCTGGGATCGTTTTTTGCGTTTCAATCCCAAAAACCCCAAGTGGTTTAACCGCGATCGCTTTGTCCTCTCTGCCGGTCACGGCTGTATGTTGCAATACGCCCTGCTCCACTTAACGGGCTATGATAGCGTCAGTATTGAAGATATTAAGCAATTCCGTCAGTGGGGATCGAAAACCCCAGGACACCCCGAGAACTTTGAAACGGAAGGGGTAGAAGTTACCACAGGTCCCCTCGGACAAGGCATCGCCAATGGTGTCGGTTTGGCCATGGCTGAGGCTCATTTAGCCGCCATGTTCAACAAGCCAGACGCGACCATTGTAGACCACTATACCTACACGATCGTTGGTGATGGTTGCAATATGGAAGGAATTTCCGGAGAAGCCTGTTCTTTAGCCGGACACCTCGGTTTAGGGAAATTAATCGCCCTCTACGATGACAACCACATCTCCATTGATGGGTTCACGGATCTATCCTTCACGGAAGATGTTAGCAAGCGGTTTGAGGCTTATGGTTGGCACGTCCAGCACGTTCCCGATGGTAATACCAATGTTGATGCGATCGCGGCGGCCATTGAAGCAGCCAAGAAAGTCACCGACAAGCCCTCTTTAATCAAAGTCACCACTACTATCGGTTTCGGTTCCCCCAATAAAGCCAACTCCCACGACTCCCACGGTGCAGCATTAGGGGATGATGAAGTGGCTGCAACCCGCAAAGAATTGGGTTGGGAATACGGCTTTTTTGAAGTTCCCGAGGATGCCTTAGCACACTTCCGCAAGGCGATCGATCGCGGTGCCAGTGCAGAAGCAGAGTGGAATCAAACCTTTGCCACCTATAAAACCAAGTATGCCGCAGATGCTGCCCTCTTCGAGCGCATGATTAGCGGTAAACTGCCCGCAGATTGGGACAAATGCCTGCCCGTTTATACCCCAGAAACCAAGAAAGATGCAACTCGGAATCAATCTGGGGCGACCTTAAATGCGATCGCGGGAATGCTACCCGAGCTTTTTGGCGGTTCTGCTGATTTGGCTCCCTCAAATAAGACCCTGATCAAGGGTACAGGGGATTTCCAGAAAGGACAGTACGCTAACAAAAACCTCCGTTTCGGAGTCCGGGAACACGGTATGGGGGCAATTTGTAATGGTATCGCCCTGCATGGTTCCGGCTTAATTCCCTACGGTGCGACCTTCTTGGTCTTCACTGACTATATGCGGAATGCTATTCGCTTGTCTGCCTTGTCCCAAGCGGGAGTTATTTGGGTCATGACCCATGACTCCATCGCCCTCGGGGAAGATGGACCCACCCACCAACCCGTCGAACATATCGCATCTCTGCGAATGATCCCCGATTTAATCGTTTACCGTCCTGCGGATGGGAATGAAACCTCTGCGGCTTATAAAGTTGCCGTGGAAAAAGCCAAAGCTGAAGGGAAGAAACAACCCACTCTCTTAGCCCTCTCTCGCCAAAGTTTACCCAATTTGGAAGGCAGTTCCATTGCTAAGGCGGAGAAGGGTGCTTACGTCCTATCTGGGGGGGAAGGAACACCGGATATTATCCTCATCGGTACCGGTAGCGAGGTTGAGCTTTGTGTGAATGCAGCAGATAAATTACGGGCTGAAGGTAAGAAAGTCCGCGTTGTTTCCATGCCCAGTTGGGAGATGTTTGAAGCACAAGATGCGGCTTATCAAGAGTCTGTTTTACCGAAAGCCGTTACAACTCGTTTAGCCGTAGAAGCCGGAGTTACTTTCGGTTGGGGTCGCTATGCAGGCAGCGAAGAGAATACCATTGGTATTAATCGTTATGGTGCTTCTTGTCCTGGTGATGTAGCACTCGAAAAGTTTGGCTTCACCGTTGAGAATGTTGTCAGTAAAGCTAAGTCTTTGATGGGCTAAGTTTTAAGTTTGCGCGATCGAATAGGGTAGGTTTTTCCTGCCCTATTTTTTGTTTTTTTGGCGATCGCCCCTCCCAAAATCCACGTCTAAATTTTAATTGTACTAGGTTCATTGGGAGCCGCCGCAATACGACGGCATCCCGACTCAGGCATAGCCCATTGATAGCGACATTCTTGAGGATTTCCCCAGCATAGCCCCAGATAGAGTTCATTTAAAGTTGTATCCATTTCCGCCCATTCTGCTTCTTTTGCCAATTCTTCCACCATTTCTACAGTCATTCGCTGTTGTTCTTTACCCAGCAACCACAACTTTAAATCCTGACTGTGTTGCCGCCAAAATCGCAATACTGATTCTTTCGACCCTTGCAAAATTTCCTTGTCTTCGGGAATAGCAGCGAGTTGATTATGGAGTTCGGGATAAAAGAGACTTTCTTCCTTAAACTTACAGGTTCGCCAAATTAAACCAGAAACTTTGTATTGGTGTTGGTAATGATGGATTTGTTCGCGAAATTCTCGATAGGCATAGACTTTACTGATTTTATCATGACCTAATACTAAGGAAAGAACGGGATCGTTAAAGCGTTCTTTCGCAGACAGTAAAATCCGCTTGCCTTGCCAACCTGCTTGCATTTCGCGATCGAGAATAGAAATGAGTTGTTGGGTCGTATATGCCATCAGCCTCTGATCAATAAACAACGATCGATTCTTCCCTACATCCTATCTAAATATTGGGCTGAAGTTTTATCGCGATCGCGAAACTGAATATAATTACCCGCGAGCAATTTCCACAATTGTTTCATTATCTTTCAATTGAAAAATACGATCGCCAACCCCATCTTTTCCCCATACTTTCACCGACTTCACTGGGATGTAAAGCAAGCGCTGAGTCTGAGAAATTGCCACAAAGCGTTGATTTTCCGGCGGTGCTACCATAATTCCGATCAAGCGATCGCTTTTATCGACAAACTGCATCACTTGCGTACCAATATCGCCGCGATTCACCTTACGAATGAGATTTAAAGGAATGCGTTTGGCGTAACCTTGTTGGGTGACAATCAACAAATCTTGCTCTGGTGGAAGCGTTATCCCCCCAATAATTTCCTCCTTGACTCGCACCCGCGTCGCTTGATTTCCGAGGGTATTGCGTCCCATTACCGGCAGTTGTTCATCATCAACATTCAATCGTAAAACTCGTCCCGCAGAAGTCGCGATCGCCATTTCATCCCCTTCTTGCGCCCAACCCAAATAATTTAAACAATCGTCCTCTTTAAATTTAATCAGCAAGGAGCCGCGATTTGTCAATTCTGCCACCTCAGCCCCCGCCAAACGCTTAATCCGTCCGTTTTGGGTCATTAGAACGAGAAAGTTCTGCTTCAGGTCTTGGGGAACAAAAAAGCAAGAAAAGATAGCTTCTCGCTTATTTTTGACGCTACTGGGCAGGAATTTAACCAACGGTACAGCCTTCCCTCCCGATGCGGGAATATCCCCCAGGAGTAAAGGATAAGCCTTACCGCTATCCGTCACCACCACCAATTCCTTTCGCCCGGCGATCGCCTCCCGACAAAGCAGCAAATCTTCCGGATTCTTCGCCGCTTTGGGCTTGGAAGGGGGGGACTGCCAACAAATTCCCCCTTTGCGCGTCACCTCCAACACCGCATCATCGGGAATAGTGAATAAATTTTCAGTGCTGAGGGTTGGGGTTAGGGTTTTCTCCTCCTTCTTTTTCCCTTTTTCCTTCTTTTTCTCTCCTCCCTTAAGGGATTCTTCCGTGACGATGCGAGTGCGGCGATCGTCCCCAAACTTGCGCTTGAGAGTGCGGAGGTCTTTCTTGAGAGATTTGAGAAATTCCGTGCGATCGCGCAACAATAACTCTAACCCCGCAATCTTTTCTTGTAACTCTTGAGCCTCCGTCTCCAATTTCTGCCTCTCTAACCCCGTTAAACGGCGCATGGGCATGGCTAAAATCGAATCAGCCTGAGATTCGCTAATGTCCAAACGCTCTTTTAAACTCACTTTGGCCGTTGTTCCATCTGGGGCATGACGGAGAATGTCAATAGTTAGATCGAGATTATTTAACGCTGCTAATAACCCTTCAATCAAATGCTGTCGTCGTTGGGATTCCTCAAGATCGTAGGTATAGAGACGAGTTAGCGTTTCCTCGCGAAACTTCAAAAACTCCTCTAAAACTTCCCGCAAACTCAACTGACAGGGCTTATTATCCACCAAGGTCAATAAAATCGCCCCAAAATTGCTTTGGAGGGCGCTTTGTTTGTAAAGTTGGCGCAAAACCTCCCTCGGGTTAGCATCCCGCTTGGTTTCAATCACCACCCGCATCCCATCGCGATCGCTTTCATCGCGAATATCAGAAATGCCTTCCATACGCCCTTGATTGACCAAATCAGCAACCTTTTCGATCCACGCCGCCTTATTCACCTGATAGGGTAATTCCGTCACCACGATCGCCGCTTTTTCCCTGCGTCTCTTTGTCCCCCCCTGCACCTTCTCAATGCGGGCGACTCCCCGCATGGTCATAATACCTCGTCCCGTTTCATAAGCCTCCCGCACCCCTTTTGTCCCGACAATTTCCCCTCCCGTGGGAAAATCAGGACCGGGGATTAACTTCCAGAGTTTTTCATCGGGCAAATCTGGCTTATCGATCAAAGCAATTAAACCATCCACCAATTCTCTGAGATTGTGAGGAGGTACATTAGTCGCCATCCCCACCGCGATCCCCGTGCAGCCATTAAGGAGCAACAAAGGCAACTGAGCCGGTAAAACCACCGGTTCCTGTTGAGAATTGTCAAAATTATTGCCATAATCTACCGTCGCTTCGCCAATATTGCCCAACATGGCTTCATGGGCGATCGCCGCTAATCTTGTTTCCGTGTAACGCATCGCAGCCGGGGGATCATTATCCACCGAGCCAAAATTACCGTGACCCGCCAAAAGGGGGTAACGAGAAGAAAATTCCTGTACCATCCGCACCAGGGCATCGTAGACCGACTGATCCCCGTGGGGGTGATATTTGCCCAAAACATCTCCCACCACCCGAGCGCATTTGCGATAGGGGCGATCGGGGGTTAAACCCAACTCGTGCATGGCATACAAAATCCGGCGATGAACCGGTTTCAAGCCATCCCGCACATCGGGCAGCGCTCGACCGACGATGACACTCATGGCATATTCTAGATAAGACCGTTCCATTTCTGTATGGAGTGCTGTGGGAATGATTTGTCCGGTCTCTAGTAGATTTAATTGTTTCGCCATGAGTGTCTGTGTCCTTCTTAATGATTTTTCTTACAGCTTAGAGGGGATAGTGGATTATCCTAAGTTATGGGAATCTTGCAAAAGATGAAGCCTCCCTCTTTACTCCCTATTGCCCATTCTTATTCGCATTGTTGGCGATTGACATTTATGAAAACCGTTCTGACCGTTCTGATTGTAGAAGACGATGCCATTAATCTCCGCGTTTTTACCAAGATTCTCACAAAACGGGGCGGTTTAAAGGTTAAAGGGACGGAAAATGTTGAAGAAGTGATCCAATACGCCCAATCTCGGGAGGTTGATATTATTTTAATGGATGTTTCCCTGGCTCATAGCGTCTATCAAGGGCAACCCATTGATGGTATTAAAATTACACAGATGCTAAAAGCCGATCCCCAAACTGCCGATCTGCCGATTATTTTAGTCACGGCTCACGCAATGGAAGGCGATCGCGAAAACTTCCTCAAACAAAGCGGTGCCGATGGTTATATCTCTAAACCCGTGGTGGATCACAAAGAATTTGTGGCTGAGATTAAACGATTATTACCCGATGTTGAGGAATAAATCCGTGAGATGAAAAATAGGCCATAGTCGTTATTCCTGGGTAGATCGAGCCAAGTTTAGTTTCCTTTTCTATACATACTTTTGTACTACAAAAAGAGGGACTGGTCAAGTCCCTCTTTTTAAATGACAACCAATTCCCGTGTTTATCACAGGTTTATCGGCTCACCAATTCCTGAATGCGAGGAGTCGCTAAAAAACTGGCAGCATCAGCTAAAAGCCTCTCTCCCCAAAGGTTTTCCTTGAGAAAGTCTAACTCTGCATATTTGCGATCGAGGGACAGTGCCTCTTCTCCCAGTTGCCAGGCGCGTTCCTGTTCTCCTCTAGTGTAGAGCGCAACAGCGATCGCCAGTTTGGGTTCCACCGCTTCAGGAGCCACCGCAAGGGCGCTGCGCCATTTGGCGATCGCCTCCTCAGTGTCCCCTTGTTCGTATTTAACCAAGCCAATATTGTTAACCGCCGGCCAGAATTCCTTTTGTTGAGCAAAAGCAACTTCATAAGAGGCGATCGCCTTGGGATAGCGTTGCAACATCAAATAAGTATTGCCCAAGTCAAATAATGCTTCAGTGGACTCAGGATTGATGCTCAGTCCCGTTTCCAAGACTTCCAAGGCTTCTTCATACTGGCCTTTTTGGAAATAAGCAGATCCCAAAGTAAATAAAATCCCAGACTCTTCCGGAGCAAGTTTTTGCGCCTTTAACAGCACCTCAATACCGCGATCGAGTTCTTGCTGCTGAATGTAGAGGCTACCCAAAATAAACCAAGACTCAAAAAGATTGGGAGCCAACTGAGTGGCTAATTTGGCTCGGGGAAGTGCTAAACCGTATTGCTCGAAACGCACGAGTTGGACAACATCTTGGACGAGAATAGCACCATTTTGCTCGAAATCATTGGCATCTACGTTAAACGTATAGGGCAACAAGGCTTGTGCGAAGACGGGGGCCGCCAACTGCCAAGACCCTGCTATTGCTAAAGCTGAAAGTAACCAGTTCCTCTTAAGCACAATATCGTTTCAAACCTTTAATATTGATCGTGTTTATTCTGGTTATCGCTATCCAGTTGCCAGCATTAGAGTTTCTAGGCGATCGCGGGGCAATATTCTGCCATATTTTAGCTATATTTAGCGACTATATCGATTCTGATATCGATCCGACGCATCCTAGGGGGCTTGCACCTGCGGCATTTTGTTAGTATAGCAATGCGAACTCGTCTTTTTGCAAATCTGGAAAAATTTCAGATAAGGTTGCAGGCTTTCTCGCTTTTTTTCTGTAATGATGGTTCAAAAGCTCCTCGTATTGTTTTATCGATCCTTATGATATTTTCTGCGCGATCGCGAAATCTCCTCCCTTGGCTCATTTTCGGCATTGCTGGTGCCAGTATTGTCGGCGTTGGTGCTATTACCTATAACGCGGTTTTCGGGGATACCTCGGAACTAGAACAGTATACTGTTCTAGTCGAAGAAGAATCCCTGCGCGTCCAGGTCAAAGCAAGCGGAACCGTGACTCCCTTCCAAAGCGTTAATATTAGCCCCAAACAAGCGGGCATTCTCCGACAACTTCTTGTCGAACAAGGGATGCAAGTGGAGGAAGGACAGCCTTTAGCGGTGATGGACAACGAAGAAATCCGCGCCCAAGGCTTACAGGCTCAAGCAAACTTCCAACAGGCGATCGCCAATTTGCAAGCCGCACAAACCAGAATTCCCCAGGAAGTCCTCCAAGCTCGCGCTCGTTTTGCCGGTGCCAGTGCGGGAGTACGAGAAGCACAGGCTCGTATTCCTACGGAACTCAATCAAGCCAATGCGCGGGTTGCTGCCGCCGAAGAACGCTACAAGCGGGCAAAAAGTCGTTTTGAGCGCTATCAAATTCCCACGCAAGCGGGGGCAGTTTCCGAAAATACCTTTGATGACGCATCCATTGAGTTACGCAGTGCTGAGGCGGAGTTATTTGCTGCACAACAGGATCGCCAGCGAGAAATAGGAACGGAGCGTCCAGAAATCGAACAATTAGGGGCGAGCGCGAGGGAAGCTCAGGCTTCCCTGACGGAGCGGGAAAGAACCGCTCGGGCTGAAGTTGAACAGTTACAAGCGGCGGCGGCGGCGGCACGGGCGCAAGTCCAGGAAGTACAAGTGAGATTCCAAGATTCTCTCATTCGAGCGCCGTTTAAGGGCATTGTCACCCAAAGATATGCGACACCGGGAGCTTTTATTACCCCCACCACTTCGGCTTCGGCGACGGCTTCGGCGACTTCAACTTCAATTGTGGCGATCGCCCGAGGTTTGGAAGTTTTGGCAAAAATCCCCGAAATTGATGTCAGCCAATTACAACCGAGACAACCCGTAGAAATTGTTGCCGATGCCTTTCCCAATAAGGTTTTTCGCGGTGTCGTGCGCTTGGTGGCTCCCGAAGCGGTGGTAGAAGATAATGTAACTTCTTTTGAAATCAGAATTGCAGTTGATCCCAACCAAAAAGAATTGCTGTCGGGAATGAATGTCGATGTTACATTTTTGGGGGAGCAACTCGCGAGGACTTTGGTTATTCCCACGGTGGCGATCGTTACCCAGGATGGTGAAAAAGGTGTTATGGTCGCTGATGACAATGAGAAACCCGAATTTAAAAAAGTGGTTTTAGGGGCGACTCTTGAGGACAAAACTCAAGTTATTACTGGCTTACAACCAGGGGAGCGAGTTTTCATTGAATTGCCTGAGAAATATCAACCTAAAAAAGAAGAGTAATATGCAGTGGATAGTGGATAGTGGATAGTGGATAGTGGATAGTGGATAGTGGATAGTGGATAGTGGATAGTGGATAGTGGATAGTGGATAGTGGATAGTTGATAGTGGATAGTGGATAGTGGATAGTGGATAGTGGATAGTGGATAGGAGGGAACTGAAAAGATGGAAACCACAGAAAGTATTAGAATGGCAGTCGATACACTGCTGAGTAATAAACTAAGAAGTGTCTTGACAATGTTGGGAATCGTGATTGGTAACGCTTCCGTGATTGCCATGATTGGTTTTGGACAAGGGGCGCAAAAACTTGCTAATGATGAGTTTGAATCCCTTGGACCTAATGTAATTTTTATCGTACCAGGATCGCAACAAGATCGAGAAACGACTTTTGATTTGCCCAAAACATTAGTTTTAGAAGATGCTGAGGCGATCGCCTCTCAAGTGCCTTCTGTGGATTTAGTTGCGCCACAAATCAACGCACAAATGATTACCGCCTATAAAGATCGTAATGCCAGACATTTAATAACTGGCGTAACACCAGAATTTATGCCCGTGCGAGATTATGAAATTGATCGAGGGCGTTTTATTACTGAACTTGATCTTCAACGCAATACTAGATTTGTTGTCTTAGGATCGGAACGTGCTGAAAGATATTTTGGCGATCGCGATCCCATTGGGGAACAAGTTCGTATTAAGAATATTAGTTTTGAAGTTATTGGCGTAATGAAATCTAAAGGGGCATTTCTGGGAACAAATCAAGACGATATCATGTTCCTTCCTCTAACAACAATGGCAAATCAGTTAGTCGGAAAAACATCTATTTATGGAACTGAAATTAGTTTTATTTCTGTCTCAGCGCGAGATCAAAAAAGTATTAACGCTGCTAAATTTCAACTCGAAAATTTATTACGCTTACGCCATAAAATTGTCGGGGAAGATGATTTTACAGTACGAACCCAAAAAGACATCTTGAACATTGTGGGAACTGTCACTGGCGGGCTAACAACATTGCTGGCGGGAATTGCCGGAATTTCTTTACTTGTCGGTGGTATTGGCGTTATGAATATTATGTTAGTTTCCGTCACAGAAAGAACGCAAGAAATTGGACTGCGAAAGGCAATGGGGGCAAAGGAAAATGATATTTTGGCACAGTTTTTAGTCGAAGCAACCATCCTTTCTGTTGCTGGAGGTATAGTCGGCACAATCGTGGGAATTAGTGGCATAATCTTAGTTAGTCTCATTTCGCCACTTTCGGCAGTTATTTCCCCATTTGCGGTTGTTCTAGCTGTAGGAGTATCGGGAGGAGTTGGCTTAGGATTTGGTGTTTTTCCCGCTCGACGTGCGGCCAAACTCGATCCAATTGTAGCCTTGCGAAGACTTTAATATTTATTGGATTTCAACGCAGAAGAACAAAGTAAACAAAATAGATAATAAAATGCAAGCAATCCTAATGACAGAAACCGGTTCTCCTGAAGTTCTTGATCTGCAAGATATTTCCAAACCGACTTTAGAAAAACCCAATCAATTATTAATTCGTCTTCATGCCGCAGGAGTAAACCCGATCGATACAAAACTCCGCCATCGAGGGACATTTTATCCAACCCAAATGCCCGCCATTTTGGGCTGCGATGGGGCGGGAGTTGTCGAAAAAATTGCCTCGGAAGTCAGCCAATTTAAACCAGGAGATGAGGTCTATTATTGCTTTGGTGGACTCGGACAAACTGGGACAGGAAATTATGCTCAATATGCCCTTGTCGAGGAACATTATCTTGCTCTTAAGCCCAAAACTCTCTCTTTCGCCGAAGCTGCTGCTGCACCCCTAGTTTTAATTACCGCTTGGGAGGCGTTATATGACCGAGGAAGGCTCGAAAATGGGCAAAAGGTCTTAATTCATGCAGGAGCCGGTGGAGTTGGTCACGTCGCCATTCAGCTTAGTAAGATTAAAGGGGCAGAAGTTTGTACTACAGTTAGCAGCCCCGATAAAGAGAGATTGGTGAGACAATTGGGCGCAGATCGCCCGATTTTATATCACCAAAAAGACTTTGTGGAAGAGGCGATCGCCTGGACCCAAGGAAAAGGAGTCGATCTGGCCTTCGATACCGTTGGGGGAAAGACCTTTTTTGATACCATCCCTGCTGTAAAGTATTGTGGCGATTTAGTGACACTTCTCGAACCTGATACAAGCCAAGGTAACTTAAAACTCGCCCGCAAGCGCAATCAACGTATTAGTATGGAATTGATGTTAACGCCTATGTTAGAGGGACTCCTTGAGGCTCAAAAATACCACAGCCAAATTTTGCGCCAATGTGCTGAGTGGATCGACTCGGGGCGATTAAAAATTCACTTGGGTCAAACTTTCCCCCTCGCCCTAGCCTCAAAAGCCCATAAAGCGATCGAAATGGGTTCATCTACAGGTAAAATCGCCTTGATTATCCCCCAATAGGTAACAAGGCATTAGAGTCATTATCTTTTATCTTGCTCCCTTTTTCTCTCTTCCTCTCTTCTCTCTGCACCTCTTTATCCTAATCTCAACTATGCTCTGGCCTTATAAAACCCCTGGTATTCCCGACGACTTATTCGAGCAACTTCCGGGAATTCCTTTAAGTAAGCGAGAGGTGCGTCTCCTGCTGCTATCTGCACTGCGTTTGGAGTCTCACTCCGTCTTGTGGGATATTGGCGCAGGAACTGGAACAATTCCCGTAGAAGCGGGGCTACTTTGTCCGAAAGGTACAATTGTTGCCGTAGAGCGAGATGAAGAAGTTGCCAACTTAATCCGACGGAACTGCGATCGCTTCTCAGTTAAGAATGTTAACGTTATCGAAGGCAATGCACCGGACTGTTTGCAAGACCTGCATCCCAAACCGCAGAGAATTTGTTTGGAAGGGGGAAAACCGATTCAGATCGTCCTCAAAGCCCTCTGGGAGGAACTGCAACCTAAAGGTAGAATAGTCGCCACTGCCAACAATCTCGAAAATCTTTACGCCCTTTCCGAAGGGTTTGCACAACTGCAAGCCAGAAACCTCGAAGTTGTACAATCATCAGCAAACCGCCTGGAAAAGCGCGGTATTCATCAAACCTTTGCTGCGGTTAATCCTATTTTTATTTTAAGCGGGGAGAAGTTTTAAGGTTAAATTTTTGATAGGATTTCCTTAATCTTGCCTTATCTCTTCTCACTCCTAATCTTGGATTATAAATTGCTTATGCCTTGGTCTCGCATCTTGAGTGCAATCATTGCGATCGCCGTCGCCCTATTAATGATTATTGCTGGTGGCTGGGTCTTTACCGCCGGATTTATGATTATCGTTTTTTTGGGACAATCAGAATATTTTCAAATGGTGCGAGCCAAAGGAATTGAACCCGCCGCCAAAACAACTCTTATTATTTCTCAACTCTTACTGATTATCGCCACAATCCTTCCCGATCTTACCGATGCACTTTTTCCCATAGGCGGAACCTTAATCTGTTTTTACTTGCTCTTCCAGCCCAAAATTGCCACGATCGCCGATATTTCCACCTCGATTTTAGGCTTATTTTATGGGGGATATTTGCCGAGTTATTGGATTCGCTTGCGGGTAGACTTGGCGATCGCGAACCCACAAGAGATAATGGCTAATTCCTCTCTGGATGTTCCTTTTTTGCTCAATCTTTTCGGCGATCGCTCTTGGCAAGCTCCTTTTAGCCTCAATCATCTCTCCCCCGCTTTAACCACTACCTTTTTAACCTTTGGCTGTATTTGGGCTGCGGATATTGGTGCCTATCTGATAGGCAAATATTTCGGGCGCACGCGACTGTCTGCTATTAGTCCCAAAAAAACCGTAGAAGGAGCCGTATTTGGTATTCTAGGCAGCATCAGCGTTGCCACCTTGGGGGCATGGTATTTACACTGGCATAGCTGGCAGTTGAGTGGCGTTCTCATCGGAATATCGATTGGGATTACCAGTCTTTTAGGGGATTTAACCGAATCGATGATGAAACGAGATGCTGGGGTTAAAGATTCCGGACAACTCATTCCTGGTCATGGAGGCATTCTCGATCGCACAGACAGCTATGTTTTTACAGCCCCCTTGGTTTACTATTTTACCAGTCTGGTTTTGCCTCTCTTGCCAACTTCAATTTTTTAACAGCAGGCTGTAGGGTTTAGAGTGTAAGGGATGAGGAGGGACGAGAGGCAATGCTTGGGGATTTTTGATCGTCAATTTCCAATTCATTCTTTACTGATGATTGAGAATTGAATTACTATTGGTGCTATGGGGTTGAATCCTCGGGATGCGGATAGCGGCTTATGATGTTTAAACAAAATTCAACTTCAGGAAACTCAAATGGGAACGGGGCAGATCGGCCTCGGGGTTCGGGTGATGCAGAAAAACGCACTCAGGCATGGGATGCTTTATTGGATTTCTGGGCAGAACCGGATCGTGAAGAATTAACAGAAAAATCAACGGAAGAACCTCTCGAACCCAAGAAAACTCGAGGAAATGACCTAAAAAATGACCGGTTAGAAACCTCAGAAGGTAAGAGTTCTGACCTCGCGCAACCCAATTTAGATTCAGAACTAGATCCAGAAGGATTAACACTTGGATTAACATTTGACGATCTCGAACAGTTATTGGGTCAAACTCCGCAAGATTCGCCTCAATTTGACTCCCTCTTGTCTGGCGATCGCCTCCCCGAAGACTCTGAAGAAGATATCTCTCCCCCCATTTCAACCTGGGCGCAGAAAATCACCAAATTTCAGCCTTCTCCCTCCGATCGTACCGAAACTCCCTCTTTCTATGATGATGATTGGCCATCTTTAGTAGATACAGAACTGGATACAGAACTGGATACAAAACTGGATACAAAACTAGATACAAAACTAGATACAAAACTAGATACAAAACTGGATACAAAACTGGATACAGAACTGGATACAGAACTGGATACAAAACTGGATACAAAACTGGATACAGAACTGGATACAGAACTGGATACAGAAAATCTCCCCGCTCTATTCGAGAGTTTAATTGAACCTGCCGTATCCCCAAGCCAAACCCCCCAGATTGAAACCCCTTCTCTGGTAGAGGAAATAGAAGAGAGTCAAACTATAGCACCGCCAGTCTCTTCCTCCCTCGAACCTCAGAAAACTCCTCCAGGAAAACAAAACAGCGCAACCGAACCTGTAAAACTGGATAATCCTCCTATGGTGCATTCTACAACCAATCCCTCTGACACAAATCCCGCCCCGGATATGCCCGTGTCGGCTCTGAGTTCATCTTCTCCTGAGAAAGTCACCCCTCAAACAAACGAAAAATCAGAAAAATCAGCCGATCGAAAAAACCCTCCCCCCCCTCCCTCACGACAATCTAAGGGCGATCGCCAACGTCAAAATGGTTCAGGTGGAAGGAAAACTAAACCAAAAACCTCATCTCCAGCAAGTTCTGGTCTCTTTAAACCTCGTGGTGAAGAACTCGACGATCCCCTCAAAGATTTGCGAGATTTTCTCCTGACGGAATCTCCTAAGTTAGAAGCACCGAAAATACCCGAAGAAGAAGAAATCGATATTCCCAATCTCATTACTTTTGAAAATTCTCTCAAACGACTGCACGAACTCGAACAGTCTGCTCCAACAACAGCCAAACCCCAAAAAGCTCAAACTCAGCCCAAAGCTCAAACTCAGCCTAAAGCTCAAACTCAGCCTAAAGCTCAAACTCCACCTAAATCTCAAACTCAGCCTAAAGCTCAAACCCAACTTTCCAAAACAAAAATCGATCTCAAACCGATGTTAGGAGAGTTAGAGACTGCTGCTAAATCTTTAAGCGAAGAAGAGATGATGCGGCTACACGGCACCATTGAGGAGTTAGAAGACAAATTATCTGCCCTCGAGGATCGGGTTGACGAACCCACGGAAGTGATTAATCCTCTCGTTCCCCTCATGGTACAACTCCTCAAAATGAAAGTGGGAGTGTCCCAAGAAGCAGTCATGGAAGTGATGATACCTATCATTGATGAGGTTATTCAGAAGCGCACTCAACAAAATCGCGGTGCAATGAGTGCGGCGATCGCAGACCTCATTCCCGAGGCGATCGCCAAAGAAATTCAAAAATCTCCTCAAGAAATCGCTAAAGCCTTGGGGCCAGAAATGGCCTCTGCGATTTGCGAACAAATCAAAGTCGATAAAGATGCCATCTCCGCAGCCATCGGACCGGAAATGGGACGAGCGATCAAACAACAAATCGAAGTTGAAAAAGATGCAATGGTAGACGCACTCTATCCCGTCATCGGCTCTACCGTCTCGAAATATATGGTGGAGGTGGTTTCAGCGATCAATGAAAAAGTCGAAACTACTTTAAGTCCCGAAGGCGTGATTCGCAAAATTCGCGCCAAACTGCAAGGAGTATCCGAAGCAGAATTAATCCTGCAAGAATCCATGCCCGTCACAGTACAGGCAATTTTCCTGATTCACAAAGCCTCGGGACTGGTCATCTCAGAAATTCAACCCGCCTTAGAACAGCGTCTCGAGTCGAATATGTTAGCAGGAATGCTCACCGCCATTCGTAGTTTTGTCAATGACTGTATTGCCCAATCTGGGGAAATTGCCGAGCTTAACGAGATTGAATATGGAGATTCTCGCATTATTTTAGAAGTAGCAGGATATTGCTATCTCGCCGTCGCCGTGAAAGGAGATCCACCCCAACCTTTCGTCAAGCATCTGCGTCGAACCCTCGGCCAAATCGTCCAAAAACACGGGCGGGAAATGGAAGAATTTGAAGGAGATTCTGAAACCGTTCCCACAGCTATTCCCGCGCTATTAGAGAAAATAATTCCCCCTCCCCCATCAGAAAAGAAATCATCTCCCACTGCATTACTGAGCTTATTGGGAGCAATTGTTCTTCTCGTCATTCTACCTTGGGGCTATTTTCAAGTGCGCGGTTATCTCAACCAGCGCATGGAAACGCGCATTGAAGATGCCTTAGTGGATTTAGAAGCGTCGTCTTATACCGAACTAGAACCTATAGTTCGCGGTAAAAAAGTAACCCTAACGGGTCGCGTTCCTTCGATGGAGATTAAAAATAATGCAATGACAATGGTACAGGGAATTAATCCCAAACTGGAAGTTGACAATCAAATTGCAGTGGTTCAGGTTCCTCCAGATCCCGCTTGGGTTGCGACTTCGATTGAGTTAGTCACTTCTCTGCTTAACCGCGAGCGCGATATTGATATTACTGCCGCATATTCTCCAGGGAAGGTAATCTTGCGGGGAGGTGTCGCCAAACTGGAAGATTACAGTACGATTATTAATGCTTTTCAAAAGCTACCCGGTATTGATACCGTAGATCGCTCCCAATTACTCCCAGAAGTCTTGCAAAAGCGCCTTTATTTTGAAGAGGCTTCTTCCCGATTGACATCCGAGGAAATATCTAGTACACTTGTTCCCATTCAAAGGTTTCTCAACGAATACCCCGAACTGCGTTTAAAGATTATTGGTCATGCGGATCCGACGGGACAATCGGAAAATAATCAGGTGCTTTCTTCAGAACGGGCGATCGCGGTACGACGAGAGTTAGAGCGTCGCGGCATCGGTGCCGAACGCTTGGAGGCCATTAGCGTCCCGGAGGCTCCCCCGGATGTAGCTGCCGAACAACCGTTAAAATGGAGTCGCTGCGTTCGCTTTGAATTGGCGTTCTCAGACGAATAATTACAATTTCTTTAAGGATTTTTGGTAGAGTAGTTTATGGGTAAAATTTCCAAGAAAATTTGTCTGATTGGGGATTTCAGTGTAGGAAAAACCAGTCTAATTCGTCGATTTGTGGATGATCAATTTAGTGACGAATATTTATCTACCGTGGGAGTAAAATTATCTCGCAAAGTCGTCAATCTGAAACAGGGAGAAAAAGAAGAAGAAAAACTCGTTGAACTTTTGATTTGGGACATTGAGGGGCAAACGCAGTTTAAATCAATCGCCCCGGCTTATCTTCAGGGTGCAAAGGGTGCAATTATTGTTGCCGATGTCAAGCGTCAAGAAACGATGGAGCATTTACGGGATCATCTGGATTTATTTTTTAAAATAAATCCCAAAGGATGGGTTATTATTGCTTTGAATAAATCAGATTTGATTAGTGAAGAGAAAGTCTTGCAACTTTCTCACTCAAACAATCAATTTCAAGCTGATTATCCCCAAGTCATTGCCACTTATGCAACTTCGGCAAAAACAGGAAAAGACGTAAATGACCTTTTTCACGAATTGGCGGCGAGTATGCTTGTTGCTGTCTAATTTATTTGTTCGTTATTATTCGTTATTCGCTTCCTGAGAATTGGTAACGGATAATTTAATCCCATGCACAATATCATTATTCCCCATCACATTCATTATCTGGTTCTCGATCCAGATTTAGCAATTATTGCGCGATCGCAGGGCGTTCAACAATTTGTTGATAAATCTGATTTCATTGAAATGGGACAAGACATTCGGGAAGGGTTTCCGGAACTATTTGGCTGTGAGGAGATTTTAGCAGAAATTTTAGCAGGAGAACGAGAAGATTTTGCCCTACAAGGGATTACTCGCCAAGGCGATCGCAAAACAAATTTATATATTGATTTGTATTTTCAGCATTATGGACAAATCGAGAATAAAAAGAATTTATTGATTTTGTTTGTTGAAGATGTCACCGAGAAAATGACTCTAGAACAAACTTTAGTTCAATCGACTAATGAAACGAAGTTACTCAATTTAGCGCTGACGGCTTCGCGCAATTATATTAATCGCATCGTTACTTCTATCGCTGATGCTTTAATTGTCACTGATACCCAGCAAATTATTAAAACTGTTAATGAAGCAACAGAACGATTATTTGGGTATGCAAAAAATGATTTAATTGAGAAACATCTTTCTTTGTTAGTTGAAGAAGGCGATCGCATTTTTTACCCATTACAAGAAACCATTGCACGAGAAGGAGGATTAACCTGTAATATTGAGGTGAGTTGTCGGACTAAAACCGATTCTAAGATTGATGTTGCTTTTTCTTGTTCCCTGATTCAAGTTGGATCGGAAGCGCAAGATTTAACTTTAACGCCGGAAATTGTTTATATTGGGCGCGATATTACCGAACGCAAACGCACTCAGCAACGACTAACGGCTCAATATGCGATCGCTAATATTTTATCTGAATCTTCTTCTCTTGAAACCGATACTCAACGCATTTTAAAGGCGATCGGAGAGATTTTGGGTTGGGATGTGGGAGAGTTATGGCAACCCATACCAGAAGAAGGCCATAAAACCATTACTGCTAATTTTACGACAACAGCCCCTCTCGATCACACCGAATTATCGCCCCATTCGGGTTTGCGTCGTATGGATTTATGGACGAACCCCGAGGCTATTGTGACTGAGTTTATTAATATTACAGGAATAGTGATTTTACAAGCAGGAACTGGTTTAGCGGGACGAGTTTGGGAGAGGGGATATCCTCAATGGATTGCCGATCTCAGTGGCGATACAGACTTTGGTTTGAATTCTTCCGCAGCGCGATCGGGACTGCGATCGGCGTTTGCATTTCCCATTCAAAGCGGCAATGAAATGTTAGGAGTAATGAGTTTTTTCGGTCGAGAAAAGTTACCTCCCGATGAGAATTTACTGCAAATGATGGCGGCAATGGGGAATCAATTAGGTCAATTTGTCAAGCGCAAACAAGCCGAAGCAGCCTTACAAAAACAACAGGAAAAAAGTGAAAATTTGCTCTTAAATATTCTGCCCAAATCCATTGCCGATCGCCTCAAAGAAGATCAAACAATTGCCGATAGTTTTGATGCAGTAACGGTATTGTTTGCCGATTTGGTCGGATTTACGGAGATGTCAGCACACTTATCGCCTATTGAAGTGGTAGAACAATTAAATGGAATTTTTTCTGAATTCGATCGCTTGACCGAAAAGTATAAATTAGAAAAAATTAAAACTATCGGCGATGCTTATATGGTGGTAGGAGGATTACCAGAAGTTCGGATCGATCATGCAGAAACTATCGCAGATATGGCGTTGGAAATGCAGGCCGCGGTCGCTCGAATTAATACGAAAACCCAACAAAATTTTGCCATTCGTGTTGGCATCAATACGGGGTCGGTGGTAGCGGGAGTTATTGGTACTAAGAAGTTTATTTACGATCTGTGGGGAGATACGGTAAATACTGCCAGTCGCATGGAATCTCATGGACAACCTGGACACATTCAAGTTACAGAAAATACTTACAAAATTTTGCGCGATCGCTATGAATTTGAGGAACGGGGTTTGATTCCGGTTAAGGGAAAAGGAGAGATGAGAACTTTTTGGTTAGTGGGAAAAAAATAATTTCAATGGATTTATCTTTTTGAGATGCACTCTTCTTTTTAACTCTCTCATCTATATTACAAGGCTTCAATAGAAGTGATGCGATCGCTGAGTTCAATCCATTTTTCGACACTAATATCTTCCCCCCGAGATTGAGGATCGAGGTTTAATTCTTCCAGTAGAAGAGAAAGGCGATCGGGTTCAATCAAACTTTTTAAATTATTGCGTAACATTTTCCGCTTATTAGCAAATCCCAATTTAACTAACATGGCTAAATGACGGGGATCGCGAACCTTTTTTTCTCTTAAGTAGGGTCGCAAGCGAACAACGGCTGAATTGACCTTGGGAGGGGGATAGAAGGCTGTTGCAGGGACATCACAGATTAATTCACAGTTCGCTAAATATTGGACTCGCACGGATAATGCCCCAAAATTTTTAGAATTGGGTTTGGCACAAAGGCGATCGCAGATTTCTTTTTGTACGAGTAAAACAATAGAATCGTAAGATTGCCTAACGGGTTGGACAATTGTTCCTAAAAGTATTTTTAAGATCGGACCTGTGATATTATAAGGAATATTAGCAACAACTTTATTGGGATTTTGGAATTTGGGAAAGTTGGCTAATGTTGCATCGAGATCGAGTTCTAAAATATCTCCTTGTAGCAACATAAAATTCTCTTTCTCTCCCAATTTTTTAACCAAATGCTTACACAAATCCCGATCGACTTCTACGGAAACTAAAGCATTCGTTTCCGCTAAAAGACGACGAGTGAGAATACCTGTACCGGGTCCAATTTCCAAAATGCGATCGCCTTCCTTTATTTCTGCTGCTTTGACAATTTTTTCTAAGACAACTTCCGATCGCAACCAATGTTGAGCAAAACTTTTTCTCGGTCTAATCATACTTAAAAAATATATAAAAATAGCAAATAAGGTGCAAGAAAATAGGGCGAAAACAAACAGGGCGCAAGCAAACAGGGCGCAAGCATTGCGCCCCTACGGATGATTGTATTTTATCCTAGAATCATTAAAGCCAAAGCGGGAACTCCTAAACCGATCATTAAACTGGCAGGCATCATTTTACGAGTTTTAGCTAAACGAACGATAAAGGTGACAATTAGAATTGCGGTAATGGCGATCGCTACTGTCAAACCCCAGATTTGTCCCTGTAAAGACAACAATCCCGCAATGAGTAACAAAAGACCGCTCCCACAGCCGGAGATAAGAGAGATTTTGCTTTGGGCGCGAATATAGCCCATAATTCCCCCCCCGATCGCAATAATCCCGTAAACAATTGCAGCAATAATTCCCAAACTCATAACGCCTAAGCTCCCAAAATCTTTTTTCAGACCCTCATTCTAGAAGGTGCAACGGGGTTAAGAGGCATAATCTTGATGAAATGTTGCATTTGAGGTGACGGCGATCGGATATTGATGCGATCGCATTCACAAGCAACCTCATGGCGAGATCGCTGTCTTTTTAGCGAAATGCAAGCATCTTAGAGAGTGTCGGGAGTCCATTTGTGTTTTTAATCTTATGCCAACTCAAACTTTAAGTTCCCAAGATCAAATCCATCGAGTCATCGGAGAGATTCTCGCTTCCCGCAAGATTACCCGCGAAGATCAAAATTTACTTATGTCTTTATTGTTTGATGGCGTTTTAGGTGATACTCATCAAGGAGAAGTAAATCGCATTTATGAAGCTGTGAGTCATGGATTAATCCGCGTTATTGATTAAAATTTAGATTAAATCATTGGCATTAATTCCTAGGGCTTCGAGTTGTTCTGGAGAAAGCGATCGCAGCTTTTCCACTAGCTTGAGGCGTTTTTGCCGTTCTTGTTCTTTTTCCGAACGTTCTTGTTCTTTTTCCGAACGTTCTCGTTCTTTTTCTAGACGTTCTCGTTCCTTTTCTAAGCGTTCTTGTTGTGCTAATTCTTGACCGATTGGCAATAAGTTTCCATCTACATCCCACCACCGCAACCATTGTTGGGATTGGTTTTGATAGATTCCTTCCCAAACTCCTAACTCAACCTGCATGGGAATGATGGCATAATGGCCGCGATCGCCGGGGGTCATGGGTTCGTAGCGATCGCCAACCAGTTGATACATTTCTAATTCTCCCGTTGTCACGATAAAAATGCCGTAATAGGCAATTCGCATGATTTGTTCGTAGACCCAAAATTTACCGGGTTTGATGAGATCGCCTTCTGAAGAACGAGATAAGGGAGTGCGATCGCGTTCCTCGGAACCATCTCCCGAAGCAAATTCAAGCACAATGGTAGGACTAATATGTTCTCGCCAAATAACATAAGAGCGTCTAATTTGTCCGTCAAGATTAGGGGGAACATTAGGGACATAGAACCAATCGGGGGCTTCCGCACCGCGTTCGGGGGGTTCGGTTTCTCGCCAATAAATGCCGCAATCTTGACCGATGCAATACTGTCCGTCGGGATGTAGTTGTTGCAAAATAGAACTGAGAGAATCTGTCAGCAATAAACTTTGGGGATGTTCTTGAAAATTCTTCACAAATGTTCCATCCTCATCGGGAAGTTGGGTATGGTCGGGAAAAGGAGTCAGAGGTTCGGTTTTAGATACAGTTTGAACCATTGGTTTATTGGGTTGCAAAAGGAAAAGTACGTTTGAGTTGGATTAATTCATCGCGATGACCTCGCACCAAAATTCGATTTTTATTGGTTGCTTCTGTTTCTATTTTAATCAAAACTTGTTCGACTCGTCCTGCACCTTTCCAATAAAAATAGCCAGCTAATGGTGCAATAATCACTAAACCAATAAAGAAATTACCGATCGCCGGAAATAAATAAGCAAAAACCAAAGCTAAGGAGAGTAAACCGATCGCCGCTAAAACCGAGAGGAAAATTGCTAAAAACCAACTTGGACGCACAAACCCTTCAAATGTTAAGCGATCGCTTTCTGATGCGGTGACTTTATAAGCGCGGCGATCGAAATATGTTTGTAATTTTTCTAATAAAGATTCTCGTGTTTCTTCCGTGAATAGTTGGATTTCTTCGATTCGTTCTTTAACGGAAGCACGAATAAAGAAAAATAAACCGATCGCCAAAAGCAATGTTAGAAAGAAAGTTGAAGATAATACAGCAGTGTTCATGGATAATCAATAATCAATAAATTTACATTTTTGAGATGTACCCCGCGAATCCTTGTTAAAGCGATCGCAGCCAATCAACTAAACCTCGTAAAACAGCAGTTAATTTATCCAGATTCAATGTTTCGAGGCGATCGCTAGGCTGATGATAATGAGGATTGCGAAAATTACTCGTATCTGTCACCATTATACCTCGATATCCCGCATCCCAAAAAGGTGCATGGTCGCTACGACGAGTATCGGGAAGGATATATCCCCTAAAAGGAACGGGTAGCCACTGACAGGATATCTCGTTTTTGAGGAAATTGCGATGCAAAGAAATCAGATCGGGAATTGTTCTTAAACTGCCCAATAGTGCAATAAAATCGCCGCGATCGGGGTAAAAGTATTTTAGTCCTGGAGGATACTGTTGAGAGTTAGGAGTTGTATCAAAATAGCCTAGCATTTCTAGAGCAATTGCTAAGTATAAAGGCTCTTTTTTCTGACGCAATTTCTGGGCATAATTTCGGCTTCCGTGTAAGCCAAATTCTTCAAGATCGAAAGCAACTAATTGTAAGGGATAGTCGCAAGGATCGGTGGCAAGAATACGCGCTAATTCTAATAAAACGGCAACACCTGTTGCATTATCATCGGCACCAGAAGAATTGGGAACAGTATCGTAATGAGCGCCAATTAAAATGCTAGGTTTGTTGTTAGGATTTCGAGAGGGAAGTTTGAGGACAAGATTTTGATGAGTGCGACCATTAAATTGAAAGCGATCGCGTTCTACTGTTCCCCATTGTTGCAATTTTTGGTAGATATATTCACGAACATAAAAATGCCCTACGGATGCGAAAAAAGGATCGCGATCGCGAATAATTTCCAGTAAGTGTTCCTTCAATCGGGTTTTATCATCCATATTCAAAATATTTTCAATACTTGAACAAACTCAGTGAATCGCTATCAATTATCAACTATCAACTATCAACTATCAAGCATATCCATGTTGAGCCAAAAATGCTAAATCAACATCTTGCGATCGCGTTTCTTCAGGAGTAGAATAGCCCAATAATTTTTCCACATATTTTCCTAAAATATCTCCCTCTAAGTTAACCCAATCTCCAGGTTGAAGAGAGGAGAGATTGGTTTCGGTGTAGGTATGAGGAATAACAGCAACGGTAAACCAATTCCCCGCGCGATCGCAGTCGGCGATCGTTAAACTAATCCCATTAACTGCAATACTCCCTTTAGAAACAATATAGCGGGCAATGTGGCGCGACCACTGGGCAGCCAAAGAAGGCACCGGGACAAACTTCATTTCCCAAGCGCGATCGCTTTGCACCGACTCGAGTAAACAGCCCAGGCCATCTACATGACCCGTAACAAAATGCCCACCAATTTTACCTCCGGCACGAAGTGAGGTTTCTAGATTAACAGAACTTGATATTTCACTTTTTATTCCCAAGCTAGTGCGCTGTAAAGTTTCCGGAGAAGCCGTTGCGATAAATCCTCGGGGGGAAATTTCCTCAACCGTTAAACAAACCCCATCAACAGCAACACTATCGCCAATTTCTAAATCTAGGAGAATTCCTGTCGAATTTTCTTTTTCAACAGAAATAGTAAATCGATCTCTACCTTGAGGCTGAATTTTGCCCAATCCTTGAATTAATCCAGTAAACACAGTTTTTACAATGAAAAATTAGGGGTTTGGGGACTAGGTTTGGAGACCAAACCCCTACTCAATAATGAGAGGTTTGGAGACCAAACCCCTACTCAATAATGAGGGATAAAAACGTTATACAAAAGCAGCCATTTTGATGTCATTTGTATTCAAGAGTTCTTGCAATTCTTCGGCATCAACAGTTTCTTTTTCGACTAACATTTCTGCTAGGCGATCGAGAATAGTGCGATTTTCTGTTAATACTTGCGTAGCGCGGGAATAGGCAACATCAACTAACTTGCGGACTTCCTCATCAATGAGGGCTGCCGTTTCGTCAGAGAAATCGCGATCGCTGGCAATTTCCCGACCGAGGAAAACGTTACTATTCTGGCGACCCAAGGCCACAGGACCGAGAACATCGCTCATACCGAAGCGGGTAATCATCTGACGGGCAACCCGTGCCACCTGTTGCAGGTCATTAGAAGCACCCGTAGTGACTTCTTCTTCCCCAAAGATAATTTCTTCCGCGACGCGACCCCCAAGGGCAACAGCCATTTGATTTTGCAGGTAAGAACGAGAGTATAAGCCAGAATCCATGCGTTCTTCGCTAGGAGTGAACCAAGTCAGACCTCCAGCGCGACCCCGAGGAATAATGCTAATTTTCTGCACGGGGTCGTAGTCCGGCATCAGTGCGCCGACTAAAGCGTGACCCGATTCGTGGTAAGCCACCAATTGTTTGCGCTTCTCACTCATTACCCGGTCTTTTTTCTCAGGACCTGCCAAGACGCGATCGATCGCATCGTTGATTTCATCCATTGAGATTTCCGTCAAATTGCGCCGTGCTGCTAAAATTGCAGCTTCATTTAACAAGTTAGACAGATCGGCACCGGTAAAACCTGGAGTCCGACGCGCAATTTTTTCGAGGTCCATGTCCTTGGCTAGGGTTTTGCCTCGGGCGTGAACTTGGAGAATTTCCCGACGACCGGCATAGTCGGGGCGATCAACCACAACTTGGCGATCGAAGCGACCAGGACGCAACAGGGCGGCATCCAGCACATCGGGGCGGTTGGTGGCGGCAATAATAATAATTCCGGTATTGCCTTCAAACCCGTCCATTTCTGTGAGTAACTGGTTCAGGGTTTGTTCTCGTTCGTCGTTACCTCCCCCTAAACCTGCGCCGCGACTGCGACCGACGGCATCAATTTCATCGATGAAGACAATACAGGGGGCGTTAGCTTTGGCTTGCTCAAAAAGGTCGCGTACCCGAGAAGCACCGACACCGACAAACATTTCTACGAATTCGGAACCAGAAATGCTAAAGAAAGGAACGCCAGCTTCTCCTGCAACGGCTTTGGCCAAGAGGGTTTTACCCGTTCCTGGAGGTCCGACTAAAAGAACGCCTTTGGGAATTTTGGCTCCAATAGCGGTAAAGCGATCGGCGTTTTTGAGGAAGTCTACGACTTCAGCGAGTTCTAATTTAGCTTGTTCGATACCGGCTACATCGCCAAAGGTGACTTGGGTTTGAGGCTCCATTTGTACCCGCGCTTTTGATTTGCCAAAGTTCATCGCTTGGGAACCCGGACCGCTAGAAGCGCGACGTAACAGGAAAAATAAACCGATTAATAATAAGGCTGGGACGAAGAGACTGCTAAGAATGCGAAACCAAAAGCCGTCATCTTTTGGGGGTTGAACGGCAATATCAACGTTATGTTCCGTTAAAATCTGAATCAGTTGGGGATCGTTGGGAAGGTTGACGATCGCCTGAGTGCCGTTGACATCATCGGGATCGGTGACGAGGGCTTGGGTGCGATCGGCGCTGAGTTTAATGCGATCGATGCGATCGCTTTGCACGGCTTGGATGAGTTGGCTATATTTCCAAGTTTTGCGACTTTCCCCTGGACTCTCTAATAGGGCAGACCCCAAGGCAAGGACGACAATCACCAAAAGAACGTACAGTCCTGCATTGCGCCATTTTTTATTTTTGTTGTTGCTCACGCGGTGGAACTCCTATCGTAACGGTATAAGGGTGGATATATTTAGATGGCTGGCTTCACTGGCTGGAAGCGAGGAGGCGCTTGTTGACAGATTTATTATTTTGCGTTTGTCATGTCACTATATTAACTAATGTTAACCTTTCTCAGGACGTTTTGCGATCGCGCGATGGGAAAAGGCGATCGTCTTGCCTACCACAGTTGAGAATTGTTCGATATTTGAGGAATTCCTGCCTATTGGAGAAGCGAGGTAAAATATAGGTATTGACGAGAATGAGGAGGTTAGCCGTTATGGTGAGTGCGCGAGATGTAGCCGAATACTTTTTAGCTTTGGCCGATAACGATAATGGTAGTTCTGGAGAGCTAATCTCTAACTTAAAATTACAGAAGTTATTGTATTATGCTCAAGGGCTATATTTAGCACTTTTCGATCGCCCTCTGTTTCCGGAGCAAATTGAGTCTTGGATTCATGGACCTGTAGTTCCAGAAATTTATTATTACTATAAACAGTATGGCTCTGGAAGTTTGCCTTTTCCAGAAAATTTTGATTATTCCAAATTTGATGATGAGACAAAAGAAGTCTTGGAAGAAGTGTATGAAGTTTACGGACAATTTTCAGCTTGGAAATTGCGAAATCTTGCCCACAATGAACCACCGTCGAAAAATACATCTCCGGGTTCTGAAATTCCCCTTGACTCCTTGAAAGAGCATTTTAAAACTCAATTGGTATAATGGTTGGATATCGTGACGGTGAAGTGTTTCATATAATCTGGCTCGATCGCGATTTTAGCGTATACAAACATGAATAAATAATAATCGACTTGCAAGAATATTCTCTTAGCATTTTAGAGCGATCGCGCTATCCTAGAATTAAATTACTTTCCTCGTTTAGTTATGAATGCCAAAAATCTCCGCATTATCTGGATTCTTTGGATTCTTTTCGTGGCGATCGCCTTTATTGTCGGATTAACCGTTTTTGCGCGTTTTGCTCCTCCTCTAACTTAAGACCTAAGATTGTTCTCTCACTACATAGCCAACGCCTCGCACAGTTTGAATGAGACGCGATTCTCCTTCGGCTTCAAGTTTCAAGCGCAAATAACGAACATAAACTTCAATTATATTAGAATCTCCCATAAAGTCATAACCCCAAACTCGTTCGAGAATCTGATCTCTTGTGAGGACTTGACGAGGATGAGCAAGTAAATACTCTAATAAATCGAACTCTTTTGCCGTTAATTCAATGCGTCGGCTACCGCGAAAAACCTCTCGACTGCTGCGATTAAGTTTTAAATCTGAGAATTGCAGAAGATTGGTTTCTTGTTCTTTGGTGCGACGTAAAGCCGCACGCACTCTTGCGAGAAGTTCTTCGATACTAAAAGGCTTGACTATATAATCATCTGCCCCAGCATCTAACCCTTTAACGCGATCGTTGACCTCATCTTTTGCAGTTAGTAAAATAATAGGAACTTTATCCCCCGTGGTCCGCAAGCGTTGGCAAATCTCTATCCCCGGAATGCCAGGTAACATCCAATCGAGGATAATGAGATCGGGTTGGCTTTCTCGTGCAGTAGACAAACCCGATAACCCATCATTAGCCACCGTTACTTCATAACCCTCATATTTGAGTTCTAACTCGATGAATTGGGCAAGTTTAGCCTCATCTTCAACCACTAAAATTCGAGTAGACATTTTGTTTTTTGGTTGTTATTGTTTGGTTGTTAGAATCCTCTCAAGCATTACTATCAACTATCAACTATCAACTATCAACTGTCGATTGTAACCTGGTTTTGTCCCAGCCGCGACGATGGAGGAGTACCCAGGATTGAATGAGGTCGGGACCTTGTAATTCTCCTGTTAAACCAGCGCGTAGAGACTTCATGACAAATCCTTTTTTGACTTTTTTCTCCTTAGTAACTTGTTGGATAATTGCCTTGGCATCTTCCGAGGTCATTTCGGGATAGTCGGCGATCGCCGTCAGAATTGCTGCAAAAATTTCTTTGACTCCTTCTTGTTCGATTTGTGCTTGGCCTTTGTCATCAAAAATGATAGAATCTCCAAATAAGAGACGACTTTCTGCAACAGCATCAGATAAGCGAGTTAAGCTGGGGGCAATAATTCCAGTTAATTCGATTAGCCATGAGCGATCGCCTTCAGAATTGAATTCATACCCTGCATTTTGCCAGTAAGGAATTAATAAATCGACCAATATTTCCGGAGACATCTTATGCAGATATTGGCTATTAATCCAGTCTAATTTATCCCAATCAAATTTTGCCCCCGCTTTATTGACCCGATCCAGAGTGAAGAGTTTTGCAGCTTCCTCTAAGGTAAAGATTTCTTGAGTAGAATCCGGAGCCGTCCACCCCAATAACATCATATAATTGGCGATCGCCTCGGGGACAAAGCCCATATTTTTAAAATCATCTAGGGACGTAACCCCATCCCGTTTGGAAAGTTTACGCCCTTCTGTGTTCAAAATGAGGGGAGAGTGAGCAAATTCAGGAATTTCTCCTCCTAATGCTTCATAAAGTAAGATTTGTTTGGCAGTATTGGCGATGTGATCTTCCCCTCGAATCACATGGGTTATTTTCATCTCCATATCGTCTACAACCACGGCCAAATTATAGAGAGGCTGTCCGAAAGGTTCGTCTCCCTCTGGAGTCCTTGCAACCACCATATCCCCCCCCAGATCGCTTCCTTTCCAGGACATCTTTCCCCGTATTTTATCCTGCCAAAAGATTTGGCGATCGCCGTCGATGATAAAGCGAATCACAGGTTTGCGTCCTTCTGTCTCGTAGGTTTCCCGTTGTTCTGGGGTAAGGTTGCGATGGCGATTATCATAGCCGGGAGCCTCATTTCTGGCTTTTTGTGCTTCCCGCATCTGCTCGAGTTCCTCTGGGGTACAGTAACAGCGATAAGCCAACCCCTTATCTAACAACGTTTGTACCGCTTGACGATAGAGATCGAGACGCTGAGATTGGAAAAAGGGTCCCTCGTCCCAATTGAGTCCCAGCCATTCTAAACCCTTGAGAATATTGTCAGTGTATTCGTCCCGCGATCGCGAAATATCGGTATCTTCTACTCGAATGATAAACTTTCCCCCCTGATGACGGGCATATAACCAATTAAACACGGCAGTTCTGGCTGTACCGATGTGTAAGTTTCCTGTGGGACTTGGGGCGATCCGAACTCTAACTGTCACGCTGTTACCTTCTAATCTTCAACTATAATTATCAACGATTGATGAGCAATCTAGTTTTTTAATCAAAATTAATAGAGATGAAGACCTCCACGGCTGTTTTGCCACCATTTTTGCTACTCGATCGCCTGCTAGAAAACTGGCTCTTGGAAGATATTGGACGCGGCGATCGCACAACTGGGGGGCTTGTTATCTCGAATTCCCAGATTTTCCAAGCGCATTGGATTGCCAAAGAAGCAGGTATTATTGCCGGGTTGCCAATTGCGGCAAGGGTTTTCCAATTGCTCGATCGGGAAGTAAAATTTGTGGCCACGGTTGCCGAAGGTCAATGGTGCGATCGCGGAGGAGTTATCGCTGAAATGCAAGGCTCTCTTGATGCTTTACTGATGGGAGAGCGAGTGGCCATCAATTTAGCCATGCGACTGAGCGGAATTGCCACTCTGACGAGTCGATACGTGGCTCAGATTGCAGATTTACCCCCTCAATTGGTGGATACGCGCAAGACAACCCCTGGATTGCGGTTGCTGGAAAAGTACGCCACTCGAGTCGGAGGAGCAGGGAATCAACGTATGGGTTTAGATGATGGGGTACTCATTAAAGATAATCATATTGCCTTAGCAGGAGGTATTGGTAAAGCGATCGAGCAAATTCGCGATCGCATTCCTTATACCCTGACTATTGAAGTAGAGACAGAAAACCTCGATCAGGTTGCCGAAGCGTTGGCGTATCAAGCCGATATTATCATGCTCGATAATATGCCTCCAGAAATGATGCGAGAGGCTGTACAAATTATTCGAGAGAAATGCGATCGCACTAAAATTGAAGCCTCGGGTAACATAACTTTAGACAATATCCGAATCGTAGCGGAAACTGGTGTGGATTATATTTCCAGCAGCGCACCAATTACGCGATCGACCTGGCTAGATCTGAGTCAGAAGTTTTAACTGAGTTTTATTTTGTTGAATCTGTGGCTAATTTCTTTTCTAATAAGAGATAAGCCTGCATTTTTCCCTTACCTTTAACATCGATCGCGCCACGTTCGGTAAAAAGAAATTTATCTTGCAAACGATGGTAAATTTCTTCAGTGACTTGAATGCACCCTGGAATGCCTTGAGATTCCATCCGAGAAGCAATATTAACGGTATCCCCCCATAAATCATAACTAAAGCGTTTCAAGCCAATTACCCCCCCAACCACGGGACCTGTATGAATCCCTACCCGTAACACGAAAGAGCGCTCACTTTCTAGCCCGATCAGCTTAATTTCTCGCTGCATCGCTAAGGCCATATCGGCGATCGCCTCAACGCGATCTTCTTTGGGGGTAGGAATGCCTCCTACTACCATATAAGAATCACCAATGGTCTTAATTTTTTCCAATCCGTATTGTTCTGCTAACTCATCAAACGCGGAAAAAATCTCGTTAAGCAAGCTCACTAATTCCCCAGGTGGAATTTGAGAGGCAAGAGCGGTAAACCCAACTAAATCGGCAAAAAGCACCGTCGCATCGGCAAAACTTTCCGCGATCGTCCCCTGTCCTGCTTTTAACTGTTTTGCCACTCGTTCGGGTAGGATATTCAGGAGCAAATCTTCCGATTTTTTCTGCTCATTCTCCAATTGCAAAATTTTTCGCTGCATTCTGGCGGTCATTTGATTAAAACAAGTGGCTAATTTGCCCACTTCGTCTTCTGTTAAAACCGGTGCAGTAAGGGATAAATCCCCTTGAGAGACTTTGACGGCAACATCGGCGATCGCCAAAATGGGGGCAGTAATTTGTTTGGCCAAAACAAAGACGATCGCGATTAACACAACCGCTAAAACTAATCCAGACAGTACGATCGTCCACACCAGTCGCCGTGCGGGGGCAAAGGCTTCCCATTGCTGAATCTCCACTAATAACCCTAACTCTCGCTCCTCCATCCAACGATAAACACCAATAGCGGGAATATCTGCATAGTTGCGATACAAATTTTTCCCATCTTCTCCCTGTAAGGCGCGATCGATGCCTTGAGAGTGAACGCCTTTGGGGTATTCCTTGCGTCCGAAACGATCTGCCGAAACAAATAAATTAAAGCGATCGACTAAGTAAGATTCGCCACTTTCTCCCAACCCCGTGCGCTCAAAAATGATACTGTCCATTTTTTCGAGATTTAACTGAGCGGCTAAAACTCCTACTTTTGTACCTTGACTATCCTGAAGGGGTGTCGCAATGGTCATGGTGGGTTTTCCTGTTGCGGAGGAGGGATAAACATTTTGTACAAATGTTTGTTGACGGCCTTCAGTAAAATAGCGATCTTTAACTCTATATTGTCCTTCGCGATCGCGATCGGTGGACACTAAAATCTGACCGCCAATATCGCTTAAAATAAACAGTTCTAAAAACTCGGGTTGGGTGGCACGAATAGAGTCTAAATACTCCCGTAAGCTATCATAAACCGCCTCTTGGTCTACCAATTCCGGTTCGAGCAATTTCCCAGCGCGATCGCGGATTTCCGGGACGCGAGCGAGGGAAACGACGGCATCGCGCTGGTTATCCACCCATAAATTTAAGGCTTCTTCTTTTAAAGTGGCCGTAACTTCCAAGCGCTCAAAAACTAATTTTTCAATTTCGGCTCTCCCACGAATAAAAGCGATCGCCCCTGAACTGGAAACTGTGACCAGTGACAGGAGAGAAAAGGCACTAATTAGCCTTGACATGAGGCTTTGTTTCCAAAAATTCATAAAATCGGCCTTTGTGCTTTCTCGTGAAACTTTCCAAATTATAGTCTTGAAAATTCGCGATAGTGGAATTGTGAGGGTCAAGTTTGTAGGATAAGCAATATGCGATCGCCTAATTTAAGCACTATTTAAGGAATGCTGTCGGGTTCTATAATTTTGTAAACCGTAGCTTGACCTTCTTTAAACTGCATCATCAAAATACTTCGCTGAGGATCGCCATTATCGGGATAAAACATTTTTCCACTTACGCCATGATAGTGTTTAGTATTTGCTAATCCTTGACGAATTGATTCAGAATCTATCTTTCCTTGGGATTCAATCGCTTGAAAAAGTAAACCCATTGCATCATAAGTTAAAGCTGCAACTGTTCGTGGTATTTCCCCATAAGCAAGGCGATAATCTTGAATAAATTGCTGTGTTTTGACATCTTCTAATTCTGGACTCCATAAATCTGTAAAAAATGCTCCTTCTAAATGCAGGCGATCGCGGGCAGGTAAAGATGACCAAGCCTCGCAACCCAATAATTCAATCTGGATACCCATCTCTTGAATTTGTTCGATCTGCCGAGAAACTTCAGTGGTATAATTGGGTAAAAATAAAACTTTTGCGGGGCTATTACGAATGCGATCGAGTTGAGCCGTAAAATCCGTTTCATTGGTCGTAAACGATTCAAAGGCAACGATTTCTCCACCGATTTTCTCAAATTCCTGTTGAAAAAATTCTGCCAATCCCCGATTGTATTCACTGGCAATATCATACAAGACGGCGGCTTTTTTAAAGTTTAATTCGTGATGAGCCCAACGCGCGATCGTTTTTCCAACAAAGTCATCAGTATAAACAACTCGAAAAACATATTTTTTCCCAGCAGTTGTTTCCGGATTACTCGACCAACTACTAATGGTAGGAATGTGTGATTCTTCCGCAATTTTGGCAACGGGAATGGCAATTCGACTCAAGGGTAATCCTACTAAAGCAACAACTTCATCGTGATAAATCAATTTACGAGCAGCCGCGATCGCCACATCGGGAAGATCGCGATCGTCTTCAATTAATAGTTTAACTTTTTGTTGGCGATCGCCGACTTTTAAGCCTCCAGTATCGTTAATTTCCTTAACAGCAAGTTCAGCCCCTCTGACTGAATCGCCTCCAGCTAGTTCAGAAACTTCTCCTGTTAAAGGTACAATCAAACCAATGGGAATTTCCGGCGTTTTTGTAGCAGGAGAGAAACAGGCAATCGGAAGAATAACCAAGAGAAATCCCGCGATCGCGAATGAGAAAAGTTTGCGCCACAACATAAGCGATTTAAACCGTAAAAAACAGTTAGTTAAGGATCGATTTGCTGATAAAATTCTAACTTATTATTCTTGATTTGTAAGATCGCCAAACTTTTCACCGGATCGCCACTTCCCTCGTAAGAAATACTTCCCGTTGCACCTTGGTAATTTTTCAGATGAGCCAGTCCCTCGCGAATGGATTCGGGATCGGCTTTTCCTTGTTTCTGGGCGATCTCTAAAATCAGATTAACGGCATCATAAGTTAAGGCAGCATGACTATTAACGGGTTCTTGATAAGTTTTATGGTATTCTTCAAGAAAGTGTTTATTTTCAGGATTGGGCAAATCCACCGTCCAAACTTCTGCCAGAAATGCACCTTCAAGGTCGGTATAACTTTCTTCTAATAAAGACCCCCAAGAATCACCACCAATTAAAGTAACATTTAAACCCAGTTCTTTAATTTGTTTCGCTTGTTTTGCGACCTCTTCTGCATAGTTGGGCAAAAAGATTAATTCTGCTTTACTTTCGCGAATTTTTGTTAAGAGAACTTGAAAGTCTTGAACATCTGTGGTATAATTCTCAAAAGCAACAACTTGCGCTCCTAAACCTTCAAATTCTTGTTTAAAAATAGTGGCTAAATCTCGACTATAATCGTTAGCAACATCATAAAGAACTGCTGCTTTAGTTATCTTTAAATCTTGTGCTGAAAAACGGGCGATCGCCTTTCCTTGGAGTGCATCGGTATAAATAACCCGAAAAACATATTCTTTATTTGCTGTCGTTTGGGGATTAGTTGATTTTGTACTAATCATGGGGATTTTAGCGCGTTCGGCGACTTCGGCAGCAGGAATAGCGCTACGACTGCGAGGGGGTCCAACAATAGCAATAACTTTTTCTTGATTAATTAATTCATTCGTAACCGCAGCCGCTTCATCGGGATTGTCGCGATCGTCTTTAATAATTAAAGAGACTTGATATTTTTTGCCGTCAATTTCTAAACCACCCTTTTCATTGATAGGTTGAATGGCTAATTTTGCGCCGCGTTCCGTAGGATTTCCAGTCGTTTCTGCGGCATCACCATTAAAAGGGGCAATTAAACCAATGCGAATTTCCGATGATTCTGGAACGGTTTGAGTGCAAGTTGCCAGTAGAATAACCACTAAGCAACTCAGAGAAATGAAGGCTAAGGATTTTTTGTATTTAAAGAAATTAAACATGAGTCTTTGTGATATGGCTTTGTCGCGCTCACGCGATCGCGCTGAGGACTAATTACAGCTTACTACATTAAATAAGAATTTATCTCGCACTCAAGAATTGTAACAAAGATATATCTACATAATTGCGATCGCCAAATCTAAAACAGATCAATAAATATCCGGTGTGGGTTAATTTAAACTTCAAATAAAGAACGAGGTAAGTCAGACTGTCGAATGATTGAGGCTAAAGTCCCAATTTTAACTTCTGAATAATTCGGGATAACAACCGAAATTGTCGCATTCTCAATTTGTTTCTGCATGATAATATGGCTTCCTTTTTGTCGAATTTCAACAAAGCCATTATTTTGTAAAATCTTGCAAATTTGCTTTGCCGATAAAACTCGTAGTTTACCCAACAGATACCTCTAAATTAGAGATCAAAATTTCATTTTTAAGGCGATTTTGAATTTCTGAAGGAGAAGCAATTTCAAGGAAAAGTTCTACTGCTTCAAGTAAGTTGGCTTTAGCTTGTTCGATAGTATCTCCTTGACTCGCAATATCTAATTCTGGGCAAAGAGAGACATATCCATTGTCTTCTCGTTCGAGGATAGCTGTAAATTGGTATTTTTTTGGCATTGCGATCGCTCCTTAGATTCTTTAAGTTTGACCCTCCCCGCTCTAAAGAGACGGGGATTCGGAAGCAGTCCAGTAATGGACTCTTACAGGCGTGGTCAAAACGCCGCTACTGACTCCTTTAAGA
>NZ_JACSWA010000405.1 GCF_016888125.1 Spirulina sp. CCY15215
TGCTTTTCGTTTGGGACTAATTTATACTCGTAAGTTAGTGTTAACATTTCAATCCTCCTAAATCGGATTCTAGCAACCTTTACAAAGAATGTCAATCCATGTGTACGGACGTTAAATTTAACGTCCCTACTTTGGTCGGTTTTATTTGTTGGCAAAAAGACGAGCGACCCCGGTGAATCGAATTCACCTAGGGAACGCGCTCGTCATCTCACCGTTAACCCTTTGGGTCTAACGGGAGTCCTCT
>NZ_JACSWA010000406.1 GCF_016888125.1 Spirulina sp. CCY15215
GAAGATTTTCGTAAGTTTTCCAACTGATTCCAGAAAGATGAATCATTTCCGTTGTTGGAATTGGCAAAGTTGTTGCTATCATCGAACTTCTCTAGAAAATGCTCATGAGGATTTTACCATCAAAGATGTGGCAAGGGGACTCCCGTTAGACCCGATAGGGTTAGCGGGAGAGGAATTGCCACAAACAAGGGAGTCTGAGCAAAGCGAATCAGT
>NZ_JACSWA010000407.1 GCF_016888125.1 Spirulina sp. CCY15215
CACACCATCTTCGATCTGATTATTTTATTGCCAAGGATTTGAATCTCTACTACGATCGCCAACATACCCAGTGGTATAAACGACCAGATTGGTTTTTAGTTCTAGGTGCAAGACGCAGTACGAATTTGCAAGAGTTGCGCTTGAGTTATGTAATTTGGCAAGAGGAAGTCAGTCCTTTTTTAGTAGTAGAATTGGCTTCTCCTGGCACAGAGGATGAAGATTTAG
>NZ_JACSWA010000408.1 GCF_016888125.1 Spirulina sp. CCY15215
GAAACTACTGACGATGAATATACCCGTAGGCGGGCGGCAGAGAGTTTGGTGAAAATCGGACAAGGAAATCCTCAAGCGATCGCCGCTTTAATCAGAATTATGGAAACTACTGACGATGAAGATACCCGTAGGCGGGCGGCAGAGAGTTTGGAGAAAATCGGACAAGGAAATCCTCAAGCGATCGCCGATTTAATCAGAATTATGGAAACTACTGACGATGAAGATACCCGTAGGCGGGCGGCAAGGAGTTTGGGGAAAATCGGACAAGGAAATCCTCAAGCGATCGCCGCTTTAATCAGAATTATGGAAACTACTGACCATGAATATACCCGTGGGCAGGCGGCAGAGAGTTTGGGGGAAATCGGACAAGGAAATCCTCAAGCGATCGCCGCTTTAATCAGAATTATGGAAACTACTGACAATGAATATACCCGTAGGCGGGCGGCAGAGAGTTTGGGGGAAATCGGACAAGACAATCCTCAAGCGATCGCCGATTTAATCAGAGTTCTGAAAACTACTGACGATGAATATACCCGTTGGCGGGCGGCAGAGAGTTTGAGGAAAATCGTACAAGGAAATCCTCAAGCGATCGCCGCTTTAATCAGAGTTCTGGAAACTACTGACGATGAATATACCCGTAGGCAGGCGGCAGACAGTTTGGAGAAAATCGGACAAGGAAATCCTCAAGCGATCGCCGCTTTCATCAGAATTCTGGAAACTACTGACGATGAAGTTACTCGTAGGCAGGCGGCAGATAGTTTGGGGAAAATCGGACAAGGAAATCCTCAAGCGATCGCCGATTTAATCAGAATTATGGAAACTACTGACCATGAATATACCCGTAGGCGGGCGGCAGATAGTTTGGAGAAAATCGACCCAGGAAATCCTCAAGCGATCGCCGATTTAATCAGAGTTCTGGAAACTACTGACGATGAAAATACCCGTAGGCGGGCGGCAGATAGTTTGGGGGAAATCCTCACCACACCCCAACAATATGCAGGGGTGGTTTCTGTTTTAAAAGACTGCCTCAGCGATGAAGTTTACCAAATCAACTGTGACCTATTCAACGAATGCTACAAAGTCATTTGGAATTGTGCCGAAAACCTCCCCTATCCCGAATTTTATCAAGCATGGCACAATCCCCCCACCACTCCCCATCCCGAAGTCGAAGATACCACTCCAGTTGCTTCCACTCCCTTCACCCAGCATTGCAACCTAGCACTTTTGCCCCAGAGTATTAACCAAGCCATCCAGTCATCTAGTCACCCCCCAAACCGCCAAATCATTTGCATCGACGGTAGCCGCTTCAGCGACCCCAAAAACCCCGCCCTGCAAATTTACACCGCCCTCAAAAAAGCAAACTGTCCCCCCAGCCCAGACGGGAAACCCCGCACGATCGCCGAATTGCAAGCCTACTGCGAAGACAACCTCAGTGCAGAGAAAATCGCCCTCATCCTCTACGAAGCACCCACCGATCCACCCCCCCAAGAGTTTGATATCGCCGTCCTCAATCAACTCGCCCGGTTTAGCCATCCCCCCATTGCCGTGGTTGTAGGCGATCGCCTCCCCGAGTGCCGATTATCGCACTTCCTGGAAACAGCCCCAGATTTGATCGCCAATATCCTCCAGTGGTTGCACAATTTGGAACGATGAACTAACTTGCTTTTAAACCTTCCTCAACTGCTCCTTATTTTCTACGAAGAGGCGAAACCCCAAGGTTTTAGCCCAACTTTTCTCGATTTTCTCACTCGTTTTGACACTACAATTTGCATTATTACCGACTCACCCCATCCCACCATTCCCACCTTCTCACCCCAAGATCCGCACCTGATTCAAACTATTATGAATTGGTTGCAACGGACTATTTTAGAAACGTGAAGCTGTAACTAAGCTAGAATATAATATCAAATCCGGAAAATTAACTGTAAGAAAAAACCTAGGGAGCGAGACGCTCCCACTACGATAATATTCAATTATTACAGTAAGAAAAAACCTAGGGAGCGAGACGCTCCCACTACGATAATATTCAATTATTACAGTAGCGCGGACATCTTGCCCGTTTGTTATGTCCATTAACCGGATTTGATATAAGTAACCTTTTAAAAAAAAGCCATGACTGAAATTACCCTAGACGAAACCAAACTCAAAGAATTACTCAAAACAGCTATTCGCATTTTCTTTCGCTTCTTCTTGTTCTAATAAACTCATTAACTTATGAGCCGCATCACCATAATTGTAAGGCGACCAAACGCGATGAGATGTAGCATTATCGAGGGATTCGATCGCCTCTTCCTTAGCTAACTCAGCAAGCAAAAATTGCATCATTTGGAACTTCTCAGAACGGGATAACTTCCGCAATTGTTCCAATAATTCAGAATGTGACATAAAAAGCCATTGAATTCATTGCTCTATTTTATCGTGAAAGAGCGCGATCGCAACAATCCCACCCGTCAAATATAGCGAAACTTTTCTCAATGCTCTTGCTCGTTTTGAAGGCGCGATCGCACTCGTTTTAGACCAACCTCACCCTATTCTACAAACCTTCTCACCTCAAAATCCCTATCTCGTGCGATCAATTATTAACTGGCTGCAACAGAATTTTAATGATAAACTAGAGAAATAAAGACGCAAAATCAAACCATCTCATTAAATTAATAACTAACAATGATAACTCAAATCGAACTTAACCCAAAATTGGTTCAAGAAGCATTACAATTAACTCAATTGACAACAGAACAAGAATTAATTAATTTTGCCCTACAAGAACTCATTCGCACTCGCAAAAAGCGCAATCTCTTGGATTTAAGTGGACAAATTAAATTCTCAACTACCTACGATTATAAGGCGTTACGGGAAAATCGAAATGTTTCTTATTGATACTTCTGTCTGGATCGCTGTTTTGCGCGATCGCACAAAGAGAATGGGTAATGATATGATAAGAATATCGCCAACCGAGCATTAAATGAGGTAAAGTTATGACCATTATTCTCAACTTAAGTATCGAAGAAAAATTGATGAAGCACTAAAAATTGCCATTACGCGCTACAATTTGGGTTGTTAACTACAGAAAATAGCAATGTCTGAAATTACACTAGACGAAACCAAACTCAAAGAATTGCTCAAAACAGCTATTTTTGAATTACTGCAAGAACAAAAAGAATTATTTTCAGAACTTGTTACAGAAGTCTTAGAAGATATAGGCATGGAAAATGCGATTAAAGAAGGTGAAAATACTGAAATAGTCAGCCGTGAGGAAATATTCAAAATTCTGGATAGAAAACCATGAATATTGAATTTAGAAAGAGCTTTGCAAGAGATTTGCTCGAAATTATTGATGTTAAGCTGTTGCAGAGAATTCAGGAAGTGATTGAGCGAGTCGAGCAAGCAGAAAAATTAAGCGAAGTGAGTAATATGAAAAAGATAAAAGGCGAGACAGATTACTACCGTATTAGAGTAGGAAATTACCGAATCGGTATTAAATTTAATGATGGTGTAGTTTATTTTGTTAGGATACTGCATCGAAAAGAAATTTACAGATACTTTCCCTAATTATTCACGATCGCACAAGGGCGAGTTTTGCCAATTTCATCACCAACAGTCGGATCGGCACAATAGAGCCAAATTTCACCTCTACGCATAATCTTGATACTCATAGAAATCTTCGGGACAGTCATCAACAAACTCAGTAAAGTTGCTCCCTTCTGCATAGTAAGAACGCATCATTTCAGCCGCATTTTTTAAACTGAGTTTTTCGTTTGTTGCCGGATTTTGAGGTGGTTCTTTTTCCATTTCAAGTAATTGCATGAGTTGTGCTGCACCTGAATTCGAGGTATGCACTCCAGCCATAATTGCTCCAGCTTCATTTCCCAAACTCAATCCCTCTTCCTTAGCTAACTCAGCAAGCAAAAATTGCATCATTTGGAACTTCTCGGCACGGGATAACTGCTGCAATTGTTCCAATAATTCAGAATGTGACATAAAAAGCCATTGAATTCATTTCTCTATTTTATCGTGAAAGAGGGCGATCGCGAACTGATTAAAATATTCGTATCTAAGACAAATCTATTTGTCATTATCATCTGCTAAAATTTCTTGTAAAATCTCTGGTGTTAAACCCCGTTGTTGTGCTTTGTCAGAAATTTCTGCCATAACTTCAGTTAAACTTTTATTGTGTAAATTTCCTCTCAAAAACAATTGAAAAATGTGGCTCAACTGTTTCTGAATTTCAGGATTAGCCCCTTCAAACGCCGTCTTAATATCTTCATCAACTTGAATCGTAATGCTTGCCATAGTCATTATTAATCCTTTGAATATATGCTCTCATTCATTATGACATAGTGACACCCCAACCCTCAACCTCAAAATCTACTCTTGATTCCTAGGCTGGGATAAATACCCCATTCTCAATAAAGTGTTCCAATTTTTGCCAAAACTTTTCCTCTAAATTCGATCGCCTCTTCCAATGATATGATAAGAATATCGCCAAACGAGCATTAACTGAGGTAAAATTATGACTATTGTTCTTAATCTGAGTTTGGAAGTAGAGGCAAAACTAAAGGAAGAAGCAACCCGACAGGGAAAAGAGATTTCTGTTATTGCTTCTGAATTGTTAACGAAGGTTTTAGAATGGGAAGCATGGGATAGAGAAGATGCGATCGCGGGTATTCAAAAAGGTAAAGTTCAACAAAAGTTATTAAGTTTTTTAACATTTTGAGGGTTGATACCCTTTAACCTGGGGAGATTGCGGTAGTAGTAAATCAAGCCCTCATTATAGTTTCCCATGAATGTTCTTTTAAATCTTTGGAGGCAAAGATCGAGATTAACTCGTATTTTGGTTTTAGCGATCGCAACTGTAACCATCCTTCTCACCTGTATTTTGCCCGCTTTGACCCAGCAGCGCGTCAAAATCACGGTGATGATGCAGGCCTTAGAAGCAGCGCAATGGCAACCCATCGTGGCAAAATTCGAGGCGGAAAATTCTGATATCGACCTTGAAATTATTGAAGCCCCGAATGCAACTAATTTAGTTGAAGACCTTTATACTTCTGCATTTCTTCTGGGGGACTCTCCTTACGATCTGGTTTATCTTGATATTGTTTGGGTACCGAAATTTGCCGCCGCCGGTTGGTTAAAGAATCTCAATGAATTTGTGTCCCAAGATGACTTAGATAATTTTTTAGAAGGGGATATAAATGGTGGAAAATATCAAGAGGAACTGTATCGGATGCCATTTCGATCTGATGTTGGGATGCTTTATTATCGCAGTGATTTGTTAGCAGAAAATGCTTATAACCCTCCAGAAACTTTTACAGAACTCATTGATATTTCTCAAGACTTACAAGAGAAGGGTATTGCTAAATGGGGCTATGTTTGGCAAGGGAAACAGTATGAAGGACTTGCGGCTATGTTTGTGGAGATTCTCAAGGGATTTGGCGCATATTGGGTGAACCCAGAAACTTTGGAAGTAGGACTCGACTCGGACAAGGCGATCGCCTCTGTGGAATTTCTTCATAATCTGATTAAAACAGGAATTTCCCCCCCTGGTGTCACCACCTATGAAGAAGAAGAAACCCGGCGATTATTTGAAGGAGGAGAAACTGTTTTTCTGCGAAACTGGCCCTATGTTGCAGGACTTACTTCTCAATCGGATCTTGCGGGAAAGTTTGCCCTCAAACCAATGGTACATCAACCTGAATACGAGAGTGGTACTTGTCAGGGAGGTTGGGGACTAGGAATGTCTGCAACGACAAAGCACCCCGAGGAAGCCTGGCGAGTTATTGAGTTTATAAGTAGCGAAGAAATACAACGAGAATTCGTGTTGGAAACAGGATATTTACCCAGTCGGCGATCGCTTTTTAACGATCCTGCGATCGTAGCAAAATATAGTTACTATCCTCAATTTTTAGAAGTTGTGGAAAAGTCTGCACTCCGTCCTCCTATTGCTCAATATGCTCAAGCCTCGGATATTTTACAACGCTATCTGAGTTCGGCATTAACTAATACTATGAGTGCAGAGAAAGCCATGAAAGCTGCCGCCGCCGAAACCCGTCGTTTATTAGAGAGATAGCTTTGATCATTGAGCAACTGCCCATTACTCATTACTGCAAACATGGAAACAGATACTATTCGGAGACGAGAAAAACAAACAGGATGGCTGTTAATTGCCCCAGCTTTACTGATTTTGGCTTTCGTTTTTTTATATCCCATTGGCCGCGCCTTTTGGTTGAGCTTATTCACGCAAAATTTAGGGACACAACTTGAGCCTGTCTTCTCCGGTTTTAATAATTATGCCAGAATGTTTGGCGATGGACGATTTTGGTACAGTTTATGGAATACAAGCGTTTTTACGACAATAAGTATTTCCCTGGAATTGGTTTTCGGTATGACCTTTGCTCTTGTCCTCAACCAAGCCTTTTGGGGTAGGGGTTTTGCAAGAACTGCAGCCTTAATTCCCTGGGCATTACCCACCGCAGTAATGGGACTCGCTTGGGCATGGATTTTTAACGATCAATATGGGGTTGTTAATGATCTTTTGTTCCGTTTAGGAATTATTAATGAAGCGATCACTTGGTTGGGAGAACCGACTCGAGCGATGTTTTCTTTAGTTGTTGCTGATGTTTGGAAAACAACACCATTTATTGCTTTAATTTTGTTAGCGGGCTTGCAATCAATTTCCAGTGATCTCTATGAGGCCCACGCCATTGATGGGGCAACACCGATTCAGAGTTTTCGACAAATTACTCTGCCTTTATTGGCTCCACAAATTTTAATTGCGCTTCTTTTCCGATTTGCTCAATCTTTTGGGGTCTTTGATTTAATCCAAGTTATGACAGGAGGAGGCCCAGCAGGATCGACGGAAATGGTTTCGATTTATATCTATGCTACTGTGCGGCGTTATTTGGATTTTGGTTACGGTGCTGCTTTAGTAACCGTCACGTTTTTACTGTTAATTATAGCCGTGGCGATCGCTGCTTTCTTTTTATCTAAGTCTCGCATTAATATCTCTGGAGAACGGTGAATCATGACAACAATGCCAACAACTTTCCTAAAATCTCTCAATTGGAAAAAGGTATTACTCTGGACGGGAGTTATTTTCCTAGTTTTGTTTTGTCTTGCTCCTCTATTATGGCAAGTTTTAACCTCATTGAAAACTAATGATGCGATCGCAAAATTGCCAACAGTTTATTTTCCCAATTCTCAACAACTCACCCTGGACCATTACCTCATTTTAGGGGGCAAGTTTCTCCGGTATATGCTCAATAGTGCTTTTGTTTCTTTTACCTCCACTTTGATTTGTTTGGCAGTGGGGGCACCTGCCGCTTATACTTTAGCAAGGCTAAAAATACCGGGAGAACAAATTATTTTAGCTTGCGTTCTTGTCGTTAGTCTCTTTCCTTATGTTCTCCTATTTTTGGGGTTATTGGAACTGGTGAAGTTTTTTGGTTTGGGAAATAACTATCTCTCTCTAATTATTCCCTATACAGCAATTAATTTACCCTTAACCATTTTGGTGTTACGCAGCTTCTTTCAACAACTCCCCAAAGATTTAGAAGATTCTGCCCGAATTGATGGCTATAATACCCTCCAAATGTTACTACAAATTGTTTTGCCTATGACTATCCCCGCCTTAGTAACTACAGGAATTCTCGCCTTTATTTTTGCTTGGAATGAGTTTATTTTTGCGTTAACCTTTATTACGAGAGACACATTACAAACCATCCCGATCGCAATTTCTAAAATTGGGGGGGCCAGTGCCTTTGAAATTCCTTACGGCCCCATCGCCGCCGCCACCATTTTAGGGACTTTACCCCTGGTGATCTTAGTTCTCATCTTTCAACAGCGTATCGTGCAAGGAATCACTGCGGGTGCTGTTAAAGGCTAAATTAAACCTGTCACTTTGTCAAAAATGTTCTCAATTATAAAATCATCATGGCCCAACTAAAATTACAAAATTTACGCAAACAATTCGCCCCGAATGTTGTTCCAGTTAAAGATATTAGTTTAACGGTGGATGATGGAGAATTTTTAACCTTATTAGGGCCTTCGGGATGTGGTAAATCAACCCTACTGCGCTTAATTGCGGGTTTAGAACAACCTACGGCGGGACAAGTGGTTGTTGGGGAAAATAACTTAACTCATATTCCCCCGGGCGATCGCAATATGGCCATGGTTTTTCAAAGTTATGCTCTTTATCCTCACATGACCGTTGCCGCAAATATCGCGACTTCTTTGAAAATCCGTAAAACCCCCCCAGGGGAAATTCAACAGCGTGTTCATACTGTTGCTGATACCCTAGGACTCTCCCATTTACTCGATCGCAAACCCGGTCAACTTTCCGGTGGACAACGGCAACGGGTTGCTCTAGCTCGCGCTTTAGTGAGAAATCCAGAGGTTTTTCTCCTTGATGAACCTTTGAGTAATCTTGATGCACTTTTACGAGAACAAGTAAGAGAAGAACTCAAAGAATTATTTGAAAAGCAAAACAAACCCGTTGTTTATGTGACTCATGACCAAACTGAAGCAATGACATTATCGAGTCAAGTTGCCGTCCTTCTCGATGGGTTAATCCAACAACTCGACCCGCCCAGTCGCATTTATACTCATCCTGCCAATAAATTTGTAGCGGGATTTGTTGGCAGTCCTCAGATGAATTTACTTGCTTTGGAATGCCAAGGCGATCGCGCTATTTTGGGGGATTTTTCTCTGCCTTTACCTTCCTTTTCTCCTCAACCGTCTGGCATCGATATCGGCATTCGTCCAGAGGATTTAAGCCTGGCAACAGAAGATGATAAAATTACAGTTCAGGGCAGTGTTTCCCTGGTTGAACACTTTGGCCGGGAATTACTCGTAAGCGTAAAAATTAAGGGTTCTCATCATACACTTCGTATTCTGATCAACCCCGATCTTCAATGGGAAAAAGAAGACATTAAATTGGCAGTAAATCCCCATCGGATTCATTGGTTTGATGAGAAAACAGGCGATCGCTTAAATCCGTGAAAAATCAGCAAATGATAATTGATGATAGCGATCGCCGGTTTAATCAGAGTTCTGGAAACTACTGACCATGAAAAAACCCGTAGGCAGGTGGCAGAGATTTTGGAGGAAATCGACCCAGGAAATCCTCAAGCGATCGCCGCTTTCATCAAAAATATGTGAGTGGATACCCCAACCTCAACGAAGTAGGTTGGGGAGGAAGCGGTGCGACCCCGGTGAGGAAACCTCACCGGGGTCGCAC
>NZ_JACSWA010000409.1 GCF_016888125.1 Spirulina sp. CCY15215
TTCTTGACGAACTTCTGCCATTGCTTCTTCATACATTTGGGTCAAAGTCATAATCAAATCCTCATCATCACGATCTAAATCTTGTTCTTTATTTTGGCGTTTTGCGAGCAGAGCAATTAGCTCTTTCACTAATTCTATAACACTTTTTCGCAGATAGTTTCCCCTTGGCAGAGCTTCGAGTTCTTTGACCGCTTGCTTTTGGACAGTTC
>NZ_JACSWA010000041.1 GCF_016888125.1 Spirulina sp. CCY15215
GCCATCATTGCTAAAAATCAAGGGAACGCAAATTAAAGATAAGGAAAAACGAAGCAATGGCACGCGCAAAATTTGAACGTAACAAAGACCACGCTAAGATTGATAATATTGATGCTGCACCGGAAGAAGAACAACGGGGTATTACCATCAATACCGCTCACGTGCCGTTCGAAATAATGGCAAGCGCAAAGCTTGAACGCAACAAACACTACGCTGATATTGATGATGCTGCACCGGAAGAAAAACAACGGGGTATTACCATCAATACCGCTCACGAGCGGTTCGAAGCAGAAAGCCAATCCCGTCATCCTCGAGCCGATCATGAAAGTCGAGGTTGAAGTCCCCGAAGACTTCCTCGGTGATGTCATGGGGGATTTAAACTCCCGTCGAGGTCAAATCGA
>NZ_JACSWA010000410.1 GCF_016888125.1 Spirulina sp. CCY15215
ATAATTGCTGCAAGTTTTTCATCTATTTCTCCAAAGCGAACCCGGATAATAGTTTCAATTAGACGGCGATTTGCTTCCTTTTCAACTTCTTGGCGAATTTCTTGGCGAACTTCTTGGCGAATTTCTTGGCGAATTTCTTGACGAACTTCTGCCATTGCTTCTTCATACATTTGAGTCAAAGTCATAATCAAATCCTCATCATCACGATCTAAATCTTGTTCTTTATTTTGGCGTTTTGCGAGCAAGGCAATTAGCTCTTTCACTAATTCTATAACACTTTTTCGCAGATAGTTTCCCCTTGGCAGAGCTTCGAGTTCTTTGACCGCTTGCTTTTGGACAGTTC
>NZ_JACSWA010000411.1 GCF_016888125.1 Spirulina sp. CCY15215
GTAAGGACTTGTAAAGCGGCTTGGAAGCAGGCGATCGCCTCTTCGAGATTCTCCCCCCGCTCTCCCCTGATGCGGTTATTATAGGCAGCACCCAGATTATTTTGCGTCATTGCCCAATCTTGGGGAAAGGCTTCGCGGGTATATTCTTGTAAAGCGGCTTGGAAGCAGGCGATCGCCAGTTCGAGATTCTCCCCCCGCTCTCCCCTGATGCGGTTACTATAGGCAGCACCCAGATTATATTGCGTCATTGCCCAATATTGGGGAAAGGCTTCACGGGTAAGGACTTGTAAAGCGGCTTGGTAGCAGGCGATCGCAATTTCAATATTATTGGCACGACTACCTAACGGAAATTCACTAATACAATTAGCAAAATTTACAAGAGTTCCCGCTAGAGCTTGATTTTTCTTAGAATTATTGGGGTCAAGTTCAGACTCAAACCATTGTTTGATAATCTCTGCAAAGGTCGGATCGAGTTTCTCTTGATGTTGTGCCAATAGCGGATAAACAACTTGAGGATCGCTGTTACTTTTAGCTACTGCTTGCAATACTTCCATTAAAAAGCGGAAATAGTCTTCTCGTGTCGCATTGGGTTGGGTGCTATTCTGGAGATATTCTGCTAATTGTTGCGCTAGATTGAGCAGAAAACCCGCCTCGTTTTCCAGTCCTTCCTGCTGCAACTGTGCCGCAACCACTCCGCATACCACTACAAAACCCTCATCGATTAACGCCTGATGGTCTTGGAGGATTTGCCCTTCTTCCCCATTGGGACAGGACAACAAGGCTTGAATTAAGGCGATATATGCCTGTATGCGTTCTTCATTCATGGCAGGGGATAGAGAAAAGAGACACTTAACTTATATTAGCCTGGTGGTCTGTCATACTTAAAATAACGAGTATAGCCGGATCCGCCAGGGATTGAAATCCCTGTCTCATACAAGAAATCCATTGAAAGCGGTCGAGGGATGCTGAATTTAGTTCAGCATATCCAATCGACCAAGAGAAGGATTAGGGATATTGCGATTTTATCTAACCTTGTTGATTCAGTCCTCTTCAGAGGACTTTTTGTATGAGACAGGGAATTTGATTCCCTGGCGGACTCGATCTGCAAAATTACCTTGACAAAACACTAGCTGAAAGCGAAAACCCATTCAAACGGGTTAAAAAAATGTGAGAATTATAGCCTGCTTTAGCTGGCTTCAGCTTTGAGCCAAGAATTAAAATTCTTGGAAACAAGGAAACATCTCACCGATAAAGCGATCGCCCTTGCATCGGTTAAGAATTAAAATAACGATACAGGCATCCAATCAAGCCCAAGATTATAAAAGCGATCGCACAAGCCACAAAAAATCCTAAAATAACTCAACTTGCTAGTTATCAATTTGATCCCCCCCAGCCCCCCTTAATAAGGGGGGAGAATCCGGAAGTCCCCCTTTTTTAGGCGTGGGAAGAATCCGGAAGTCCCCTTTTTTAGCCGGGGGAAGAATCCGGAAGTCCCCCTTTTTTAGGCGTGAGAAGAATCCGGAAGTCCCCTTTTTTAGCCGGGGGAAGAATCCGGAAGTCCCCCTTTTTAAGGGGGATTTAGGGGGATCGACACACTTAATATTTGTAACTAGCAACTTAGGTTAAAATAGTATGACCCTGCTAATTCGAGAACCAGCCACACCCGAGCAACTTGTTCAAATGATCGATCGCAGCTTTTACGATAAAATCAAAGACTTAAATTGGCAAGATAAATTGGGCAATCTGGCCTCCACTCTTGCCAAAATATCGACCCAAGCAACAATTTCCCAACAGGATCGACTCACAGTAAAATTATTACGAGAAGCCGCTTTAATTATTGAGTGGAGTATATCAGAAGTACCCCAAATGTATCATCTCGAATTAGCTGCCATGCAAAAAGAGTGTTTGGCCTGGTGTCGGGTTCATCCAGTAGAAGAAGTTCGCAGTATTCTGGCATTATATACCCAAAATCAAAGCGATCGCCTTTTAGAAATATCCGGCTTATTAACTAACATTCCCCTCCCTCGATCTTGAAACCAGCCGAAACCCTTAGCGATCGCCAACTGCAAGAACTCACAAATTCACGTTGAGAAGAATAGCCGAAAGAATTACAATTGATACACCAAAAACGATCTATGCACTATGATTAAAAACGATAAAATTTTTAAATGTATTGAGGCTCAATTTATGTCTCGTCGATCGCTAATACACCTTTTCTGGGCTGGACTTTGTGCTAGTTTCGTTTGGTTGAATTTTCTTCCTGATGCGATCGCCTTGGGAGGAAAACAACCGGATCTGAATTATCCAGCCCCCGAGTTTACCCTACCCACCAATACAGGAGACGGAGAAATATCCCTCTCAGATTACCTCGGTCAATGGGTCGTTCTCTATTTTTATCCTCAAGATTTTACGTCAGGCTGTACCCTAGAAGCACAAAGATTTCAAAAAGATTTGCCCAAATATATCGCCAGAAATACACAAATTATTGGCGTTAGTGTTGATGATGTAGACTCTCACGCCGAATTTTGCGACGCGGAAGGATTAAAATTTCCTCTACTAGCAGATACCGATGGCAGCGTGAGTAAACTTTACGGTTCGTGGTTGGGAATTATGTCTTTACGCCATACTTATCTTATCGATCCTGAAGGAATTCTCAGAGAAATTTATCTTGGCGTACAACCCGTAATTCATAGCACGAAAGTTTTGGCGAGATTGGATCAATTACAATCTTAATAAACCCAGGGTTCTCATTCTCGATTCATAAATTATTCATTGGAGGTCAAAATGGCAGACGCGATCGATTACAAAATTTACGGTGCGGATTTACAATTGGTCGAAATCGAACTCGATCCCGGTGAAGGCGTACAAGCAGAAGTAGGCACAATGACCTACATGGAACAAGATATCGAAATGCAAACAGGTATGGGAGGAGGTTTATTTTCAGGCTTTAAACGCATGGTAACAGGAGAGAGCTTTTTCATTACAACCTTTGCCAATGGAGGCAAAAAACGCGCAAAAGTAGGCTTTGCAGCCACTTCTCCAGGGCAAATTATCCCTCTCGATCTCGCTGCTTTAGGAGGAGAATTTCTCTGCCAAAAAGATGCGTTTTTATGTGCCGCGAGTGGAACTGAAATTAAAGTTGCTTTTACTAAACGTTTGGGTGCAGGATTTTTTGGCGGAGAAGGATTTATTTTACAGCGTTTACAAGGGGATGGTTTAGCATTTGTGCAAGCAGGAGGAGCAATTATTGAGAAAAATTTAGCGCGGGGAGAAGTTTTAATGGTTGATACGGGTTGCTTAGTCGCTTTTTCCCCTTCGGTGGATTACGATATCCAGTTTATGAAAGGAATTAAAAATCTTTTATTTGGGGGAGAAGGCTTATTTTTAGCGAAGATGACCGGACCTGGTAAGATTTATGTTCAAAGTCTGCCGTTTTCTCGTTTGATGGCGCGAATTACCTCCCCTCTGCAAGCTCAGATCTCTCAATTGGGTGGTAGTAATTAGTCTTTGTTGAAACCGTGCGATCGCCCATTAGTTTATACTCATGTCTAAATTAACCTAGGGTGAAATTGAATGAGCGATCGACTAATTCGTGCCACTGCTGCTGAGGGAGGAATTCGCGCTGTGGGGGTAATTACCACCCGTTTAACCGAACAAGTCAGAGCGCGTCACAATATGTCCTATGTTGCCACAGCAGCCCTCGGTCGTGCCATGTCATCGGGGCTTCTGCTGGCTTCTAGCATGAAAAAAGCAGGCTCGCGGGTGAATCTTCGTTTTCGAGGGAATGGTCCCCTGGGAGGCTTATTAGTTGATGCGGGTTTAGATGGAACCGTGCGAGGATATGTAGACAATCCTCAAGTAGAACTTCCTCCTAATGCCCAAGGAAAATTAGATGTTGGCCGGGCTGTAGGCTGTGATGGTTATCTTTATGTGGTGCGAGATGTCGGTTACGGTTTTCCCTACTCCAGTACAGTAAAGCTCGTTTCTGGGGAAATTGGCGATGATGTCACCCACTATCTCGTCACCTCGGAACAAACACCTTCTGCGTTGCTGGTGGGGGTTTTTGTGGAAGCAGGAGGGGTGACGGCTTCGGGGGGACTCCTTCTGCAAGTTATGCCCAAAGCAGCACGGGATGAGACATTAGTACAAACTTTAGAATCTCGCATATTGCAATTATCTGGTTTTACACCTTTGCTGCGATCGGGGAAAACCCTACCGGAAATTTTGCGAGAATTATTAGGGGATCTGGGATTAACAATTTTTCCCGAAGTGCAAATGGTTCAATTTCATTGCGGTTGCACTTTCGACCGTGTTCTGGGAGCCTTAAAAATGTTTGGGGTCGAGGAATTGCAGGATATGATTGAAAAGGATAACGGTGCAGAAGCAACCTGCCATTTTTGTAGGGAAGTCTATCAGGCCGATCGCAATCATTTAGAGTATTTGATTCAGGATTTACAGTAGGGGTTTGGTCTCCAAACCCTTTTTATTCTCTTTTTATTCTCCAAACCCTTTTTATTCTCCAAACCCTTTTTATTCTCCAAACCCTTTTTATTCTTGAGTAGAAAAAAAAACGATCGAGTTAAGCAAAAATTTGTCAAAACTTAAAGATTTGTTTTCAGGAAAAGCGTATAGCATGGAGTGGACTGAGAGATTTTTCAAGATTCGCGCAAGGCGATCGCGCAATGAAATCCAACCGATTCTATGCTATTAATTTGAAAACCATTGTCGCAGGGGCTTCTCGCGTAACTGCCTCTGTTGCGTTTTCGGCATTCATAGAATTGGTTTTAATTGGCACAATAACAGACACTGTATCGGCTCAGTCCATTATACCTGCCTCGGATGGGACAGGAACAAGCATTCAGCAAAATGGTAATCAATTTGACATTCAAGGAGGGGCGCGATCGCAAAATGGAGGCAATTTATTTCACAGTTTCGAGCAATTTGGCCTCTCTGCGGGAGAAGTTGCTAATTTTCTTTCTGCACCAGAAATCAATAATATTTTAGGGCGAGTTGTTGGTGGGGATCCTTCCCTCATTAATGGCTTAATTCAAGTCACGGGGGGAAATGCTAATTTATTCTTAATGAACCCGACGGGGATTCTTTTTGGTCAAAATGCAAGCATCAATATACCGGGGGATTTTTTCGCAACGACAGCAACGGGAATTGGCTTTGGCGAAGAGAATTGGTTTGAAGCAATTGGAAGTAGTAATTATCAAAATTTGGTCGGCGATCCCGATCGCTTTGCTTTCGATCTGGTCAATTCGGGGTCTATTATTAATGCCGGAAATCTTGCTGTTAATACGGGACAATCTTTGACTTTATTAGCAGGAAATACAATCAATACGGGAACATTAAGCGCACCGGAAGGAACAATTAATCTCACCGCCGTTCCTGGTACAAATTTAGTGAGATTATCTCAGGAAGGTAATGTTCTCAGTTTGGAGTTTGCACCCCCTCGCAATAGGGACGGCGATATTTTGCCTTTTTCGCCTCTCGCTTTACCGGAACTTTTAACGGGGACGCTTTTAACGGGGATGGGAGGGGGAGGGTTTGGAGACCAAACCCCTACGGAAATTCCGGGGATGGGGACGGCGATCGCCTCGGGACGCATAGATGTATCGGGAGAAAGGGGAGGACGGGTAAATGTGTTTGGCGATCGCGTTGGGGCAATTTCGGCAACGATTGATGCTTCGGGAAACAGGGGCGGCGGTACAATTTTATTGGGTGGCGAACAACAAGGGCAAGGAACCTCACCCAATGCCCGTCAAATCTACATTAGTGAGGATTCCCAGCTTTTAGCCGATGCCAGGGAAACAGGAGATGGGGGACGCATTATTACTTTTGCCTCGGAAAATGCCAGCATTCACGGCATTTTGAGCGCTAGAGGGGGAGAAACAGGAGGAAATGGAGGATTTATCGAAACTAGCGGCCTTGCCAGTTTAAGTGTCACATCTCTTCCTGATATATCTGCGTTGGTGGGAAGGGGTGGAGAATGGCTGATCGATCCCTACAATATCGACATTGTAGCGGGTTCTGGAAATAGCAATATTAATACACTATCGCCTTTTACAGCAACAGGAAATGGCGCTACTCTGGGCATCGATCTCATTCTAGCAGCCCTTGCTAATGGAGATGTTACTATCTCAACGGGAACGGGAGGAACCCAAGATGGCTATATTACCCTCAATGACGATCTCATTTTTAATTTAGCAACAGAACGAACATTAACCCTGTCTGCTTCGGGAACAATTTGGCTGAAAAAAGCGATTAACGGCGCGGTAACAAGCGCACCTTTAAATCTTGTTTTCAATGGAGGGAATAGCAGCTACAATCAACTAGGAATTCGCGTTCAAGACTCCTTGAATTCTAAGGGGGGCGATATTACAATGGTGGGAATTAGTAGTAATCAACGAGGGGTTTGGATTCAAGGAGATATTGATTCAGAAGGAGGCAATATTTCTCTGACGGGGACAAGTGGAAATAACGACGGAATTTGGTTAGAAGCACCGATCGCGTCAGGAACAGGAGATATTACTCTAACCACCGATCGCCTCGATCTCAATAGTGGTAGTGGAGATAAATTAAGCGGTAGCGGCAATTTAATCTTGCAACCTTTAACCCCCACTCTCGATCTACAATTAGGAGGATCGGGATCCGCAGGAACAATATTTTTAACGGATAATGAGTTAAATCGGATCGATAATGGATTTAAGGGGATTACCATCGGACGAGGAGATGGAAGCGGTACAATTACCGTAGCCGATAATATCACCTTTAACGATCCCGTGACCTTAAGAGCGCCTAATGGCAAGGGTTCCATCGATGCAACGGGGGGAAATATCATCGGTGCTGACAATGCCACCATTACCCTTGAAGCCAGCCAAGATATTACCACTAGCAATATTACCAACTTCGGCAGCGATGTCACAATAACTAGCACGAATGGCGCGATCGCCACAGGAAATATAGACACCTCCAGTAATAGTAGCAATGGTGGCACAGTTTCCCTCTCGGCACCGCAGGATATAAAAGTCAACAGCATCAACACCGCAAGTACAGCAGGAAAAGGAGGAGATGTTAACGCGATCGCCGGGCAGTTTTTCCGGGCAACGAGAACATTTTTAGGCGATAGTAGCAACAATTTCAGCATTTATAGCGGTGGCAGTAGCGGCGGAGGACAAATTACCCTCAATCATGGCGGACAAGGCATTACTCCCTTTACAATTGGCAATGCCACCGTAAATGGGGTTATTGGCGGCATAGGCGATGGCAGTACAGCGATTATGCCCTATTTTTCTTTGCAGTTCACTTATGTTGACGGTCAAATTCAGATCGTTTCTGTTGATGGGACGGACACTGTGGGTTTGAGTAGTTTGATTAGTATTGATGGTGTAACAAGTCAATCGATCGGTATTAATGATGTAACAAGCCAAAGCAGTCAAGGTAGAGGTCAAACTATTGCTAACTTGATCGTTGATGTCTTACAAAAGAGAATTTCTAACTTGGCCGATCCGAGAGTATTGGATGGCGATCGCTTTATCTTGTCCCTCGATCCTCTCGATCCCAATACATCCCTAATTACCGAACTAACCTTTGACCAAATCGATCGCTATTTTACTCAAGCCTTTGCAAAGTATTTTGCCAGTGATTCCGAAACTTATGCAAGTCCCACCGCAAAATCTTTACAGGAAAGCAGTCTAGAAAACTCAACACCAGGAGAAAGCGATCGCACCCCAACCTCAGAACAAAACTCCGAAAGCGATCGCGAGGTTGTTATCGGTGTCACTCAAGCGAGTCTCGATCGCGTCGAACGGGCTACAGGAGCCAAACCCTCCATTATTTACGCCATTTATGCCCCAGCCCTCGGGTTTTCCTCCCTCGCCCAAGACTCTCAACCCACAGACCAACTATATCTCATGTTGGTGACAGCTACAGTAGAACCTATTCTTTACAAAACAGGAATTTCTCGAAGACAAATAGATGCGATCGCCAAACAATTTCGTCGCGGTGTCACTGATGCAAGAGAAAGAAGAGATTATCTCTCCTCCAGTCAAAAACTCTATCAATGGTTGATTTCCCCCCTCGAAGCAGATTTAGAGAAACAGGAGATTACCCATTTAACCTTTATTCTCGATGAAGGACTGCGATCGCTCCCCATCGCTGCCTTACATGACGGAGAAAAGTTTATCGTCGAGCGCTATAGTGTGAGTTTAATGCCTAGCCTATCTTTAAGCGATTTAAGTTATGCTGATATTCGCGGACTGGAAGTATTAGCAATGGGAAGTTCCAAGTTTAGCGATCGCGATCCTCTTCCCGCCGTTCCCATCGAGTTAGACTTACTCTCATCAGGAAAACTCTGGCAGGGAGAAAGCTATCTCAACGAAGACTTTACGATCGAGAAACTCCAAGCAGTCCGCGATCGCACCCCCTACCGCATGATTCACCTCGCCACTCACAGCGATTTCTTGCCAGGACACCCCTCCGAGTCCTATATTCAAGTTGGAAACGAACGCTTGGGCATCGATCGCCTGGGAGAATTAGGCTGGCACGATCCCGCCGTAGAATTGCTCGTATTAAGCGCTTGTCGCACGGCATTAGGCGATCGCGATGCCGAACTCGGTTTTGCCGGAATTGCAGCGATGGCGGGGGTTAAATCCACTTTAGGGAGCTTGTGGCGCATTAGCGATGTGGGTTCTCTCGTATTTATGAGTGCATTTTACGAACAATTACAAACAGCACCCATTAAAGCCGAAGCCGTCAGACAAGCACAATTAGCCATGCTTGCGGGAAAGATTCGTTTAGAAAATGGAGAATTGGTGACTTTATCGGCAATAATTCCCTTAAATAAACCCTTAATCGAATTAGGCGATCGTGACTTCACTCATCCCTACTATTGGAGTTCTTTCACTTTAATCGGTACCCCTTGGTAAACAATAACTAATCAACAATAAAAGTTTCTCTGCAAACAAGACCTCTTGTCAAAATGGGTCTTTTTGATTGATAATTTAATAATTGATAATTAATAATTAAAAAAATAATGTTTGCTTTTATCCCTCACGGGCATTGTTATTTGTGGAAACCAAGTTTAGTTGGATTGCACGTGACCTCAGATTCTCTCATCGCTTTAGCCTACGGTGCAATTCCCATTATTTTGGTTTATTTGGTCAATAAACGGGAAGACCTTCCTTTTAATTGGCTCTTTTTTATGTTTGGGGCGTTTATTCTCTCCTGTGGGGCAACTCATGTAATGGGGGTATGGACCCTATGGCATCCTAACTACTGGGTATCGGGTACTATTAAAGGCATTACTGCAATTGTTTCCGTTATGACGGCGATCGCCCTCATTCCCCTCATTCCCAAAGTGTTAGCGATCCCCAGTCCAGCCCAACTTGAAGCAGCCAACCTTAAATTAGCCGAACAAATCCGCAAAAGAACAATCGCCGAAGAATCTTTACAAAAAGAACGAAATTTTTTAAATGCGTTATTGGACAATTTATCCGATGGCATTGTTGCTTGCAATGAAACCGGAGTTTTAACACTTTTTAATCGCGCAACTCGTGAATTTCACGGACTCCCACCTCAGCCCCTACCCCCGGAAGAATGGGCGAATTGTTTCGATCTCTATCAAGCTGATGGTAAAACCTTGATGTCAAAAGATAATATTCCCTTATTTCGGGCTTTTCAAGGGGAAAAACTCAGAGATATAGAAATGGTTATTGCCCCCAAAGAAGGCAAAACACGAATAGTATTAGTAAGCGGCCAGCCTATTCTCGATCCTGATGGTGAAAAAATGGGGGCAGTTGTTGCCATGCACGATATCAGCGATCGCAAGCAAGCAGAACAGGAACTCAGACAAGTAAACCAAGAATTAGAATCTCGCGTCGCAATACGAACTCGGGAATTACAAGAAAGCCAAAATCGCTATCAGAAATTAGTTGCCAATGTTCCAGGGATGATTTATCAATTTTACCTCGATCCTGATGGTAACGCCGGTTTTACTTATGCTTCTAAAGGCAGTCGCGATATTTATGAAATCGAACCCGAAGCGATGAAAACGGATGGTTTGAAAATGATACATCCCGACGAGGTTGTGAATTTGCAAGAAGCAATTATGCGTTCTGCGGAAACTTTAGAAAATTTTCGCTGGGAAGGCCGCATCGTTACTGCTTCGGATAAAGTGAAGTGGATACAAGCAATTTCTCGTCCGGAACGATTAACTAACGGCGTAACTTTATGGGATGGAGTCGTACTCGATATTAGCGATCGCAAACAAGTCGAAGCTGTTTTAGAAGAAAGCGAACGACGCTTTAGGACATTAGTTGCCAATACCCCTGGAGCTATCTATCGCTGTCAATGCGATCGCGATCGAACTATGCTTTTTATTAGCAATTCCATTGAAAGAATATCTGGCCATCCCGCCTCGGATTTTATCAGTAATCGAGTTCGCAGTTTTGCTAGTCTCATTCACCCCGAAGATAGCGATCGGGTTGAAAAAATTGCCCTTGAAGCTATTGAAGCTAAACAGGCTTATTTAATAGAATATCGTCTTATTTGTGCCGATGGAAGTTTTTGCTGGGTTTACGAGAAAGGTCAAGGCATTTTCTCTAAAAAGGAAAAATTAAAATGGCTAGATGGCGTTATTTTTGATATTAGCGATCGCAAGGAATCCGAACTCAAACTGAAGCAACAGGCACAAGATTTAGAAAACACTTTACGAGAATTACAACGCACCCAAGGACGCTTAGTCCAAAGTGAAAAAATGTCCGCTTTAGGGCAGTTAGTTGCTGGAGTTGCTCACGAAATCAATAATCCCGTTAATTTTATTCATGGAAACTTGACTCCTGTAGAAGAATATGTTAACGATTTGCTTCTTGCCTTAGATATTTATCGCCAACATTACACCGATTTGAATCCAGAAATTGCAGAACAATTAGAGGAATTAGATATTGATTTCTTAAAGGAAGATTTACCGAAAGTTGTCAATTCGATGAAAGAAGGGGCGAGGCGAATTCGCGAGATTGTGCTTTCCCTGCGAACATTTTCTCGCTTGGATGAAGCAGAATTTAAAGATGCTGATATTCATGAAGGTCTTGATAGTACCTTAACAATTTTACAACATCGCCTGAAAGCTAAACCAGAATCTCCAGCCATTCAAGTCATTAAAAATTATGACAATCTTCCTCGCATTAATTGCTACGCAGGACAACTTAATCAAGTATTTATGAACATTCTCGGCAATGCGATCGATGCACTAGAGGAAAGAGATAAAACAAGAACATGGGAAGAGATACAAGAAAATCCCAGTATCATTTCCATTACAACAGAACTAAAGAAAGCCGAGTCTTTGGTGGCAATTAAAATTTGCGATAATGGGGTTGGTATTCCAGAAGATTTAAAAAATAGGATTTTCGATCCTTTTTTTACAACCAAAGCAATTGGTAAAGGAACAGGTTTAGGAATGTCCATTAGCTATCAAATCATTGTTGAAAAACACGGCGGCCAACTTTCCTATATTTCTCCTCCAGAAGGAGGGGCGGAATTTACTATTGAACTACCATTATAATCAACACAAACTTATCAGTATAATGATTGAGTTATGTATTATTTACCACTGAAAATAATACATAAGTTGGTAAACCAATTCACTTTCCAAAGCTAAACGTTGCTGTAGATCTGCAAGATTGCGATAAGGGCGATTTTGAACAATAATTCCAGCAAGTTGAGTATCAATCAAGGGAATTTTTTCTAACTGTTTTACTGTTGCCGTATTGAGATTAATTCTTTGGGGATTTTCTGGACTTTCAGGGTCGTAATAACAAAAATAAAGCAGAGGTTCAAGAGATTTAAGAATACTAAAAGAAAGCCCGATCGCAGCAGAAATATCCTCAATACATAAAAACTGTACCCCCATTCCCCGCAATTCCACCAGCGATCGCGCTTGATGAATAGAAATTCCCGGTAAGCGCAACCAATCATCAACAGTAGCGCGATTAACATCTAACTGTAACCCCAAATCTGCGGCGATATTCACCTCATAAAGCGATCGTAGGCGATAATAAGGATCTTGTAAAATTCGGTCTTGAATAGCTGCACGTTGAGGACTAAATTGAGAAGAAAGTTTTCCCAGAGAATTCAACCAATTCATAACTTCCTAGCAATCGAGAAGCTGACGGCGTTTTTGCTCAAACTCACCTTCCGATAATAACCCCTCCTGTCTCAATCCTTCCAATTGGCGCAATGCCTCGGACATTGCCTTAACTTTTTGGGGTTCGAGAGAATCCTTAGAAGATGATGCTTGAGAAGATGGCGCTTGGGAAGCGATCGCCATAATGCCATCATTAAAACGGCGATCGAATTCCTCCTGCTCCAAAAATAAATACCAAATTGCTTCGATCGCACTAGCAATATGGGGAATGGGAGTCGCAAACAGCATCAAATAGAAAATCCCCCACAAAGGTTGGCGCAAATAGAACTTGTGCAGCCCAACAATAGGTGCGATCGTCCCAGCTAATGCTAGAATCACGGCAATTTTCTGATTTCTGGGTTTTTGCCAAAGAACATTAAACATAGAATTTTTCCTTGTCTTCTCCTGCTGATCCCCTCTGATTTCTGCTTCACCCCTCCTTTCCCTTTTGCCCTCAATACGGAAATACGGAAAACCGAATTGCCCACCGACTTTTCTCTACCCTACAATAAAGGTAAGTTGGTATAGACTATTTTACAGTACATTAACAAAAGAGATTTACTGGGGGATCATGGGATTTTTTGATTCGGAAGTTGTTCAGCAAGAAGCGAAAAAGTTGTTTGAAGATTATCAATCCCTCATGCAGCTTGGAGGTGAGTATGGCAAATTCGATCGCGAAGGGAAAAAGCTCTTTATCGATCGAATGGAAGAAATCATGGATCGCTATAAAATCTTTATGAAACGCTTTGAGTTATCAGAAGACTTTATGGCAAAAATGACCGTAGAGCAACTCAAAACCCAACTGGGTCAATTTGGGATGACTCCTCAAGCTATGTTCGACCAAATGAACACTACCCTCGAACGGATGAAATCAGAAATTGAGTAGGCGATTTTATGCCAATTTTCTCAAAAAATCTGCTCATTAATCTATCCATTAGTTTGTTCAGTTTCACCGTATTCTTTGAGAAGGGCAGAAATTTTATGACGGATGAGAATTCCTGGTTTATCCGTCATCATCTGTTGTTCTTTTTTGATATTTAATGGCACATCGTAATTCGTAGATTCAAGGATTTCTTTATCTTCGAGAGTAACTTGGCGATCGAAAGCAACAGCATCTGCGGCTTTAGTTTCTTCTTCCGTGTCATTTCGTAAGCAAAATTGAACAATTTGGGAAGAAGAATCACTGATAGGAGTCGCAGTATTAACGACAATATGAGTTAATCCATTGGGATAATTAATTCGCAGCAAACAAGTAAAAGGCATAAACCAATCCATATCTAAAGTGCGATGGGTTTGTTCATCCTCCATGTTTAAATTTTGTCTCTGCAATTCTGGATTAACAACACCCAATTTTGCCTGCACCTTAATACCGTAATCTGTATCCTTAATATCTAATTCATCGGGGATGGGGTGTTCCGTGCTACCAAATGTCGTAGTATGAACATAGGTAGGATGAGCCAGATCTAATTCATTCTCCATTACCCGCAATCCCGCGCAATTCCACGTCTCATAAAACTCGGGAATTAAGCGATAATCAGACCGACCTGCTTCGGGAATTTGCGGTATATCCTGTATCGGGTCATCGGACAAACAAACCCACGCATAACCATAGCGTTCTTGACATTGATAGGTTTGAATTTTATAAGTTTTGGGAATTTGTGCCTTATCGCTAATTTGCGGCACATTGACACAATTTCCTGTTTCATCAAACTCCCACCCATGATAGGGACAAGCAATATTTCCTTCCGTTACTTTTCCTTTTGATAATTGTGCCGAACGATGACAGCAGCGATCGCGCGCCGCGATCGGTTGGCCTTTCAAGTCCAACCAAACAACCAGTTTTTCTCCCAGCAAGACGAAACTTTGCGGTGTATCCTCCAACCGAGAGATAGGTATTACAGGATACCAGAAACGCTTAAATACAAGTTGACGAGTAACTAACATGGTAAGAATAAATTCTAGAAACTAAAAGGACTAAACTCCTCGATTTATTTCATAATATTAGGAAATAGTTTGTAAAAAATAATACATTCCAATTTCTTGAATCAAAACGAAAAAAGCCCTCAATTGTTGAAAAAGAGAGCTTTTCTCGTAAAAATAAACTTGGCATCGAGCTATTGTGCCAGGAGGCAACCCTCCAAGTATCGTGGCCGCTGCAACATTTCACAACCGAGTTCGGGATGGAGTCG
>NZ_JACSWA010000412.1 GCF_016888125.1 Spirulina sp. CCY15215
TTAGTAGCAGCACTCTAATTGGCGGATTTAATCGCAAGTGGGGCTTACCTTTACCCCAAGTTCCTGCTCTTGCTGCTGGTACCGTTGTTGTGTTTAAGGATACCGAACTCACTGAAGAACAAATTCAACAATTGCAAGGGCAGGGCATTGGCGATCGCCGCAATGAAGGTTTTGGACGTATCGCTATTAATTGGCATCAAAAAGACATATTTTCTGCTAAACTTCCAAAATTCTTTATTGGAGTGCAACAACCTTCTATCAGTTCTACAGTTCAACCTCTCGCTAGATGTATGGCAAAGCGACTTTTACGCCAAAGATTAGAACTAGAGCTTAAAAAGAAGGTTGATGAGAGTGAGCTTCAGCGTAATCCCAATGGTAAGTTCCCAATTTCCAATAGTCAACTCTCTAGGTTAATGCTCATTGCTCGTAGAGGCTTGAATTCCGAGCCTGTAAGTTTGAAGCCTGTCAATGACTTACTACATCCTGACAATCTTACGAAAACAGCATTAGCACAATTTCGGACAACAAAATTTAAACAGAAATCTTTGTATGATTGGCTTCAAGAAATAATCACAGATCCTCATCATTGGTTGGAGCGGTTTGAGCAAATTTCAGCAGTAAAACTCAGTCAAGAAATTGAAGTTAACGTTACTGATTTATTAGCTAAAGAGTACACATTAAAACTAATTATAGCGGTTGCAAAACGAGCAACCAAGGAGAAGTAAAAATGACTCAGATGAAGCCTTCATCTAATCAACGCATAAAGCGAAAACAACGGGAAATTATACGTCGCATTATCGTGCGGGGATTGCTGGTATTGAAATCCCCAACCTGTTTGGGAAGTGGTGATGCTGATAGCCCTACAGATATGCCACTACTCCGAGATAGTATTTCTCAAAAGGCTCTTTTAACAGGTGCATCAATTGCAGGTGCATTGCGGAATTATCTGCGAGAGTACGAGCATAGCTATGGAACACAGGAATCTAAAAATGATCTTGCAGCTACTCTTTTTGGTGCAACTCGTCAGGATGATGATGGCGATCAAAGTCCTTTGATTATTTATGATTCTATCAGTAGCGCAATCCCTATATTAGAGCTACGAGATGGAGTGAGAATTAACAGTAAAACTGGTACGGCTGATGATAAAGCAAAATACGATCTAGAGTTGCTGGCTGCTGGTACAGAGTTTCCCATTCAATTTGAGTTGTTAATCGATAAACAAGCAAATGCAAATGATTTACTAAAAGGATTAGCGATCGCGCTGTCTGGCTTAGAAAAAAGCGAAATCAGCTTAGGAATGAAAAAACAGCGAGGTTTTGGTTCTTGTCAGGTCAAAGAATGGCAAGTTTTTAACTTTGATTTAACCGATCTCGTTCAGTGTCGTAAATGGTTAGAATTTGACCATTGGACTCGAGGCTTTTTACCAGAAACACCTGACCAACAAACGTCAATTATTCAGGCTTTGGGTGTTTCCTTAGATGACATTCAGGATAAACGCGATCGCTTGACTCTTGAAGCTATTTTTAAGCTAGAAGGTTCTTTACTCATTCGCTCGGGTCAAGCATCAGTAGGACGCGCACCGGATGTCGTTCATCTCAAATCCAATCGCAATGGAGAAGACATTCCCGTGATTTCTGGTACAAGTTTAGCAGGCGTTTTACGTCATCGTGCCGAACGTATTCTTAATACATTGCGAGGCTCAAATAACTCAAATTTAACGATTCTCAATAATTTATTTGGTGATGTTGATGAAAACCAAAAGACGGCTAAAGCAAGCCGTATTACTGTACATGAAGCTGAAATTAAAGAAGCGGAGGATTTGGTGCAAACCAGAATAGCGATCGATCGCTTTACTGGCGGTGCATATCATGGAGCATTGTTTGACGAACAACCAATTTGGGGCAATGATAAGACAAGTCTAACAATTAATCTTGAGGTACGAAAACCTAGCAATTCTGAAATTGGTTTACTTTTGCTGTTGCTCAAAGATTTATGGACAGGCGATCTCCCTATAGGGGGTCAAAGTAGTATCGGTCGCGGTCGATTAAAAGGTATTAAGGTAACACTTTCCCGCTACAAGCCCGACAAAACAACAGAATGGACGATTTCTGAAACAGATGGACAACTTCAGGTTAGCGATGCAGAGGAGTTAGAAGCCTTCGTTCAAGCACTTGTCAACCCAATTTCAGGAGGTAATGTAGCATGATAATAGAAGAAATATGCAAACATTTATCCGATCCGAGTTTTGCAAGCGATCGCGATCTGCAAGACTGGATCGATTGCCAACAGCAAAAACATCAGTTTAAGTATTTGTTAGTTCATGCTGATGATGGTGTAATTTGGGGTCGTTTTGATGACAATCATCTAACTACGGCTGAAACGATATTCTGCAAACCGGATTTTGATTTTCCCTCTCTACAAGTTCTCACGCTCCAACAATGCCGGATGTTCAATTCAGACAAAGAAATATTACTTTGGCGATCTGGGGAAACTTGGCGATCTCGTCTGGTTCAAGAAATTCCCGATCTAGACAAAATCCCAGAAGGACAAATTCTTTGGGGAACTCATGGAGAGAAGCGAGATAAATTCACCTTACTCTGGGATGGTTCACAAGGACTCAAACACGCTGTTCCTTTCACTGATATTGACTTAGAAGCCGATAAAAGACTTACCCGACCCATTCAATTGATGGTTCATCACTACATCGATTATGACAGTGATGGTGTTGCTCGGATTGTTCTCAGTCGTCTTGTTGATTTAACTACAAAAAATCTTAAAAATTAGGAGTTTTAATGATGTCTTTTCCAAAACATTTGAAGCACGTACCAGAAGATCGCAAAGCTGTTGCACCTTATAATTTTGTGGAGTTACCGGAGACAGTAGTAAAAGCTGAAGAATTACCAACAGGCGATCGCTACTATCCTAGTAAAGGTGAAGATGTCACAGTTCCTCGTTATACTGGAAAGTTTCAATGCACTTTAACTACTCAATCTGTTGTCTATACTCGATGTGGCTGGTCTCCCGATGATTTTAAACAATATGCTGAACTCAAATTTAACGAATTGCCAGATGAAATTAAGAAAAAACGCGCTAATTTCTTTACTTATCCTGATTCAGAAAAGCCTGTAATTCCCGGCAGTAGTCTACGAGGAATGTTACGAACATTAGTTGAAATTGTCAGCTTTAGTAAGATTACACAGGTGACAAATTATAAATTGTTTTATCGTTCTTTAGGCGATCCCGCACTCAAGACAGTCTATATGGAAAATTTTGTGGAAAAGATTGGAAAAGTTCAGCATTCACCACATCCACTAGCACCTTGCTATCGTTCAAAAGTTCGTGCTGGTTTTCTCAAGAAAAAAGGAAGTTTTTATGTGATCGAAGAATGTGGTTTTGGTCGAATTGATCGAAAGAAATCTAATCGAATTATTCCACAGAATAATGATATATATCGGGGACATAGCCCAAATAAAACACCAAATTGGAATTATCAAAATCAAACAATCTACGTTGACATTGATTCAACTGAAAGAGATTATTTTTTTCCAAAACAAACTACCAATAGAAACAATAGAAACAAACTTAGACATCCAGATATTTACTTGCGCTATCGAAAAGTTCATAAGGCTAGTTTTACACCTTCACCTGATCTAATTAAAGCCACGCTAGTTCTTACTGGCGACATGAAATATAAGCATTTAGAGTTTGTCTTTCTCGATCAACAAATAAATGAGTATATAGTTCCAGAATCAATGATTAATCGCTTTCATGACGAAGATCAAATCACTAAGTGGCAAGGAGAAGCATTTCCCAAAGATAGCCCCTCTCCTAACTGTCGTCAAAAGAAGGGTCATCTTAGAGACTCAGAACCCGTTTTTTTCTTATTAGATGACCAAGAAAAAATCCACTTTTTTGGTAGGGCGCAGATGTTTCGCCTTCCTTACTCTCTTTCTCCACTAGATTTTGTCCCAGAATATTTACGCAAAAACACAGAAACAGATATTGTAGAGGCTATCTTTGGTTATGTTGAAGGTGAAAAAAGAGCTAACGCTCGTGCTGGACGTATATTCATAACAGATGGTTTGCTTAAGCAAAATCAGCAAGAAAAAATCAAAAATAGTTTAGAAAGAACACCTCAAGAGATTCTTTTGTCAAGTCCCAAGCCAACAACATTTCAACACTACCTTGTACAAGAAAATCATGAAAGTAAAAATTTAAAACACTATTTAAGTCAACCTTCCACAAAAAATGATCGAGGGCAAACAGTTATTCGAGGACATAAACTCTACTGGCATAAACCTGTCAATTTTAATACTCAAAACTCTACGTCAGATACACAGACAAGTCTTATTAAACCTATCGGTTCATCCGATTCATCCGATTCATCAATTCAGTTTAGTTTTGATATCCACTTTGAAAATCTAACAAAGATTGAACTTGGTGCGATACTATGGATATTAAGTCTTAGCAACAAAAAATCAAAGCAGTTTGATGTAGGAAAGCCAGACGAACAATATTGTTTATCATTTGGTATGGGTAAACCTCTAGGTATGGGTGCTGTAAGTATTGATTATGAATTATTTCTGAGCGATCGCACGAAACGCTATAGTCAATTATTTGGAAATAGTCAATGGAAAGCAGGAGAAGAAAAATCTACAGACGTGCAACAGATTGAGTCTATACGATCTTTCGAGAAATTTGTCCTTGATACAATTTCCCCATCTTGCGATCGTTTAAGACAAGAACCAAGAATTCAATCGCTCTTAGCAATGTTGAGATGTGACAAAATACCATCTCAAAATGAGATAAAATATATGGAGCTTAAATGTTTTAAAAATCGCCCAGTTTTACCTACTCCCCTACAAGTAATTGGTTGGGAGGACGATCAAAATGATGATAATAATCCCAATTCTGGTGGTTCGGGAGGAACGCCTAAACCTAAACCCAAGCCTCGAGATCCCACTGGAAGCACTCGCCCCAAAAAAAAATCTGACAAGCAAAAATCTTTCGATTGGGGAGGAATGGCAGATACAACAGGAGGCATTAACAAAGCTCTACAAAGATCCAAACGGCCAAAACCAAGATAATGCTGAGGTAAGGACTAATTATAAAGAACAACAAGTTGCTAGATGATTAGAGATTCTATCTTTTGACAGGATTGCTGTCCCTAAATTCATTCTTGTACCCATTCTCGCACCGCACGATATAAATCACCTTATATGCAAATCGCAAGCCATCTAGAGCAGCAATTCCAAGTCCTCACCGAATTCACCCCACGCCCCTTCCAGCGAAAGACGATCGCGCATCTCCTTGACACAACCAGCGTCATTCTCCGCGCACCCACGGGATCGGGGAAAACCGAAACCGCGATCGCGCCTTTTCTTATCGCTCTCAAACACGACTGTGACTTTCCCCGTAAGCTCGTTTATGCCGTCCCCCTGCGAACCCTTGCCAACAGCCTGCGCCAGCGCGTCGATCGCTTGGTCGATCGCTACTGGCAGGACGCGCCGCAGCAACGCAAGCCCCTCGTTACCTTACAAACCGGAGAAAATCCTGAAGACCCTAAATTTGAAGGGGATATCGTCTTCTGTACCATCGACCAATTGTTGAGCAGCTACCTTTACCTGCCTTATAGCGTCGGACGGGGTTCGGCAAACGTAAATGCAGGAGCGATCGCGGCAGCGTACTTGGTTTTTGACGAAGTGCATTTATTCGATCCCGATCGCGCCTTCGCCACCATTCTCTTCCTATTGCAAGAACGCGGCAGCCTCGCCCCCTTTTTGGTCATGACGGCAACGCTGACGGAAGTAGCACGGGAGGAAATCTACCGAGCGTCGCGGGCACCCATCGAGCGGGTCGAAGTCACAACCGCAGAACTCGTTGAAATCGAAGGCAATCGCTCGCGTTTCGTCGAACTGGCGCAAGCTCCCATGAGCGCGGAGGCCATATGGCAGGACATGAAACGCGAAGGACGGCATCGGGCGATCGCCATTTGCAACCAGATCCGCATTGCCCTCGCCCTCTACCTCGATTTACGGGAACTCGTTCCGGCAGATGTGGAAGTGATTTTGCTCCACTCGCGGTTTCTTCCGAAGGATCGCGCTGCCAAAGAAGCACGCTTGCAGCAAGAATTCGGTCGCTTCCCAGAGGACGAGGAACGCATCATTCTCATTGCAACCCAAGTCATCGAAGTAGGATTGAATATCAGTTGCGAGGTTTTGCACGCTCAACTCGCTCCAGCAAATGCCTTGGTACAGCGATTCGGACGCTGCGCTCGGTTTGCCGGACAAACGGGGCGCGTTTTCGTCTACGATACTGTCGAAGTTGGGGATCTCGAACTCGAAGAATCCCGTCAGCCCCATGCTCCTTACCGAACAGCAACGTGCGAACTCATGCGAGATGTTCTCCTCGAACGCAATTCCTCGGATACTATCGGGGAAAGCGTAGGGTTTTTTCGGGAAATTGAATGGCTCGACCGAGTTCACGGCGACGAAGATTGTCAGAACGCTCGACGACGACAGCAGGGTTCGGGGGAATTTGCGCGGAAGTTTGAGGCAGCGTTGCGGGGCGATCGCGGCGTTCTCCCGGACCTCATTCGCGAGCGAGATAGCTGCTTTTTATACTGCCAGCCCGACGAACCCTTATTATTCGACGACTTTGATGAAGATGCCGTTCGCTTCGATCCGGCAAAATACCGTTCATTTTCCATACCCCAACGAACTTTATTCGGATTGTGGGGAAAAGCGGAAGAATTATTCCTGTCGCCACAGGATATTTTCCGAGGCGTGGAACTATCGGGCGATCGCGAGGATTACGGCACGCCCTATCTTGTCAAATTCGGGACGCGATCGGGATTGCTCTCCCACGTTCATATCGTTATCGATTCCCGTTATGCTTTCTACGATGCCGAAGCTGGATTGCGCCTCGACCTCGAAGGGGGCGGCAGTTATCGTTCCGAATGCAGACCCCGCATTTCGTCGAGACGATCGGATTTTGTCTACCACATGGATACCTACATCGCGCACTTAGTCTTGATGGGACGGTCGTGGCGAGAACCGTTTTCGGAAAATGGCACGGTCTGGGGGAGCTTGCGATCGGAGTTGGGAACGATGGGAGGCAAGGTATTGCAGCGCTTTTGGTTTCCCGACGCGACGAACTCTGACACAATCGCGCTATTCGATTTTCTCATCTATTTGACCATCTTCGGTCACGACCTCGGCAAGCTCCAGCAATCGTGGCAAGATGCCATGCGGGAGTGGCAATCGATCGCTTGCTCTCGCTTTAAAAAGCACGATCCGCGTCACCATCTCCTCGCCCATACCGACTACGATCCTGCTGACCCCAAGCAATATCAGGCTCACAAGCAATGCAAGCGTCCCAATCATGCCGTCGAAAGTGCGGTGTTGATGCAGCCCGTTCTCCAACAGTCTTTTGTCCCTTTTTTGCAATCTCGATTTAATGCCGACCGTGCTGCAATTCCGATTTTGTGTCAAGCACTCCTGCTGGCGATCGGCCGCCATCATTCAGCTCGGGCGCGAGGATGGAAAGATCGAGGACGAGAACCACTCGTTTTACATCCTCTCGCACCCGATGCAATTTCTCGGAGTTGGAAGCAGGTAATGCGTTTCTTGCCTTTTTACGAATCAATTCCCGCACCCGTTTTCGAGAAGTTGGAATGTACTAAGAGTCCCATGTTTCTCGATGGGTTTTCTTTATACGATTCGCCCTTGCGATTGCTCTACGGTCTTTTGGCACGATCTTTGCGCTTGTCGGATACTCGTGCGGTTCGGCGATTGTAGTGTTGTCGCATCATATATAATGGCATCAGATCTAGAAATTTGTACGAACCGAAGAAGAAACGTAAGGGGTCAAACAATCACCGCAAAGCTCCCTCGGCTACGCTGGGGAAAATTGCATTTTCGCATCATGGCCAAATCCAAGGAATTCCGCAAGCTCCTACAGCAACAACGCCCCCCTCGCAAATCCAAGGCTGCATCCGAGCCAGCCCTCATTGAACGCGAATTCACCGAGCAACAACGACGCATCATCGCAATCATCGGCACGAACAAAAGCGGCAAAATCCATCGCGTTAGCAAAGACCGCCTCATCATTTACCGCGATTATCTCAAAGCTACTCTGCAATTGCCCTGTCCGGCCATCGATACCGCCGACTTTGATGAAGACGAGAATGCTACGCCGCAACCTTATCATCTCATTGCGATCGCAGATGACGACAATTTATTGTTCGGCATCGTTGCAGCCCTAGAACATACGCCAACCCGAGAAATCGCCACCGCTCCCCTCCTCGATCTCGAAGTCCCAGAAAGCTCGGTGAATTATCAGCTTGTCGAAGATTATAAAACATGGTACTTGAAATATCTGGCTTAATGGCAGTGAAATTAACAAAACCCCCGATTCTTTGGGAAACCGGGGTTGCCGCGTTAGTTTTTGCGTTGACATCCTCCCCGCTCTAAAGAGACGGGGATTCCCCAAACAAATTCAATTGAATCCATTCAGGGGCGGTTGACGCTTCACTGGATGGTGCTTCCTTAGCGGAAGTCTGACCCGTTCCTCCACGTCCGTTTATAGTCTCAGGATGTCCCCCCGCGACTTCGATGTTTATTGCGGCATTCTCATCTCTATCATGTGTTTCTCCGCACCAGAGACAAGTCCATTCACGGATCGATAGGTCTAATTTACCTCCTCTTTGCCTGCATGACGAGCAGGTTTGCGAGGTTGGCTCCCATCGGTCTATGACTTTAAATTCACGACCGTACTTATCAGCCTTGTTAGACAGCATGGTTCGGAATTCACGCCATCCCAAGTCGCTAATTGCACGGGATAGCTTGCGATTTTTCATCATGCCACTCACATTCAAATCTTCTAACGCAATCGATTGGTTTTCTCGGATTGCTTTAGTTGATAATTTATGCAAGAAATCCGTGCGGGTGTCTTTGATTCTAGCGTGCAACTTGGCAACTTTTTTACGTGCTACTTCACGACGTTTACTACCTTTCTGTTTCTTAGAAAGTTTACGCTGCAATTTTCTCAATCGCTTGAGATTTTTCTTTAGCGGCTTAGGTGCTTTGACTTTTTCACCATTGCTAAAGGTCGCAAAAGTGCTGATTCCTAAATCAATACCGCAAGACTTTTCAACCTTGGGTAATGGTTCTGGAATGATTTCTACAACGAAACTCAGAAAGTAGCGATCGGCACTATCTTTGACAACCGTTACTGAGGATGGGGTTGAGGGGAGTTCGCGACTCCAAACAATTTTTACCTTGCCGATTTTAGCGAGATAAACATTATGCTGACCGACCTTAAAACCACCACGAGTAAATCTTGCAGATTGTCTCGATTTACGCTTTTTGAATCGTGGCGGTTTAACTTTTTTACCTTTGCGTTCGCCTTTGCAAGATTTGAAAAAGTTGGAGTAAGCTACGTTTAAATCATTCAGAGATTGTTGTAGAGGAATATTAGAAACCTCTCCTAACCATTCTCGCTCAATTGTCTTTTTAGCTTGGGTGATGAACTGTTTTTGCAATTCTCCATTCTTCGGCTTTTCCCCTTTATTTTGATACTGTTTAATACAGAACGCTAACGCATCATTCCACACGACTCTGACACAGCCAAACAATTGAGCTAAGGCTGTTTTTTGTTCTTGCTTTGGATAGATTCGATAGCGGTATCTAGCTTTCATTGTCTTATTTTATCATAAATTTGTGGCTCTTCTCTAAATATTTGAAAAGCCGCCCACAGCGAAGCTAAAGCGCTTGGGGGATGGCGAGGTTTCCTCGCCATATTCAACCAAGTAAGAGAGGACGGGGCTTTAAACCCAGTTTTTTTGGTAATGGCGCAAGCAGTAATGGCAATTGCCGACAAGCTCGATCCAGTATCGGGAATTAACGGTATCTTCGAGAGCAATGAAGAGACTATGACCGCGCCGTTGCTGTTTGTCAGCGTTGCGGAAGATTCGCCTAATTATCGGCTGATTGAGGATTACAAAGCATGGCAGTAGTTCATTACAGCCCGGTGAAGACGGCTGGCATCCCAAGAAAATTAAGGCATCTTTGAGGTGAAAAAGCGGTGCGACCCCGGCGAGGTTTCCTCGCCTAGCGGTCAGACCCCGCGTCGGCGTAAGACGCAAGGGAATGCTGACCAAGAGAGGGAACGCGCACCAAGAAAAGGTAACATTAGTATCAAGGCATCTTCAAATGTTAATGCGATCGCATTTCTTTTCCTCGTACAAACAATCATGGAGACGTTTGCAACGGATTTTTATTAACGATACTTTGCCAAGCTGCTTTTTCGCGATCGCTTACCAATGCTAAAGTTGGAATACGATAATTTCGCGAAGTTTCATAGTAAAAAACTTTCGTTTGTTCTCCACCTTGTATTGTAAATTCTCCAAGTATATTAGATGCTCCTTGGCAGCCAATAGTCAAGAGACCAAACCAGTTACTGCCATTATTTCCAGAATAAATCCAAACAATTCCTTGCTCTCCTTGTCGAGGAATTGGGCTTTGCTCCCAATTTTTGCATTGCCAATTTGTAACCTCAATCATCTTAGCGTAATGTAAATCTATCCATCGCAGCCCATTCCCAGCATTTTGTTGATAATTTGACTGAGGAACATCAAATACTGCGCTTAAATATCTAGGGTTTGCTGAAAAGAGATAAAAAGATTGCTGTGTAAGGCTTAGAGAAACAAAAAAATAGAATTAAATGGGATAAAAAGGGGTAGAATAGAGAAA
>NZ_JACSWA010000413.1 GCF_016888125.1 Spirulina sp. CCY15215
AAAGTCTGAAACTATTCAATTGTCAAGGTTCTGGCAACTTTGTACGAACCTCCCGGGATTTCGACCCCGCTAGGGGTTCGTACAAAAATCAAACATGAGTAAAATATAGCACGGCAAAAAACATCTCATGCAGGCTCGTAAAAAAACTACAAAATAATTGTTTCTTCTTTACGGGGAAACTCCGAACCGTAGACAATAGTACGCCGCAATGCCCCTGCATCCAAGACATAGATACGGATCGAATCCTCCGCAGGCAAAATTGTTATTTCAATGCCGTGCTGGAGTTGGACAAATTGTTTCGCATTGAGAAAACATTCAAAAACACTGTATTGTGTCCGCGTACCGTAACCTTCCAAGAGATCGGACAATCGCTTTCGGCGCTTATTTCCCTTCTTCGTACTGGGAATATCGTAGACAACGAGATAGAACAGATCGCTCATCAGAATTCAACGTAAATATAAAGGTTGATAGGGAATGTCCTCAAGCAAATGTCGGGCAAATAACCTTGCTTGTAACTCGATTGCTCGCCGATAAGTACAGCGATATTGAAAGACAGGATGGGAAAATTCCTCATTCATCTTGTCCTCAAAAGCCTTCAGAAAATCTTTCCGCGCCGAGTCCGACAGCCGACAGGAACCGAGAGAAGTCGAAAAATTCTCGGGTTTGAGGGTCTTGAGATGAATGAGCGATAACGCCAAACGATCGGCAACCAATGGGCGAAACTCCTCCATCAAATCCAAGACTAAAGCAGGTTGGCCGCGATTGGGTTCATGAAGAAAACCCACATAAGGATCCAACCCTGCCAGATGGACGGCGGCAGTCACTTGGACTTGTAAAAGGCTGTAACCAAAGCTCAACAACGCATTCACCGGATCGGCTGGGGGTCGGCGGTTGCGTCCATTAAAGTTCCAAACCGGATCGAAGAGTTCCCCCAAACTGGCAAAATAGTCCCGTGCGGCAATCCCTTCAATGCCTCGCAAGCGATCAAGAGAATCCATTGTCTTGACCTGCTTGGCGTAGGTTTTCAGAGATTTAGCATTTCCCTCACGTCGGCTAATAATCGCTGCTTGATTGCGAATTTTCGTGCGAACAATGGGTTTGATACAATTTAAGCGATCGCTCTCATTGCAATACAGGGCATATTGTGCCAAACGCAAGCGACCGTTACGAGAATAACCCGGTAAAGCCGAGCCGAGATATTTCCCAAAGATGGAAAGGTAATGAACGGAAATACCTAGATCGAGGGCATAAGTTAGGGCTTCTCCCGTAACTGTGGGATGACCCATGAGAACGATTTGTTCGATGGTTTGCGCCGGAACCACGCGCTTACTCCAAGAGCCATCTTCTTGCCCAATCGCGACTTTGAAGGCTTCTTGTTTCTTGCTTAAAACGGCTTTGGGTTGGAGGAGATAGAGAATAGGCATTTTTCAGTTATCAGTTAAAGCAGGAGGACAGGTGCGGAGATGTCGCACTTCTCGAGGGAGGCAAATGGAAACGAGACTACAGGCTTGACATTTTTTGGGGTGGTCGATGGGAGGGGGGATGGGAGAATCAACGGCTTGATGGGATGCGGCGATCGCGTCCTCGGTTGCTTGGTGCAATGCTGGGGTAAACTCAACGCGCTGTCGCCGTCGGTTGCCGTGATAAAAAATCTCACCGTAGGGAATCTCCTGTCCCGTGCGTTCTTCGAGACACAATGCCGCCGCACATAGTTGAAAATGGTCGTTGAGATGTCGCGCCATTTTTCCCTTTTTGTATTCCAAAGGAATCAACTGTCCGTCAATTTCTTCCACTGCATCGATAATGCCACGAATGCCGAGGCGATCGCTCCAAACCCATTGCTGGCGGCGAATGAACTTATTGCCTTCCACCGCTTCTCCCGGTTCGTTAATATTCTCGTGGAGGTATTGACCCAGTAGGATATGTTCGTTTTCCCGATTTTCCCCGAGGACGTATTCCAAATAAAATCGGCGGGGACAGTATTCCCACGCATTCAGCGCGTAAAGTAGTAATTCAGGCATATCAATATCATTGGATATGGTGGTAGTGGGAAAGTCTCGCTCACTAGACTAAAAAAAGCTCCCTAGATTGAGATTTTTTTATAGTGAGACGTATAAATCCCTAAAGACTGAGTAGAATCATCCCGATTTGCGAGGGACTGGACGCAAAGACACGCAACCCATTCCCTGTGCAGTTTTGCGTCCGATGCCAGAGAAAGGAGCATAAGCAGCCAAAACCGAAGCGATTGCGGCTTGTTCCGGGTCTGGAAACTCATAACGTACCCATCCCGTCGCACCGATTTGATAGGCTTTATTGAAATAAATCGCCTCGGTTTTCAGATCGTAAGCTGCTGTTCGTACTGACCAATCGGTGATAATGGGTAAGTGTAGGGACTCCGGTGCAAGGACATTCCAGCGCCTTAATAAACTGCCAAACACCAACTGAGGCCATAAAAACGGCTGAATGTTTCCATCTTGCTTAAAACTGGTAGGGGTATGAAAATTAAAGGCAATACTGGCGGTTGATTCAGTTGCGGCAAGGGTTTCCCACGTTGTTGCTTGAATAATCTTGAGTTGGGGATCGAGATAACAATCGGTTTTTACAAACGTACATCTTTTCCCTAAACTTTTTCCCGCGCCCCACAAAAACGAAGCGAGAATATCCCCCCGCAATAGAGAAATGTAAAGTTGCAATGTTTTACCGCGATTTCCCGTGCGATAATTCAGGCGGAGAGGCATCGGATCGGCTTTGTGTAAGGTTTCGGAAAGCACGGGATCGGCAGTTCTAAACCAATCGAGAACCGTTGCATGAAAAGCGCGAGAAAAATCCGTGCTTTTGGGAAAGACTTCATCCGCATGAAAAGTGAGGGAAAGGGTATGGAGGTCATCGCGATCGCTTTCAATGCCCGCCACATTATACGTTTTTTCCTGCCAGCGTACCGCCGCATTGGTGGCGGCAATGCCTGCCATTGTCCCCCGTAAAAGTTCCGGGTAATCCTCGCATTGGGGCAATGCCAACAGGACTTTCACCACACCGCGATCGCAAACTGTCGGGATGGGAATCGGGCGCACGGAAACTTCCGGCAGCCATTCCGAGAGTTCTGGGATTTCTCCTTGATGAGAAGCAGATAATAATGTTAAACTAAGACCGTTAATTGTCATTTCAGTTATCACTTATTATTCACAAAACCCCGTTCTTTCGTAGAGATCGTAACGAGCGCCAGAGGCAACCAGACGTAAAGGAAGAAACTGTTGGGGAACGATGCGATCGCTTCCCAGTTTAGCGCGTTGCGTGCTGAAGGGGTCGATCTTCTTAAAGGTGGTTTTGCTTCCCAGATCGTCCATCGGCTGCACGAGGGCAGCATCAGAGGCACATTGCCACCATTCCGGCGGTTGTGGGCTATAAGTCACGCGATCGGGCAAATATTGAAAGAAACAACCCCGTTTGCCAAAATAGTTAATCAGAGCGAAGGAATCCGCCAGATCTGCGATCGCTTCCTCACTTTGACAGCAAATTTGCAAACTGCCCTGATAATACAGCCATTCCCGGAAAACGAAACCGCCTTGTAAGGGGAGCGATCGGTGGGTTTTATTGATTTTATCCTCGGTTTGGTTATAATAGCGGAGTTTGTAACCGTTGCGGTTGACGGTAATGCGATGGGGGGGCAAAATTTTGATGTGTAGGTCGCGGATGCGCTGAAAGGGTGCGCGAATTTGCCGTTCTAAGGGTTCAGACTGTCGGGCATAACATTCAATCCAAACCCGCAACAGTGCCATCTTGATCGCGTAGGGCGTGGGAACTAAATTGGAACGTGCGGCCATGCTGGTGGCATCGGAACGTTTCAAGGAAAATAAACTGACGGGATCGTAGGCAACGCAAAGATAGTTCATTCGCTTTCCTCCCAAGGTTCCGCCAATTCCATGAGACGTTCGATACAATTGGCAAACTCCGCCACGTTCTCAAAGGGAAATAAATGGACGATTTCGCTGTTATGAATGCGATTGAGAGTCTCCGATAAGTTATAGATGCGATCGCGAAAATCCCTATCAAGCGGACTGACCATCGGTGCCGGACAGCGCCCCGTTGTCGCACTCAAAATCCCGAAAAACCCGTTAGGATGAGGTAAACAGGTGTTGCGTTTTGCGCCGTTGGATTGCAAGTAGGCGTACAGGACGCTTTTTAAGAGGGCATCGAGACGTTTTTTTCGTTCCGTTGCATCAATGCTGTAATTGAATTGGTGCGGGTTGTAACCAATGCGGAAGGCTTCGAGATGGGCGACGGTTGCATAAGCACCGGAACTGACTTGAACGTTATAGGGGACGGGATTTTCCGCCCCATATTTGGCATGAAAATAACTCTGGGTTTTAACGCGATCGGGAATGCCGACAATGGTGCCAAACTCTACAGTCGAATCGCGTTTGAGGGTTTGTCCTTTCTTCTCCGTTATCATAAATCCTTCGAGGTCACTGACGGCACAACGTTGCAAAATCTTAGCAATTTTCGCCCCCAGTTCCTTCTCTCCCCCATCGAAAAAGGGAGAATTGGCGCGATCGATATCGTAACCAACGCGATCGGGATCGAAGCGGGACGCACCTTCAGAAAGGGAGAGGGCATCGGCAAGGGCGATCCGATGCAGGTGTCCGGCTTGAATGTGTTTCAGCATATCCCCAGAAATACCATTCACCAGTTCGGGTTCGGAGTCCCCATCTCGGACAATATAATAGCGTCGGGTCAGGGTTTGATTGCCCTCGCTACCTTCATTATTGAGGGCGTGGAGTTGCAGCGATAGCACACCACTTAAAGAAATTGAGTAAATTTGCATCGTTTGTTATTTCAGTTATCAGTTATCAGTTATCAGTTATCGAGGGATTCGTCCGTCGTGTCGGGATTATCTTCAGTCCCTTGGGTACTCTCATCCTTACTTTTCCAACGGGCATAACCGTAAGCAATGAGTAAATTCGCTACGAGGGTGGCGTTGTGGGTGTCGAGGAGTTCCATCAAGCGATCTAGGTCTGCTGTCGTGGGTTGGACTCGTTTGAGCGATCGCCCTGTTTTCAAGTAATGTTCTTGCAAGCGCATATTTTCGTGGGCATATTTGCCAAGGAAATCCGAGATCGCGCTGGCAAATTCAATCTTAGAATTGGCTCGGGCGCTTAATTCTTGGGCAAGACCGTATTGACGCTGCCAATCTAAATCAATTTCACCATCTTTAGTGCGGATCTTGCCAGCATGGACGGTAGCTTGATTGATGGCTTTGGCAATACGAATAAAACTCGGATCGCGAACGATTTCGCAGATAGCGGTATCTTGTTTAACCATGAGATTTAATCCATCAGAGGAAAATAAACGAGGGGGAGGAGTTCGAGGATTCGCCAATCGCGCAACGACAAAATCAGCATAATGAACGGCAAAGGGGAAAAAGGAATGCACGCTGTGACCTGTGACGAAATCTCGATAGAGTGCCAGTAATTCACTATGACCGTCTTCTGCTGTCAGTCCTCGCAAAACTTGCAAGTGTTCTTCTATGACGGTACGATACTCGCTGCATTCTTCTGGGGCTTGCGGTCGAATCCAACCCGGCAAACCCACAGCAAATAACTCTTTCACGCCGTAGACTTGACCCTTACTGTTAAAATGCGTCCCTACCAGTTCCCCGATCGCTTCGGGAGGGGGAACAAACAGAAATCTGAATTCCTCACCTCCCCCCTGATTAAGGCGACTGGTGTGGTAATCTAACAATTCCAAGCACAGTTTGAGAATGGTTTCGCAATCGAACCTCGCCGCACCATGACCCCCTCCCGGTGGATTGTATCGACGCAGGCGATCGAGAACTTGACGGTAGGCGGAGAGGGAAATGTCCTTCGGGTTTGCTGCTACTACCCGCCAATCGTAGGTTCCTTCTGCCACTTTAACCCGTTCCGAGAGAGCGCATTCAAAGAAGCCACTGGCGATCGCCCACAAGGTTAACCAATCGGTTTTTTGCGAGTCCACTTTATTATTATCTGCTTTGGTGCGGTTGACTCCTTGTACGGCATTGGGCAGATAAATTTTCACCGAACTCACGGGTCGGGGTAAGGTTTCTCCCGTCCATTGCTGAAAAGTTTGGGCAATTTCCTCTGTCGGGAAAAGCAATCGCGGGCGATCGAGTGCCTGTAAAATTGCCGCAACCAAACAGCCGTAATGTTCCTGTCGCTGCCAACTTGCCAACCAAAGGCCGTTATGATTGCGATCGCAGCGTTGGGAGGTGAGAAAAACCCCGTTTTGGGTGCGCGGATCGGGGGGTGTGGGGGCAGATTCTTCATTGCCCAATTTTCCCTTACTGTGATAAAGTGCCTCTCGATAGACCTTGCGCCGTTCGCTGTGAGTCACGGTATTGAACGCGATCTCGCTGGATTCTTCGGGCATTTTGTCCCACGGTGTTTTTGCTCCTCGCACGGGGTAAAAAGGATGGATGTAAGTTAGTGCTTTGACTCCTTCGAGATCGAGAGGGCGATTGAGTTGGAGTTCGTAATGGGTAGCGCGATCAAACATTCGGATTCCCCCCATTTGTCCCAATTGACGCAAAATATCTTCTACCAGCCGCGCTACACCGAGGAGTAAAAAAATATCTCCATAGTGATTGAATGGTTTGAGCAAAAAAAACCTGTCCATGAGTGATGAAAAAACTTATTCGTTCTTGTTCGCTTTCTATTGTAGGATGCACTGGAAGAGACGACTTCCAATTTATTGAGTTGGCAAGCAAGATCGTTGTTCTCCGGACACGCTACGCGATCGCACTCCTTACCTTAATTTTTGATATTTTCTCAACATAAAGAAGAAACAATTATTTTGTAGTTTTTTTACGAGCCTGCATGAGATGTTTTTTGCCGTGCTATATTTTACCCATGTTTGATTTTTGTACGAACCCCTAGCGGGGTCGAAATCCCGGGAGGTTCGTACAAAGTTGCCAGAACCTTGACAATTGAATAGTTTCAGACTTT
>NZ_JACSWA010000414.1 GCF_016888125.1 Spirulina sp. CCY15215
GTAGAAGAAATCCCTTGTCTATTTGGCAGCCAGTCCCCGGTAGGGACGTTACATGTAACGTCCGTACAGTCAATGGTTGCCTTTGATTTAGGAACGGCGACAGCATTAACTTGTTTTGATGGAGAGAATTTTGAGGAAATTGATAATCCTCGTTTTGATCGAGAATTTGCCCCCAAAATTCGTGCTGCTTCTAAAGCATTACGCCGTAAACGCCGTCCGATTCGAGGACAACAGAAAGCCTCAAACCGATGGAAAAAATCCCAACAGAAAATTTCCAAACTTAAAGCCAAACAGTCCAGAGTTCGCCGAGACTGGCAGCACAAAGTCACGACAGATTTATCGAGTCGTTATGACATCGCCGTGACGGAAAAGCTCAATGTTAAGGGGATGACTAGAAAGGCAAAGAAGGGAAAACGAAAACGTCAAAAAGCAGGGCTGAATCGTTCGCTTCTTGACGTGGGTTTTGGGACTTTAAATCAACTGATTGTTTATAAAATTGTTGCTAAAGGTGGCGTTCATTTAACCATTAATACTCGCAAAGTGAAACCTTCTCAGCGATGTCCCAACTGTGGAAAAGTTCACAAGGATTGGGCAAATCTCAGCAACCGCTATCATGTTTGCGATCATTGCGGATTTGAAATGGGCAGGGATAAAAGCTCTGTGATGGTGATGTGGAATGTCGCTGCTGGTCAGCAACCGGGGGTGGGAACGAACCTCGTTAGTCGTCGATGCTCTAGCTCTACTGATTCTCCTCGTACTCATACGGGTGGGATGACGCAACTTGGGCAGAAGAAGCGCTTGGGGGATGCTGAGGTTTCCTCAGCTTATCCAACCAAGTAAGAAGCGATTAAACTCTCGCCGTACAGACGATGTTGGGATTACTGAAACCCCACCCGTCTACACGGTGGGGTAGTTCATGAAAGCGTCAAAGCGATCACCAATGCCAATACACTTTATTTGCGAGACTATAAAAAATATGCCGATGAGACTGCTATGGGAATTACCGCGCCAGAAATGCGAGAAGATTAGACAATATAATGGAATGCGCGGGTTAGGAGGACAGAAAAACTGTGACCTTTGAAGACATTATCGATAAAGGTGGTATTGCAATTTGGCCACTCTTGTTTCTCTCGATTTTAGCAATGGGAGCCATTTTTGACCGTCTCTGGTTTTGGGGTCGGGTTCTCCTGCAAGAACGGCAAATTCTTTCTAGTGTTATGGAAGCCGTGTATCGTAACTGGGATGCTGCGGTAGAAATTGCCAAAGACTACCGCGATCATCCTATGGGGCGATTCCTTTATGCTCCCCTACAATTAAACAATCCCGAACCCGAGGTATTTCATTTAGCAATGGAAGCGGCGGCAGATGATGAATTAGCATTGATGCGACGGGGGGATAAAATCTTAGAAGCGGTTATTGCCCTCGCTCCTCTTTTAGGCTTATTGGGGACAGTATTGGGATTAATTAATTCCCTTGGGGAAATTCGGATCAGCGATTTAGGAACCGCAGCAACAGCAGGTGTCACCCTCGGAATTGGCGAATCCCTCATTTCTACCGCCGCAGGTTTGGTGGTGGCGATCGTGAGTTTGGCATTCTACCGCCTTTTTCAAGCCTTTTTATTCGGTCAGATCCGCGTGTTTCGCAAAGCAGGTAGTGATCTTGAAGTTCTCTATCACCAGAAATACTTAGCAGTAGAAACCCCCCCATACACTATTGAAGCAACCTCCTTTGAAGGCTCAAAAAAATTTATTGAATAAAATGTCGAGGGCAGTCCCGACCCATAATCTTTGATTTGGTTGGGAAGCGTTCAATTCATTGTCTAGAATGGAAATTAAGCTATTTGAGAATTCCAGACTATGACCAAGATGATTTTTAAAAATGCGGGGCTGTATTTGGGGATTGCATTCTACTCCCTCTCTACCTTTGCCATCATGCCCGCTCTTTCTCAAGGAAAAAATGATGATCGCAGTAATTTTCCAAGCGATCGCGTCGGTGGAGGAACGCGAAGTGGGGACGATTGTGCCAGGAGTGGTACCCAGTTAGTTCTCTTGAATCCTATTAATAACCTCGGTGTTACAGCTAAAAAGCAGCCATTACTCTATATAGCAGTACCTAAACTCGATAAAGCTCATCCTGCTACATTTTTCTTAAGAGATTCAGAGGAAAACGTAGTTTACAAAACAACTCGGGCAGTGGGACGCACTCAAGAATTTATTGGCATTCGCCTTCCGGAAAATATTCTGCAAATTGGTGAAGATTATGAGTGGGAATTTGTAATCGATTGCGGTTTTGAAAGGGATCCCCAAGAGAATGAAGGAGAAGTGGTAGAGATTTATGTTCGCGGAATGTTACGACAAGTATTACCAGAAACTCTTGTCGAAAGGGAACCTACCTTAGAGGAGCATCTCGCTCTGGTGCAATCCTATCAAGACGCTGGACTATGGAGCGACGCGATCGCCGAAGCAATGGAACTGCGTCGAACTTATCCCCAGAACCGTCAAGTTTTAAACCAATGGCGAGAACTTCTGTCCGCACTGGATTTCAGCAGCTACGATGGCCTTCTCGAAATGCTTCTGAAAATTCCAGTGCCGGAATTGCAAGTATCAGATTGACCCTCCCCGCTCTAAAGAGACGGGGATTCGGAAGTAGCCCAGTAATGGACTCTTACAGGCGTGGTCAAAACGCCGCTATACGCTCAAATATGC
>NZ_JACSWA010000415.1 GCF_016888125.1 Spirulina sp. CCY15215
TAAGAGAGTATCTGCTCAACAAATGGGATAGAAAATGTTCTTACTGTAATGCTGAAAATATTCCCTTGCAAGTTGAACACATTCATCCTAAAGCCAAAGGCGGTACTAATAGAATTAGCAACCTATGTTTAGCTTGTGGACCCTGTAACACCAAAAAAGGAACTAAAGATGTTAATGTATTTTTAGCTAAAAAACCTGAAGTGTTAAAACGCATTCTATCTCAAGCAAAACGCCCT
>NZ_JACSWA010000416.1 GCF_016888125.1 Spirulina sp. CCY15215
GATAAAAATTGAATTTTGTCTCCATATCTTTTTTCTTGTTCCCAGGAGATAGGATTTCAAATGCGACTTGTGGGGCGATATTTTCCTCTTCCCATTGCCTATAAGACCCTCTATCTCCTTTCGGTCTTCCCAATACTACCATCACATCTGGTGCTTGTTTTTGCGGCTCCTCTTGCTCTAAGATTTGTTGTTTCGTCAATTTGACGGGATACCATAACAAATCTGCGGCAATAAACACAT
>NZ_JACSWA010000417.1 GCF_016888125.1 Spirulina sp. CCY15215
AGGAGTCTGTTGACAGACTTGGAGAAAGCGCGGTTTTAACCCGCTTTCGGTGGATTAACCACAGAATCCCCGTCTTTTTAAAGCGGGGAGATGTCAAGCATTCAACCCTGTAACCCAATGCTTGCCCAATACCGCAAACTGATCAGCCTGTCCTTAACCTCTGTCGATCTGCCCCTACAATCTACCCTTGAAACCATCGCAACCCTCCATCGTAAAGATGCCGAACGATTTCATCTTGTTTTAAAACAGCCTCCTTTTCCCGATCGCCTTCCCCATCAGCCTCAGACAGCTTTAAATGGCAATCAAAACGACGGTCTTTTATGGCTAGAATTATCCGCACATCGCGTCATTATGACCATGCAGGGGCAAGGAAAACTTGGCTATCGTCACTGCTGGGAAAAAGATAGTGATGGGACAAGTCGCTATTGGTTACAAGATGAAACCCTCGATGCCGCCAACTCCCTGCACCTGAAAAATTTTACCCGTCGGTTACAATTATCGGGGGACTTGCTGCCCGATCGCCTGCATCTGGAATATGAACTCTACTCCGGTAAAATGCAGTTAGGGCAGTATATTTTAAATTTGCACATTCAACATTAACTATTAACTCAGATTGGGCGATCGCAGAAGGGAGAGAAGAAATTAGAATGGAAATATTGAGAAAATACCAGAAGTACACATAAATTAAATGGGTAGCGAACAAATTACACTTTTATCACAGAGAGAAATCGAGGGAATGAGACGTGCGGGACAAGTGGCCGCCGAACTCCTCAATCATGTTGGCAAGATGGTCAAACCAGGCATTAGCACTCTCGAAATTAATGATGAGGCGGAACGATGGACACAAGAACGCGGCTTTAAAAGCGCCCCTCTGGGATATGGAAAACCACCTTTTCCTAAATCTATTTGTACTAGCGTCAACGAGGTGATTTGTCACGGCATTCCCAATGCAAAACAGATTCTCAAAGAGGGAGATATTATCAATATTGACGTTACTCCCATTGTAGACGGCTATCACGGCGACACATCCCGCACTTTTTTTGTGGGAACGCCTTCCCCAACGGCTCAAAAATTGGTAGAAGTGACGGAAGAGTGTTTATATCGAGGCATTGCGGCAGTAAAACCAGGGGGGAGAATTGGCGATATTGGAGCAGCGATCCAAAAATATGCTGAAGCGCAAGGGTTTTCCGTGGTGCGAGATTTTGTCGGTCATGGGGTCAGCCGCGTGTTTCATGCTCCTCCTCAAATTCCTCATTATGGTAGACAAGGAAAAGGGAAACGCTTGCGATCGGGAATGGTATTTACGATCGAACCGATGATTAATGAGGGGACGTGGAAGCATGAATTATTATCGGATGGGTGGACGGCGTTAACGAAGGATCGCAAGCTCTCGGCTCAATTTGAACATACGATCGCCGTGACTGTGGATGGTGTAGACATTTTGACGAAACCGCAGTGATGGTCTTAAATTTTATCGGTAATTTTATCGGTCAGTAAGCCAAAAAAACCAGCCACCCCGAAAGGTGGCTGCGATCGCACTAACACAATATTAACGCAATGTTGATATTTCTTTGAGTTAGTTAAGCGTCGTAATAAAGAGCAAATTCAAAAGGATGAGGACGCAAACGCATCGGGTTGATTTCTGTATCCAACTTATAGGAAATCCAGTTCTCGATAAAGTCTTCTGTGAAAACTTCCGGACCAGTTAAAAACTCATGATCGTTCTGTAGGCATTCCAAAGCATCTTCCAAAGACCCAGGAGTGCTAGGAATTTTGCTCAACTCTTCAGGAGATAAGTCGTAAATATCTACGTCCAAGGGAGAACCAGGATCGATCTGATTCTTAATGCCGTCAATACCCGCCAACAGCATCGCTGCAAAAGCAGTATAGGGGTTAGCCATAGCATCGGGACAACGAAACTCGAGGCGCTTTGCTTTAGGGTTAGGACCAGAGAGGGGAATGCGAACCGAAGCAGAACGATTTCCTTGAGAATAAGCCAAATTAACTGGCGCTTCAAATCCAGGCACTAAGCGCTTGTAAGAATTCATGGAAGGGTTGGTAAATGCCAACAATGCCGGAGCGTGCTTGAGAATGCCGCCAATATAGTGTAGTGCCATTTGACTCAGGTTCGCATAACCCCCTTCACCCCAGAAAAGAGGCTCGCCATTTTTCCAGATTGATTGGTGGGTGTGCATCCCGGAACCATTATCATTAAACAAAGGTTTGGGCATAAAAGTAGCACTGCGACCGTATTTCTTAGCCACATTTTTAACAACATATTTATAGGTCATTAAATCATCTGCGGCTTTGATTAAGGTGTTGAAGCGAACACCCAGTTCGTTTTGTCCTCCCGTTGCGACTTCGTGGTGATGTTTCTCGATGGGAACACCACAGGCCTTCATGGTGAGTAGCATTTCCGTTCGCATATCTTGCAAGGTATCCGTCGGTGCAACGGGGAAATACCCTTCCTTGTAGCGAGGTTTATAACCGAGGTTTCCTCCGGCTTCCTCTCGTCCGGAATTCCAACACCCTTCAACACTGTCCACGTAATAATAACCTTCGTGTTCGTTTTGGTCGAAGCGCACGTCATCGAAAATAAAGAACTCCGCTTCCGGTCCGAAGAAGGCTGTATCGCCAATTCCTGAATTTTTGAGATAGTCAACGGCTTTCGTGGCAATACTGCGAGGATCTCGAGCATATAATTCCCCCGTGCGCGGTTCTTTAATGCTACAGATCATGCTCAGGGTTTTTTCTTTGTAGAAGGGGTCGATCCAAGCAGTTTTGGAATCGGGCACCATAGACATATCCGATTCGTTGATGGCTTTCCAGCCGCGAATACTGGAGCCATCAAAAGCAACCCCATCAACAAAAGAGTTTTCGTCAATTTGATCTTGGTAAAAGGAACAGTGCTGCCATGTTCCGGGTAGGTCGATAAATTTCAGGTCGATAATTTGGATATTTTCATCCTGAATCATCTTTAAAACTTCTTGGGGTGTTTCGGGCATCTGAGAGGTGACTCCTTAATTTATTGCCTATTTTTAACCCCTCATCCTAGGGAGAGGTTTGGGGCTTTTTTGTATAAACAGATACATAATGCTGGGATCTCCGGCGATCGCGAATCTATAAAGATTACAAAACTGTAACGCCATAAACAAAATCTGGGGAAAAAGTCTGTTTTTTGAAGAAATGTATCAAAATGGCAGGAAAGACACTCTTATAGCTAAGAGCGGTCAGCCCTATGGGATGATAAATAAATTAAAAGTCATATCAATGTAAAAATCTTTTCCATTGGGAGTTCAGTTTTGATGAGAGATGCGGTAACAAACCTAATCAGAAACTACGATGTAGCCGGACGTTACTTCGATCGCAATGCGATGGATGACCTCAAGGCCTATTTTGCGTCAGGAATGGCACGGGTTGAAGTGGCTACCATGATTACAGCTAATGCGGCGGCGATCGTCAAGGCGGCCAGCGCTCAACTTTTCGAGACGGTTCCGGAACTTCTGAGTCCGGGAGGATATGCTTACACAACTCGCCGTTATTCTGCTTGTTTGCGGGATCTGGATTACTATCTTCGTTATGCCAGTTATGCTTTGGTTGCTGGAGATACAAATGTTCTAGATGAGCGGGTTTTGCAGGGATTGCGGGAAACTTATAATTCTTTGAATGTTCCCATCGGTCCGACGGTTGTAGGCATTCAAATCATGAAGGATATAGTCAAGGCAATGGCCAGTGAAGCTGGTATGGGTAATACTGCTTTTATCGATGCTCCTTTTGAACACATGGCTCGGGATTTTGGTGAGAAGGATATCTAATCTATTTAATAATGTAGAGACGTTAAAAAATTTAACATCTCTGTAGGGTAAAGCGATCGCCATTTCCTAGAGAAGCGGCGATCGCATTTTTTTGGCGGTTGTCCATTCACTAAGACCCACCTTTAGCAACGGGTAAAAGAACTGTAAATATTGTCCCGCAATTTAATTGACTTTCGACTTTAATCTGTCCGGAATGATTTTCGACGATCGCCTTAGCAATGGCTAAACCCAAACCCGATCCTGTTGGTTGCGAAAGAGTGCGATCGCGGGATCGGGAGGGATCGACTCGGTAAAAGCGATCGAAAAGATGAGGTAAATCTTTCTCAGGAATACCAATTCCTGTATCTTTCACCCTCACTTGTAACCATTCATGACGGCGATCTTTTTTAACCCGTTGTAATTCAATTTCGATTTTGGCTTTTTCTTCTGTGGCGATCGCGCGAGAATATTCAATCGCATTACTCATCAAATTAGTAAACAATCGCGCTAAACTATCCCAATCTCCCTCCACATTAAATAATTCTTCTTCTGTTTGTAAATTGTGTCGCTTTTCTGGTTCGATAATGTGTAAAAATAAAAGAATATCTTCTCGTTCCGCCACAAAACGTTGCTCTTCAATTGCCTCTATTAACAGTGCATCTAAGGGCAAACTTTGCAATTGACTTTGAGCAATTCCGCGATCGGATCGGGTTAAAAAAAGCAGATCGTTGACTAATTTTCCCAATCGTTGTGTTAACCTTTCTACAATTTGCAACTGTCTCTGCTGTACCTTGGGATCGCTGTCGGGATATTCCAAAGCCATTTGTACATTAGTTTGGATAGTTGCAATCGGATTTCGCAACTCGTGGGAGGCATCGGCGGTAAATTGTTCGAGACTTTGATAAGATTCCTTAATCGGTTCGATCGCCAGACCCGACAGCAGCCAACCAATGGCCGCAACGGAAGCAACCGTTAAACTCGTTCCCCAAATTAAATCATAAATTAACTTACGACTGGGTTTAGTCACCTCAAACCAAGGATGACTGACTCGCAAGTATCCCAAAACATAACGGCCTTGTTCGATCCGTTTCGTCACTTGTCGCAAAAGATAGGTTGGCGAAAGATGCACCGTAATTCCGCTTCCCGATAGTTGCAAAGGAATTTGAGGAGGAATGCTAAAGGTTGACCAGAGTAATTGTCCTTCAGGATCGAACCATTCGAGATCGATGCGATCCTCTGCTCTCGTTGGTGTATTATTGCGGAAACTAGCTGCAATATCGACGCGATCGCCCCCATTGGCTGCGGGTTGATGCTGAATGACTAGCGATCGTTCTACCACCTCGGTAACGTGCTTGAGAGTGTCATCAACGCGATCGATGAGAGTATTTCGTACATAGAAATAAAACCCAGTCGCAAAGACTAATAACAGTATAGCCGTAACGGTAGCATACCAAATAGCAAGGCGACGACGGGTAGCAAGAAACATAAAAACAAGAAAGAAAAGGGATAGGAGAAGAGGGAAATAATTCATCCCTCCTCATTCATCATTTTTTGTTTTAATTTGCTTTAACTTTTTCGGTTGTCTTATTCAAGAAACTACTAAAAACTTGCACAATCTGATAAACCCCTTCTGTTCCTCCAGAAATTAACGCACCTGTTAAAAATACATCCATAACATTAAAGCCCAAGGATTGATATTTGGACATTTCTTTTAGTTGACTGGGATCGATTAAGTTTCCCAAAATGCGAATCCCGACAACACTCACAAAAACCCCCGAAAGAAGCGTAATCCACAAGGCAAGTTTTCTCGTTACCGTTTTAAACTCTTGAATTTTAATATCAATTTCTTTTCGTTCTAACATCCATTGTTTGCGCTGTTCGGGAGTTTCATCTTCAATTGCAAGTTCGGCATCTAATCTCTCGATTTCGGCTTTGAGTTTTTCTTGTGCCGGATCTCGCCAAGTTGACATAATAACCTCCACGGCACTATGTTGTAGTGTAGCGACAAAAGCAATAATCGTTAATAATTGAAAAATATCATTGGGTCCAAAATTTCCGACCTGAATAACATCTTGAGAAACGGCTGTTAAAGACAACAATGCAACCAGTAAGATTGTGCCAATTATTTGAATCATTTTTTCGACTCCTGAAGTTTATCGTAGGGCTTGGTTTGTAGTTTAAGAGGAATTTTTCAGTTGGTCAAGATGTTTTAGGAAAAAGACAAAAATGTAAAGATTGAGCAGATATTTTTGCCCAATCTTGATGATTTTTTAGACCTGAGTAATATTAACCTCAACAATCATATCATTAAAGTCATTATCGCCCCCATTTACTAAATCTTCAAAGCCGAAGGTGTTATTTGCCAATAAGCGAATGTGATCGACTTTATCGGGATTTGCGCCTAAGAAGGGGAAATAGGCGATGATATCACTGTTAATATTGTTGGTATTATTCTCAAGTAAGAATTGATCCGGTGTTCCATTCATAATCATAAAGGGAACTAATAACGAACCTGCTGCAAATCCATGAGAGAATTCACCAATTCCTTGATTGAAAACCGAGAGTTCAATAGCCGTCAGTCGATTATTAATGGCTGCTGCTGCATATCCTGTATCTCCTGGTGCCAAACCATTCACTGTTCCATTTTCATCGCTGGCTAAAAAGAAGCCGACAGTGTTGCTAAAGTTAGCTTCTCGATACACTGTGAAACTACTACTAACAAATCCGGAAATACTTCGCAGATCGAGAAGTTCTTTGCCTTGCTTTTGAATACTGCCGACTCCGAGGGGAGTGCCTTCATTAGTTTGTTCGAGAAACACAGAAATTCCTTCTGTAAATTTAACTTGAAAACGCCCGGTTGTCACTTCTGTAAAGCTAACTTCTTGGGTGAGAATTTCACCATCAATGGTTTGGAGTTCGATCGCGAAGTTTTGATTGCTGGAGATTTTTTCGAGAATAAAGGTTTGTCGGCTGGCATTAAATCCATTGGGGCGAAAACGCGAGGGAAGGGCGGTAAAAAGAACGTCTGTTAGGGTACGATCGCCATTGGCATTTTGATAAACAATACTGATTTGCGTAATGCGATCGCTGGCATCGTCAGAGAGTTGAAATTTGAGATTTCCTCCTCCTTGACTGCCTGTTGTAAAGCGTTTGAGACTACTATTTACTTGTAGGCGATCGGAGAATATGAAACCTGGGGAATCTGTACCTGGGGAATCTGTACCTGGGGAATCTGGAATTGTTATTTGGCTAACATTGCCACCCAAACTAAAGTTATAGATGCTATCTGTCAAACTTGTATCGCTGGTTAAGAAAGAAAGTTCTCCTGTGTAGTCTCCCAGTGCTAAGGCATCTAATTTAACGGTAAAAGTGACATCGCTATTCGGGGCGATCGTGGCAGGAAAGTCACCCACCAAACTAAACCCGTCGGGAAGCATAAAATCGCTTAAGTTGAAAGCACTACTATCAGTATTTTTGAGGGTAAAGGCAATGGTAATAGGGTCATTTTTAGTAGTTGTTCCAAATTGAAAAATACCTGTATCATCGGGAATAAAAGTTTGATCGGTGCTAAAAACTTGTAATTTGACATTGGGATCGAAAACTGTTCCTTTAATATTAAAATTATAAGGATTGTTAATCTCAGTATCGTTGGTTTGGAAAGAAAGATCCCCTGTAAATGTACCCGCGCTAGAGGCATCTAATTGGACAGTAAAGGTTTGTGTTTGGGGGGCATTGGGGTCGTTAGTTGCTGCAATGCTATTGGGAAAACCTCCGACGAGACTAAAACCATCGGGTAAAGTCAAACTCCTCAAACTTAAAGGGAGTGTTCCTGTACTGTTAATGGTAAAAGTTTGTTGGAGTGTGGTTCCTTGAGAGGTCGCCCCAAAATCAATGCTTCCTGTATCATCTGGAATGACGATCTCCGGGTTCGAGGCATATTTAACCTCACTACTGCTTTGTGCGCCAGTTTCATAGGCACCAATATCGGGGACTCCGATCGCCACGGCACCGCGCTGATCTCGATCGAATCCGTTTCCTGCATCGATCGCCGGACTGCCTGTTACTAAAGCATGGGTAAAAGGATCTCGTTCAAGTAAGCCATTGGCGGCCAAAGTCGTGTTGAGAATTTGGTCGATCGCGCGACTGTCAACAATATCGCTTCCTGTGCCGATCGATCCTGAAGTACCAGAGTTATTCCCGCCGATGAGATTATTGCTATTTCCTGTAATTGCCCCCACAACATCGGGACCAGATCCGCCTCCGGTATTGCCTGCAATAATTGAATTTTTAACTGTAAATGAGCCGCCACTACTATCATTAAAAATACCGCCACCCCCACTAATCCCTGTATTCTGCGTTAACGTACTATTGTTCACCTCAACAGTGCCGCCATTCCTGTTGCGAATCGCTCCCCCCTGGTCGCCTTGATTGCCACTGAGAGTACTGCTATTAATAATTAACTTAGCATTAGCGCCATCATTTTCAACAACCCCACCATCCGTTGTTGTACCTAAAGATTTATTAGCATTAATCGTGCTGCCATTAATGTTGACTTCCCCGTTGAAGTTGGCGATCGCACCTCCTTCATCCAGTGCTTCATTATTGCGAATCGTACTGTTATAAATGGTGACTTTGCCGCGATCGTTAAAAATTGCACCGCCATCGTCACCCCCAACAGTTGCGACTCCACCAACAATCTCCAAATTGGCATTCCCATTTTCGAGAGTGATATCATTTAAAGTCAAATCTCCCATTGTAGACTTTGATTGTGATGTTGTTCCGTCAACATAGATGAGGCGAAATGCTTCTGAAGCGCTAGAACTGCTACGAATGATGGAATCATTGCCATTAATTATAATTTTTGTCAGAATAGCGGGCAAGCCACTCCAACCGCGATTGAGATTGGGACCGTCTGAGGGAGTATTAAATGGACCGGTGTGACTAAGTAATTCATAAGTTCCATTTGAGGCTAGATTAATGGTAGAATCGCCTCCTTCATTAGCGGCACTAATTGCGTCAATTAGCCCTTGAACGTCTCCATTAGCAATATTGATTAACACGGCTGGATAAGTTGCCATCACCTCGGTTTCAAAGGCTAAATCGGACTTAATTGCCCCTGTTTGATAGTCTAACTGCCAATTTCCTTCTAGGGCAGCATTTCCGGTTAAGTTCAAGGATGCTGCAATTTTAGCTGAGGTGATTTTGCTTAAAGCCTTGACAAATTCGCGTCCTTGTGCAGTCTTGGCAACTTGGCAACCGTAGAGGAGGATATCGCGATCGCCTTCAATTCCCATGCCCCATTGTTGGAGAATAGGAACATATTGCGCTAAATTATCGAAACTGAGTTTTATACTGCCAAGATAGAGGCTTCCTGGTGCGCCGTGAGAGATGAGGTGTAGGCTGGTAAATCCCGTATGTTTCCGCAAATAGTCGCTAATTTGAACGATTCCATCTCTGGTAGGATCGAGTTGCAAAACCGTTGCACCCGCAAGAACTCCCATTGCTAAATGCTGGAAATCGGCGATACTGGGATCGATAATGACGAGCATTCCCCGTCCTTGAGGAGTTAAAACGTTTTCTCGGGAGATGCTAGAAACCTGATTGGAATAATTCATTTTTGTTCTCGTTTTTGTTTAAGTCGAACTTAAGTTTAGATTTGGGAATATTTCTAGAATAGCATTAACCCATCAAAGTACAAAAGCACCCTGTCCCGCCCAGCACATCGCTATCAACTATCAACTATCAACTATCAACTATCAACTATCAACTATCAACTATCAACTATCAACTATCAACTATCAACTATCAACTATCAAC
>NZ_JACSWA010000418.1 GCF_016888125.1 Spirulina sp. CCY15215
GGTTTTTCCCTTGTTTTTTGACGGGGATTTCTGCTGACCATACCCAATCTTTTCCATTCCAGATTTTGATTTGAATTGTGCGATATTTTTCCCCATAGCGAATCTGTTGACCTTTGTACAATGAAGGGTAACTTCTGCACATTGCTGTTAGTTTTGGCGGTTGGCAAAAGCGATGTTTTCTCTCTCCTGATTGCCATGCTCTATATCTCGTTTGGAAACTTGACACTATCCCAATAGCATCGGCTATCCCTGCTCTTCTTAAGTAACTGGGGAATTTGCGGAATGAGGGATATTTTTGCACCACTAATTGAAAATAGCGGTGCTTGGGTTCGGGATTCTTTGCGGTTTGATGAATCTCTTTCTCTATGGCATTGACTCGCTCTTTTGTTGTTAATTCTGCTAGTTTTAGCCATTGAGCATTTACGATTAATACGAGAGCCTTGAGATACCGACGATACTCCTCAATCGTCAAAACCATGAGACGTTTTTCCTCTGGGGATGCTGATAAATCCCAAACGT
>NZ_JACSWA010000419.1 GCF_016888125.1 Spirulina sp. CCY15215
TCTCTTGCTTCCTAATTTTGTCCGGAGTATTGAGAGAAGAAAAAATATTAACTTCTTAAAGTTTTTTTCCCTGACTTTATAAAAAAATTATATTGTTAACTTTAGCATAAGCCTTCCCTTGCAAAGCATATTTTGCTTGTGAGGGTAAGTTTTGGGCAGGAGGATAAATTGGCAGAGAAACTTCGCTAATGAGAGAGAGTGCGATCGCTTGTCCGACCTAAAAAATTAACTATAATTGAGAGTACGCGATCTGATTTAATATTGTACCTCTTTAGTTTTTGCACAAATTTGCACAAAGTAGTGGCATTCTAATTATAGAAATGCTACACTTTAGATATGAAAATATGAATTTTAATGTATTGAGGAAGTTTAATGGAAAATTCTATTCATCATCTTCCAATTATTAGGAAAGGCATTACAGCAACACATCCAAAACTAAAATATAATGGTAAACCTGAATTTATGATAGATGCCGCGTGTTTTCCGGGATCGAGTGGTTCACCCGTGTTCTTGATTCGCACGGGGACTTATCTCAATGAAGATGGCGATACAGTTCTTATGGAAGGGTTTCAGCTTATTTTTCTAGGAACGCTGTATGCTGGCCCGCAACATACAACTACAGGGGAAATAAAAATTATTGAAGTACCAACAGACACTAAACCTGTAGCAATTTCTGCAATCCCTAATAATCTTGGATTGGTTATTCAGGCACAAAAAACTTTGGATTTTGAAACCATCTTAAAAGAAAGATTTGATAGGCAGACTAAGTAATCGAGACAGAATCAATCCGTTTCTGTTATAGTTAATATTATGCGATCGCGAAAATAACAATGACCAAAGTAGAAATTATCGCCAGCCTCAAGCAATTGACCTCAGAAGAACGCTTGGAGATTATCGAAATCGCTTCTCAGATGACAAGAGAAGAGATAAAAATACGAACGTACTTGCAAGAAGAACAAAAGCAAAACCTTAGACTTACAGCAGAAGCAGCAAAACCCCTTTATCAAAAAGGAGGGGAACTTTACGATCTGTTTTCCCCAGAAAGCGAGGATTATTTTGCAAGTAAAGAAGAATTGTTAGAATATATCAGTCGAGAAGAACTTTCCGCTTATTTTGGACGCGAGATTGATGAAGAAGAACTTTCCGCATACTTCGATCGCAGGGTAAAAGCCAATGTTTCTCGGTGAAGTTTGGCTCGTCAATCTCAATCCGACAATAGGAGCGGAAATCGGTAAAATTCGTCCTGTTGTTATTGTTAGCAATGATGAAATTGGAGTATTGCCATTATTAGTTATTGTACCGATAACAGGTTGGCAAGACCGATATACTGAGAAACAATGGATGGTACGACTAGATGCAAATCGAGAAAATGGCTTAAAAAAACGATCGGCTGCCGATACATTTCAGGTTCGATCTATTTCGGTAGAACGATTAATCAAAAAACTCGGAAGACTTTCTGAAACAACAACAAGTGATATTGCTTTTGCTTTAGCAATTGTTTTAAATATTGGAGGCTAATTGTCGATCACATCCCCTCATCAATCACTCATAATCTGAGGAACTTGGAAAAAGCGATCGCTGCCTTCAGTTTTTAGAATTATTTATTCACTTGTTTAACCTTGACCCCACTTTAATGAAATTGCATCCCAACTATCGTCAGCTATTGACTTATGGTTCTCTTGCTTCCTAATTTTGTCCGGAGTATTGAGAGAAGA
>NZ_JACSWA010000042.1 GCF_016888125.1 Spirulina sp. CCY15215
GGGGTGACAAGGATTTAGCGGCTGTTTATTAGTATCAATTACTAATACATAATTTGGCATTTCTGCCTCTCCGTAAACGGGTAATGTTAGCTTCGACAATGTTATTGTGGCTTGTTAGGTTAGCAGCACTATTTCAGTGACCTTAAAATTGTTTAACTGCTAACGACAGAGCGGGGAACTAGCTTCGCATTCCAAGGTGTCGTG
>NZ_JACSWA010000420.1 GCF_016888125.1 Spirulina sp. CCY15215
ATTGGTTATTGTAGTTTTGTAGAAATAGCGAGCAAGATGCTCGTACTACCTCAATTATTGGTTATTGTAGTTTTGTAGAAATAGCGAGCAAGATGCTTGTACTACCTCAATTATCGGTTATTGTAGTTTTGTAGAAATAGCGAGCAAGATGCTTGTACTACCTCAATTATCGGTTATTGTAGTTTTGTAGAAATAGCGAGCAAGATGCTCGCACTACCTCAATTATTGGTTATTGTAGTTTTGTAGAAATAGCGAGCAAGATGCTC
>NZ_JACSWA010000421.1 GCF_016888125.1 Spirulina sp. CCY15215
CTACGTCAGAAAATAAACCTTTCGATGTTCACCCTAAATACCTCAAAATTATTTATCATGCGGACGGTTATGAATACGGTTTCAAATAATGATTCGCATAGTTTTTTTGATCGAAAGTCAGGGTCATTATCTTAAGCGGCGATCGCGATCGCACCTAAAATCCGATTTGGTTGGCGATCGCATTGGTAATTAATATTATTTCCTAAAACTAAAATCCCGAATAAACCAAAGTTGCCAACTTTGGCTAATTCAGGGCGATCGAGAATAGACTCCATTAACTTTCGTCCCACCCCTTGACCTCGATAAGACAGATTAACAATAACATCAAAAATCAACCCCCGATAAACATAATCTGTAAGAATGCGTGCAAATGCAACTAACTGTCCTGTCTCAGAGTCACAAAAAGCAACAACTTGATCTGAATGTTTTAACATTTCTTGTACATCTTCACGTTTTCGCCCCCGAGTCCACCACTCAACTTGGTACATTTGAAGAAGATCATCAACTTGAGCATCATTAAGATGCGAAATTTCTATTAACACTGGGAGACTCCCCTTGATGAAAGATACAACCCCATTAGTTGGCATTATTATGGGCAGTGATTCTGATTTACCCACTATGCAGGCTGCGATCGCCGTCTGTGAGGACTTTTCTGTACCTTACGAAGTGGCGATCATTTCTGCCCATCGTACCCCCGATCGCATGGTTAGCTATGCTCGGGAAGCCTGTCAACGCGGTCTAAAGGTGATTATCGCCGGGGCGGGAGGGGCGGCACATTTACCCGGAATGGTCGCCTCTTTGACCCCTTTACCCGTCATTGGAGTACCTGTCGCGACACGACATCTCCAAGGACTGGACTCTCTTTATTCCATCGTGCAAATGCCGAGGGGAATTCCTGTTGCTACAGTGGCGATCGGGAATGCCCAAAATGCAGGTTTACTTGCCGTACAAATTCTAGCATCCCACGATCCCCAACTTCTTGAAAAAGTCCAACAATACCGCCAAAATCTTGCTCAAACTGTCTTCGATAAACAACAAAAACTAGAACAGATTGGTCCTCAAAAATATTTAGAGTTAGATTAAAAAATGTTGTTTATTGCTTGTTGTTTGTTGGCTGTAAGCCTGTCATTGGTAAACTGATTGCCAAATAACCAATAACGAGGATTATGTCTTATTTTCTGATCTGTAGTCCGAATAGTAACAACGAAAAAATTTTTAAGTTAAAGTGGGGAACGAACACTCTCGGTCGTTCTCAGAGCAATAGTATCTCGATTAAACATAACAGTTTGTCTCGTCATCATGCGGAAATTGTTATCAACCGCGATCGCTCTATCGCTAAAGATTTGAATAGTTTGAATGGAACATTTGTAAATCGCAAAAAGATCAAACAGCAAACTCTCAAGCATGGCGATTTAATTATTTGTGGCACGATTGTTTTTAAATTTCTTGATGCTTTTGCCAACTCTGAAAATAACTTAGAAGACAGTGAAGATTTGCCCATTGTTCGTCAATTTTCTCCGCAAACTAATCAGGTTGCCATTGAAGATATATTAGATATTACCAAATCCTCTTCCTCTGCTTTACGGCTCAAACAAAAGGATGTTAATCGGAGAGATGTCGATAAATTAAGGATTTTGTTAGAAGTTAGCAAACAACTTTCTTCATCGGAAAATCTAGATCAGCTATTAACCAAAATACTGACGCTTTTATTGCAAATAATGAACGTCGATCGCGCCGCAATTTTGTTGCTTAGTGAAGAGACAAAGAAACTAGAACAAAAGGCTGTATGTTCGCGCTTGGGAATCTCTGTAAATTATCAATTTTATAGCACTAAAATTATTAATTATGTTTGTAAACATGGCAATGCCATTTTAACAGATGATGCGGGAGCAGATCGCCGCTTTCAAGGTTCGGACTCAATTTTAATTCAAGCTATTCGTGCTTCGATGTGCGTTCCTTTGCTAACAGGAGAAGAGGTTTTTGGTGTATTATATGTGGATAATTTGTCGAAGTCTAAAGTCTATACAGAAGAAGATTTGGAGTTTTTGAGTGCTTTGGCAACTCAGGCCGCGATCGCGATCGATAATTCTCGCTTGACGGAAAAAATGCAGGAAGAAGCAATTTGGCGAGATAAAATGGAACGCTTTTTTCCTAAAGCTATCAGTCGCAAACTTCGCGAGGAAGGACACCTTGAAATTATTGATACGGAAGTGACTGCATTATTTGCAGATATTAGTAATTTTACCAAAATGTCTTCGACAATGGAACCCCGTCAAGTGATTGAAATGTTAAATGATTATTTTAATGTTATGGTTGAGGAGATTGTTTTTGCTTATGAAGGCACATTAGAGAAGTATATTGGTGATGCGTTGTTAGCTGTTTGGGGTGCGCCTTATGCCCAAAAAGATGATAGCGATCGCGCCATTCAAGCAGCTATTGATATGCAATATGCAGTCCGTCGTCTCAACCGAGAATGGGCGGAAAAAAAACGCCAACCTATCGCTATTCATATTGGTTTAAATACAGGGAAAGTTGCCGCAGGAAATATTGGCTCAAAAAAACTGATTCAATATGCGGCGATCGGGGATACAACAAATGTAACCAGTCGTATCTGTAATGTTGCTAAAGCTAATGAAATTGTTATTTCTCAAAGCACTTATAATAAACTCAAACATCGCGAGGATTTACCTTTAGAAAAGCTACCTCTAGTCCGTGTTAAAGGTAAAGAGAAACCCTTGCAACTTTATCGCCTACATTGGCAGCGTATTTCAGGAGATCGGACTATTCCTTCTCACGAGATTAATTAATTTTGACAAGATTTTTGCTAAAGTAACTCATAATTCATAACTCATTATTGCTTTTTCCCAAATTGGTAAATCTTCGGGATAGTCAATATCGCCTAAAATAGGTAGTTTGGCGATCGCGCATCCTAAAGATTCAGCAATTTTTAAAGTTTGCTGTAAAACTTGAGAAGTTCCCCAGTTAATATCTTGAAATAATTGAGGCAGATATCGACTTAAACCGACCAAATAATAACCCCCATCCTCTGCTTCTCCCAAAACCAAATCATTGTTCTGGAGTGTCTCAAAGGCTTCAGAAAGGCGATCGCAATTCAAATCTGGACAATCAACCCCAACAATAACAATACGTTCCATTCCTTCTGCAAACCCCTGCTTAAAAGCTGTTTGAATGCGTTCTCCTAAATCTCCTGTTGCTTGGGGAACATAAACCCATTCAGGTCCCAACCAAGACTGCATTAATGTTTCATCTCCACCCGAGAAGTAAATTTCTAGAGAAAGAGAACGAATTTTAAGCAATTTTTGAGCTTGTTTTAAGGTATGTTCTGTCATTTTGCGCTGTAATTGCGCGGCACCTTCTGCACCTAATGCAGGAATGAGACGAGTTTTTGTTTTCCCTGCTTCGGGGTAGCGTGTAAATATCAGTAAACGTTCCACTTTTTTATTATCAATGAACATTTAATATCAATCACTATCAACGATCGCCAATTATTGGTAAAACTACGTGAAATGTTGTTCCTACACCGATTTCACTGGTAAAACTAATAATTCCCTCGTATAAATCAACTGCTTTTTTGACAATTGATAATCCCAATCCTGTCCCCGCAATATCTTGAACATTTTTAGCACGATGAAAATGCTCAAAAAGACGCGATCGATCTTGAGGAGGAATACCAATGCCGCGATCGCGCACTGTAAATTTAACCTTTTCTCTTTCTCCATTAGTGCCAGTCGAGGCTATTTTCATCGCTGTAAAATCAATAATACCTCCATCTGGGGAATATTTTATCGCATTTGATAGTAAATTGCTAAAGATATGGCGGAGGAGTTTTTCATCCATAGGAATTGAATCAAGATCGGTAGAACATTGCAACTGAATTTGATATTTTTCACCGGCTGTGAGTTGAAATTCCTCAACTAATTCTCGACAAAATTCTTCTAAATTCAATTTTATCGGCTTGACTTCTAATTTACCCGCTTCGGCTCGCCCAATTGTTAAAATATCTTCTAATAGTCTGGTCATCGTATCTGTAGATTGTTTGATCCGCTTTAAATGCTTGCTTTTTTTCTCTTCTGGCCAGCGATCGCCAAAATTTTCCAGCAGTTCAACAGACATTAAAATACTTGAAAGAGGATTGCGAAACTCGTGAGAAGTCATAGAAATAAAACGAGACTTTAGATCATTGAGTTCCTTTTCTTTTACTAATGCTTTTTCAATTTCTGCTTCGGCTCGTTTTTGTTCAGTAATATCTCGCCCAATATAAATAAAAGCGGGAATTTTCTTTTCAGTTTGGATAACACTGCAAGAAAAACCAACAATTAAATTGCGACCTTGTTTTGTCCTGCATTTAACTTCAATCTCTTCGATCGCTTCTCCCGCTAATAATTTTTGGCGATCGCCTGCCAATAATTCTTCTCTATCACTAATAATTTCGGCAATAGATAAGCCAATTAATTCCTCCTCACGATACTGAAATAATTGTTTAGCTGCTTGATTGACTGTTTTTATTTTCCCCGATCGCGTCGTAACAAATAGAACATTTCCCATCGAGGAAATAATTTTATTGATATAGTCTTTATTGGTAGTTAACTCAGCAATAACCAGTCCATTTTCATTAACTTGCTGAAATAAAGTTTGATTGAGATTCATCATCGCCGTAATATCTTCAATTAAGGCGATCGCATGACTACCCATTTTTTCAAAAATCAGGTCTAAATAAACAAGATTCTCATTATTAAGCGTGCGAGAAATACCTTGAAATTTAAACTGATTTCTTTTTCCCTGGAGAATTTCCAGCAAAATTTTTTCCAGTCCAATGAGTTCCGGAAAAGACAAACGAGCATCTTTTCCTAAACCAAATTCCTGGGGAATTTCAGAAAAACTTTCTAGATTTTCAGAATAGTCCAAAATCTTAAATTCCCCATCGAGAATAAAATATTTCAAATGACTAGGAATAAAAATCTCTGATCTAAGAGTTTGATTCATAAACTGTTTCCTCCTTCAACAATTGGTTAACCAAAGTTTATAGGCCAATTCTTGGAAAATTGTATCGACATTATTTCCGGTTTTAGCGGAAGTATTGTAAACCCCTAAAATAGCCTCGGGAAGATTTAACTTATTTTTCATTTCTAGCACTTCCTCCTCTTCCAGTAAATCGCTCTTATTGAGGGCGATCGCAACTTGGCCGTGAGGATTAATTTCGCGATATTCTTGAATGCGATCGCCTAAATGATCGATAGTTTCCTGACGAGTGAGATCCGCAACCACCAAAACCCCGCTCGATCCTTGTAAATAAGCTGGCGAAATACTCTTAAACTTAGTATGCCCTTCAATATCCCAAATTAATAATTTTAATTCTTGTTCCTTTTCGGTTTGTACATCCTTAAGATGAACAGTTTTGCGAGAAATTTTTACTCCTACTGTCGAAAGATAGCGATCGCTAAATTGACGCTCGACAAAACGGCGAATCAGACTCGTTTTACCGACTCCAAAATCCCCCAGCATACACATTTTTTTAGAAATAACTGTCATTTAATTGATAGATTGTATTTATTTAATTTGCCTGAGTAGATGCCATTTTAACTTCCTCAAATCTCACGCAGCGATTGACCCAAAGCGGATCGTTTTGCGTGACCCCTGGAGGAAGTTGCAGATCCCCCTTAGTTGTTTCCAGTCTGTTGCTGGCAATTCCGGCATTTCTTAACACTTGTCTGACCACAACCGCTCGTCTGGGTGCGAGATCTTCGGTTAATTGAGCTTCTCCACTGTTATCTACGTGACCGATAATGCGAAGTTTCAGATCGGGATTTTCTTTGAGATAGTCAGCGAGGGGTAAAAGTTTGTTATTAATCTCTTGACGAGCTATTGTAATCCCCCCGCGATCGAAACAAATTCGCTCTTGACTGGGAACCGGTCGCTCATTCAAGGTTAACAAGACAGAATTCACCCCTGGAATTTTCTCAAAAGTTTCCGCAATTTTCTCACTGTTCTCGTTTTGGCTAATTCCTCCTTCTACAATAACGTTTCCTTTGGTTTCATCGTAACGCACTGTAATTTTTACCCCCGGTAATTGATTGAAAACCAAACTCTGTCGCTGGATTTCTTGACGCAGACGATCTGGATCTGTAGGTAATCCTACCGTGACGATTTCATTCCTTAATTGCCAACTGGGAGCGAGGGAAACCGCAATATTTTCCGCTTGTTGGCGCAAGCGATCGCTCGGGACTTGTCCGTTTAAAATAACTGTTTTCCTCTTAGCTTCAGCATTAATGCGATAAAAGGCTAACTCCGAATTGGAGAGCAAAGCCGCCATCACTTGGCGTTCCAACCCGTGAGCGACCTGCTGGCGATAAGTGAAGAAACCCCAAGGAATGCCCACAAAAATGAACAAAAAGAGGGCGATCGCCAAAACGCCAAAAGGTCGGCGTTTCTTCTTCGTTTTCACTTCCTCAATGGGATTATTGATGAGAGACTCCAGCAACTCGTAAACAGCGCGAGGAATCATGCTGGGATCGCCGTTATATTTATCAATCAATTCCCCATAGCTGTAATTGAGAATAATAGCACTGAGAGTATTTCTCAATTTAGTATAAAAACCCGCAGGGGGCTCCCCTTGAGTCACCGTGGCAATATAGCAATATCCCGCCACTTCCATCACAATTTGGAAACTTTCGTAATCAACCTCAGTTAATTCAGAAGTTTTCCCGTCTTGAGGGACGCACTCGCTGGCAAAACTGCGAATTGCTGTGAGCATTCCCGCCATCATATCTGCCTCGAGAGCTTGAGCATCGGCTTTTTGTGCCTCAGCAATCACTAACCCAGAATCTTTGTGAATTAAAAAAGCCGCTTGCACTGCAAAAGGGACCGATTGAGTTAAAATCAGTTCTGCTTCCGAAACACCCCGGATCCGAGCGCGAAATTTGCGATAAATCCCCTGCAAGCTAAAAGCATCCTCCACCTGCTTGTTAATGCTTTTGATGATTTCTCCCATGTATTTGGAGATTGTATTGCCAATAACGGGATAAAGGGCATCCACCATAGCATCTTTATCGAGGCGAACCTGTTCCTTAATCGATCGCCCGATCGCCGGAGCGATCGCTTGAATTACTTCATCAGGAGCATCGCCAATTTGTTTGGAGAGGGCCCCTGGAATAACCCCCGCTAAGGCTTTACTCATGGCAGCTTTATCTTCTCGACCCCGTTCCTCAACGATCGAAGCAATGAGGGGAACAAAAATCTCAATTACTTCCTGGGGGGATTGGGCGATTTTTCGCCGCAAAAGTTCCCCAAACACCGGAAAAATCAACTTTCCTAGGGTTGCGGGATCGTGCAGTTTCCGGTCAATTTTAGCGATTTGTCTCTGAGTTGCTTCGTTGAAAGAAGGGGCTTCTTGGTTGCTATTATTGGCCGAGAGATTTTCTTCGAGAAGCAAGTCCAAAAGAAGTAACCGCAAGCGTTCCACGGTTTCTTCGGTTTCTTCTACTTCTTCCCCGTACAACCATGCCGATAAAGAACTTGATTTTTTAGCCGAGGGAAATTGTTCCCTGGGACTTTCTGCAATCGTTTCGGCCTGAATTTCGACGATTTCCCCCTCATCCTCGGGGTTAGCCAAAGGTAATTGTTCCTGTGCAGAAACCTCTAATTCCGATAAAGCAGAAGGAAGCGGGGGCAAGGGCGTAGGATCGTCATCCTCGCTCGTTTGTAAAAATTCTTCAAGTTCTTCGCGATCGCCGCCTTCCTCTTGCCTCTTGCCTGCTGCCTCTTGCCTGCTGCCTCTTGCCTTCATCAGAGAAGGGGGAGGGGGAGGGGGAGGAAGTTTCCGTTTTCCCTTATCCGTCAAATTCCCCTGCTTGGAAGGGTTGGGAGAATTTGCGAGGGCAATTTGCAGATCGCTCATCAGATTGAACAAGCCCTCAAGCTGTTCAGGATCTTGAGGGCTTGACGGGGAAGATTCGGTCTTGGCTTCCGCCTCGGCCTTGGGGTTTTGAGGCGATGAGTTTTCTGACATAGCTGCCAATGAATTGAGCCGAAGCCGAGCGTCAAGCTGATACTCGGATTGCTATATTTTCAGTTTGCACCCTAATTTTGCAAATACAGCGTTAATGATATAACTTGAGCCACACTTAGCAAACGGGAAAATCAGATTTTTCTAATGTTTCTCGTTAATTCAGGGAGTCTATTCATCCATTAAGCTCGATCTGCTGGGGCTGTCTTGCTCTTCAGAGTCGTCATCGGGAAGTAAAAACTCAGCTTGCAGTCGGCTTTCCATTGCTTCTTTGAGATCGGGAACGAATTCTGTGCCTTTGACTTTGATGCACAACTCAAATAGCACTTCTGCGAGATCCGTGCGGGAAACTTTACTTTCTTTAAGATTGGAAAAACATTTTTCGAGTTCCGCAAAAATTTTCGTCTTTAAGGTTTGACTGTCAGACTGAAAATGCTCGCGAGTTTGGGTGAGTTCTTCCTTGAGAGCGGAGGTTTTACTATTAAAATTTTTATTGAGTGCCTCGAGGGTACCGGATTGTTTTTGGTTGGTTTGATCGATTTTTTGCCATAACTTGGTAGTTTCCTCGTGGGTAGTCAAACTGAGATATTTCAGTTTTTTCTCCAGAGAATCCGCCATTGTTTTCATTTCCGAGGATAGAGAAGATTGCATTTGATCTAGGCGATCGCGCACTTCTCGTTGTAAGGCAACAAATTCAGCCTCCATTCTGTCAAATTGCTGCTCGTATCCCCGCAATTGCGTCCCAAAAAGGATTTCGCGAATTTGCTCGACGTTTCCGAGACGATCGCGCATTTCTTTTTTGTTGAGTTCAGCCATATCTACTCCTCGTGCTGTAGTCTTGTCGCCTTGTAATGGGATTATCTGTCCTTGCTGAATATTAGCAGGGATTAGTCGCATTGTAGAGGTTTTTGGAATGCCATGATAATTCATCTATCTCATCCCAAAACCGATGACCTCTTTTAATGATATGTCTTTCGGCTAATTTCACGAGCGCTCCCTTAATTCTGCAATGATTTTTTCGATTTTCCGTTTCGAGCGTCTTAATCCATAAAGACGAGAACAAAATGAAGTAATGATAGCAATTAAATCTTCCATTAATTCATTTTGCTTGTCCTCGCTATGATTGACAATTTCAACGGTTTTTCCCATCTCTTTTAATAGGAGTTCAATGTAATTCGTCCCAAACCTCGCCAAACGGTCTTTATGCTCCACTACCAAGATATTATAATGGGAATCCGTTAAAACCTTGGCCAATTTTGGACGATTATCATTTAAGCCACTGCCAATTTCTTTGACAACTTTATAAATTTGATAGCCTCTGGCAATAGCATAATCTTTTAACCGTTCCGCTTGTCGCTCAAGGTTATCTTTATTTTCTGCATTGGAGACTCTGGCATAAATACAGGCAATTTTGTCGGTTTTCTTCTCCCCTTCTTCGGTAATGATAATTGTTCCCGAAGGCAGTTGATAGCCCGTTAGATGCCCTTTTTGCCACCATCTCCATGCCGTTTGATAACTAACTCCGGCTTTTTTGGCATAGTCTGAGAGTTTCATGATTATATCTTAAAATGAATGACTACACTTGACTATATATTTAGTTAAACTTTACAATACCCGTGCGATATTGCCTAAGAGGAAATGATCGAGATGAGGATTTTTGTCGCGAATGTGGTCAAAAAGTTTGCCGATATAGCGATCGCCGACCACCTGTGTTTGCATATATTGATGCCCCCGTCGTCGTAATAAGCCCCGCGCGGTTTGGAGAGCAAGCGCCGATCGCCTCTACAAATAAGTTAATCCTTCTGTATGAGTATCTTCAGTTTGCCGATCTAAATTAGATTCTAAGATTTTACAGAAAAACTTAATTTCCAAAATTTTAGACTCTATTAAAAATTTCACCAGTTTGGCAAATAAACCCCCTAATTTATGATTGCGAAATTGAGCGTAAGTACAGATTCTTAACAAAGTCGCGGTTAGCAAAGAATCTGTCCAACGATACATTTGTTGATAGGTAAAATTTTCAATATCCCTGGTGATAATTTGTTCGTGAACGTCATGAGATGGCAAAAATTGACTCATAAAATGTTCGTATTGTTGGCGCGTTTTCTGGGGAGATTTTAGGAAGCGATCTGCAAAACGAGCCGTATAAAGAGAAGTTGCTACCCCAGAACCCGTCGGAAACCAAACTTGGCTGTAAGTTCCTCCTGCTAATAGCCAATTTGTCCCCCCAGCGCGTTCGTGTTTAAAATATTGATTTTGTACGGAAATAATTTCTGTTTCTTGAGCGTAATCTTGGCGATAATCAATGCCTCTTTGTTGGTAGGCGCGATCGAGTAATGCGATCGCCTCTCGATCTGATATATCGTATTTCTCTGCATTGATACTCATCCCCACGGAAACATAACTTCCTAAAGGAATACACCAAGCCATTCCCTCAATTCCGTCTAACTCTTGGCATAGTTTTAATAAGTTGGTTGAGTGAGACCAAGATGCTGTTTTATCTTGGCGATCGGAACAGCAAAATTGAGAATTGGGGCGACGATAATGAGTAAAGAAAATTCTTTGTTTTTGGCTGAAAAAGTGGCAAGGAATCTCTAGTTTTTTGGGTAGCAATCTTACGTGATTGGTTGCATCAAAGACAAAAGAAGGATGAATTATAGAACCATCCTCGAGCAGGAGTTTTTGAATTTCATCGCGATCGCGATCGTAGATAATATCTGTTACTTTTTGCTCTAAAAATAGGCAATGTTCGTTTTGAGTGACGCTTTCAAACAGTGCCAGATCGAAGCCAATGCGATCGACATGAAACAAGTGTTTAAATTCCTTGAAACCTGTCAATTTAAAAAATGCGGAAAATATTGAATTCATGGAAGTATCTAGATCGCAACGAGTAACCAGCTTTCCTGTATAAAAAACAATATTTTTCTTAGGAAAACAGTATTGACTGAATTCGGGAAATAATTCCTCTAGATCGAGACTTCCTTCGCCATTAATTGATTCTCCTAACTTGGGACGACTGGGATGCGGAGGTGTACCGATCGCCAAATGCTTAATTTTCTTCTTACTCAAACTCCGACTGATTGCCATTCCCGTAATACCAGTACCGATAATTACGGGCATTGATTCCCGTGCAAAAAGTTCTTGATACATGATTCAATTCTCCTGAAAACTGTTAAGAAACCCAGATATTAGCGTTAATATTTATTCAACCAAGAATAAATACAGAGACGCAGAAATAATAAAGTGAAGATCGGTTTATAGACAATGAGATCGCCATGAATAAAGGTGTAGTTTGTCGTATAAGACCATATCTTCGTAACGCGATCGCCGTCGATTTGATAGCGCACGGGAACATCTCCCGAAGCGATCGGTTTACCGTTTTTTGTTCCGTGCCATCTCGCTAAAACTTCGACAATGTTATCTTTTACTATCATTTGTTCTTCTCGCAGTTCTAAACCCTGCATTTTGCGATCGGCAATAAACTGGAGAAAACGCACCCATCTACACCACCAAATTAATCCCCCACCGGAAGGAAGATCGTCTCGATAGATTTCTACATCTTCGGCGATATAGTTGGCGATCGAGGACATTTCTTGTTGACGAGAAATAATGGCCAATATATATCTCACAATTGCTTTTTTATCTTCTAAACAACTATCAATTGTTTTTTTGTTTTTCTTGATGTAAATCATTACAATTTCCTCAGTTAAGCACTAAGTTTTTTGGCATTTGACGATCTCCAAATATTTCATTTAAAAGATCGGGTTTTAAGGTTTTATTCCAGCGATATAATTGAACGACAACTCGATTAAAAGCAAAGATTGTTTCAATTATTTCTTGCCAATGTTCGGGAGAAGAGCCTTCACGAGTTTCGCTTCGCTCATTACGATGAAATAAAAAGAGCTTAATCAGTTCAATCGTACCGTGACGAATACATTGAAAGAAAGAATATTGCAATTCCCAGCGCGTAAATCCCCAAAATTTAGCCAAATGATTGACTTCATCTTGTAGAATTTGGGCGATCGCTTTTTGCAGTTCTCCCGTGCAATGAGACATTAACCAAATGTAACCCGCACAAGCACTCCATTCTGTTGTAATACGGCTCATAAGATGAGCGCCAATGCGATCCTTGAATCAGATGATTTGAAACAGAGTGAGGTTGACTCTCAAATTGATTTTGGGTTAACTGGCAATAGAGTCTTTTGTAAAGAGGTCCATGTCGTCTTTCTTCTTTTTCCCAAACTCCTACTTCTGTAATTCGATCGTGTTCATCGTAAATTCCTCCAATAAAACGAGCAAATTGAGGATGAGCTTTTAGCGTATAATCTCGCGATTCTTTGGAGTATCCTCGAATGGGTTCTTCTATGTCTGCAAACATTTGTAACATTCGATAAAACTGCTCTGAATCCATGCTAATAATTTGCTCGGGTTGAATGGCATCGATCGCCACTCTTTGCCAGGGACGCACGTGAGGATTGTCAAACTGAGTCGGTAGATCCGTGACAGCAGCAGTTAAAATATCGAAGGATAAAAAGCGATCGACTAAAGCATTAATTCTGGCTTGAGTTTGCCAGTAATTAGGATGGTAATCACAGTAACCAGCAAGATCGTTTGCAAACATAAGTAATCTCCAATTAAGAACAGAAAATAAGTGCAGAAAATAAGGACATTTCTCTCTGGCGAGAAATCACAGCAAAAATTGCTCTAATGATGGATTTTTTTGTTTCCATAGGATTGAGTTTCCTTGTTTTTATTTGAACAAGAAAAATAACCGCTAAAGAATCCATGAACTAAAACAGTAAGATTTTTATGGTATCGCTAAAAACCATTAAATAGAAATGTACTTTACTGAATTTTAGCTTGCATTCTTTCTATAATTATTATAGTATATTATTGAATGATTGCCACAATTTTCAAAGATAATTTAATGGCTCCCAAGAGATGCGATATTGGTTTCATTTGCAAACACTTTAGATAGGAGCAGTACAATTCTATGAGAGTTGGAATTTTAGATATTATCGTCTTACCTTCCACATCATTGATGGATAGGGTCTACCATGTTATGCTGAGTAAACAATTTGCTAGTATTGTTCCTCAAGTGATTTCTGTTTGGTGTCGTCAACTCGGTCACGAAACATTTTATGCAACGCATTATGGCGCGGGTGATGCTTTTCGCCTTTTACCCGATGATTTAGATGTTGTTTTCTTTGGTTGTTGTAGTTTGGCAAGTCCTCTCGCTTATGCTTTAGCAAAATTCTATCGCAAAGCAGGCACGACTACTGTTATTGGTGGACCTCATGCCGAAGCATTTCCGGTAGACTGTTTGCGTTTTTTCGATTTAGTTATTGGGGATTGCGATAAATCTTTTATTGCCGATATTATAGACGGAAAATTTGAACGCGGACAGTATATTTCTGCGGCTCAACCTTTTGAAGAATGTCCCACTGTTGAAGAACGAATGCCAGAAATTAAAGCTGCGGCTTTTTTTCAAAAACGCTGGTCGTTATATTTCTCAGTTTCATCCGAATCTCGTTCTGGGTTTTAACGACCCTAATTTTGGCATTCAATTTGAGCGAGTTTTTCAAGTTTTGGAATCTATTCCTCCTGAATCAAGAGTGCGCTATGGGATGGAATGTTCCCTAAGTATTCTCAATGAATCGAGATTGAAACGACTCCAAGACACGAAATGTATTTTAAGTATTCATGGCATTGAATCTTGGCAAGACTACTCCACGAAAGCAGGGGTGAAAAATCAAAGCGGGATTGAAAAAGTCGATCGCGTTGTGGAACAATTAAAACAAGTTTCTGAATATATTCCTTACATTCAAGTCGGTCTCATTTTTGGTTTGGATAGCGATCGCGGAGAGGAACCGATTACATTGAGTAAGCGATTCATCGAAAAAACTCCTTTTGCTTGGCCTGTATTTAATATTCCCATGCCTTTTGGTGGCACGCCAATGTTTGACCAATATTTTGAGAACGATCGCATTCTCAAAGCGATGCCATTGGCGTTTTACTCTTTCCCTTATTTGGCGTTCACTCTTAAGCATTACGACCCAATTACCTATTTTGAAAAACTGATTGAACTTTCTCAATGTGTCTCGTCCCCAGAAATGTTGAAAAAACGCATTCAGAGTACCCCGAATTGGCGGATTAAGATATTTCATTGGCTGCGAACTCAAGGAGAAAAATCACATGAAAAGAAATATCACGAAATCCTAACACAACTCAAAACAGACTCGAATTTTCTTGCTTTCCATGAAGGAAAATCTGAAACATTACCTGATTTTTATCGCCATCAATTGAAGGTAATGTTAGGTCGCTATGCGGAATTGATCTCTCCTGAAGAACTGCATCCTTGTTTGGAACAAAAAGCCCCGCGAATCGTTGGCAGTCCGGTTGGAGTGGCTTAGGTCTGAACACTAATTGCTAGTTACACGATCCCCCTAAATCCCCCTTAAAAAGGGGGACTTTCAGAACCCCTAAATCCCCCTTAAAAAGGGGGACTTTCAGAACCCCTAAATCTCTCTTAAAAAGGGGGACTTTCAGAACCCCTAAATCCCCCTTAAAAAGGGGGACTTTCAGAACCCCTAAATCCCCCTTAAAAAGGGGGACTTTTAGAACCCCTAAATCTTCCTTAAAAAGGGGGACTTTCAGAACCCCTAAATCTTCCTTAAAAAGGGGGACTTTCAGAACCCCTAAATCTTCCTTAAAAAGGGGGACTTTTAGAACCCCTAAATCTTCCTTAAAAAGGGGGACTTTCAGGTTTATAGCAAGTTGGGGGGTTATCGAATCGACTGATAGCCTTGCAGGACACCGTTAGGAGAGAAAACCATTTGCCAGACTTGAGAATGCCTGGCACCAAAAGAGCCACCAATGGAACAAAGGAAATACTTCCACTTGCGATAAAATTCCTCGCCGTATTTTTCTTTTAGTTTTGGCCAGTGGCGATCGAAGTTTTCCAGATAGGCCATAAAAGTTGGGTGATAATGATGACCGATATTCTGTAAATCTTCTAAAACCAGTAGTTCTTCTGTTGCTTTGCTAATTTGAGCAAGAGAAGGTAAGTAACCATTGGGGAAAATATATTTCATCGCCCAATTTTCCCCAGACATATTTGTTTTCAGACTGCCAATTGTATGCAGTAAAAATAAGCCGTCTTCTTTTAAACAACACCTGGACATTTCCATAAAAGTGCGAAAATTCTTATAACCAACGTGTTCAAACATCCCAATAGAAGCAATGCGATCGAATTTCTGTCCCTCAAAAGTTCGATAATCCTGCAATAAGAACTTAATTGGCAATCCTTGGCACATTTCTTCCCCAAGTTTGACCTGTTCTTTGGAGACTGTCAAACCCACACAGGAAACGCCATATTTTTCAGCAGCATATTTGATTAAACTTCCCCAACCGCAACCAATATCTAAAAGTGTCATCCCCGGTTTGAGGTGCAATTTTTGACAAACGAGATCGAGTTTGGCTTCTTGTGCTTCATCCAAAGTTTTCGCATTTTCCCAATAGGCACAAGTGTAGGTCATGCGCTTATCCAGCATATCTTGAAACAGGTCATTACCCAGATCGTAATGTTCTTCCCCGACTTGAAAACTTCTTGCTAAACTTTGTAAATTGGTAATGCCTGCGATCGCCGCTTCCGATAAAGAACTTAGATTTCTGGGTGCAACTTCCTCATGAAGATTTCCCCGCAAAATGTGAACAAAAAATTGGTCGAGTTGAGGACAGTCCCACCATCCTTCCATATATGCCTCTCCTAAGCCGAGAGAACCGTGTAAAAGAACGCGCTGATATAGTCTTTCATTATGAACTTGGATGTCCCAAGGACGAGAACCGTTAATTTGAATATCAACTTTTTCTAAACGAGTCTGAATTGATTTTTTGAGTTTTTCATTAATTGTTTTTTCGAGCCAATTTAAGGGGAGGGGTTGTAAATTGGGTAAATTTGATTGCATGATTTATCTCCAAACAATGTGAATGTAATGTAGAGACCCGATAAAATTATCTACTATTCAAACTTTTGACGCTTTTGTACATTCAATATTAAAATAGGCTTTCTCAAAATGTCAATATAGAAAAATTGATAAAAATTGATAAAAATTGATAAATGTTCAGTTTTTAATTTTAAAAGCATAATTCTACACTTAAATAAAAAACTTTATTCATTGACTTAACTGAAAATAAACCAAACCGAGTACGAAGTGTACAATGGTCACGCCGATTAAATTATAAGTTCGTCGATAAACAAGACCAAAGATAATACTAGCAATTAATGTTACCGTCATCGCTTCAAATCCATAGTTAGCATGAACGATGCTAAAGGCTAAGGCAGTGAGTATCACAGACATATAACCCTGGCGATCGAGCAAAAATCTTTGAACTAAAGTTTGTATTACTGCTCTAAAGAACTCTTGAATATAGCTATGAAGGATATAAAATAGCGATGTTATTGCAAAAGACATTGTGAGAAAATTATCTAATAATTTTGCTTCTGGAAAGACGGGATTGAGTGCAACACATACACCAAAAATAACCCCAACTCCCAAACCACTGAAGATAATTCCATCGATTAAAGATTTTTTGAGATTTTTTTTGATACTGACTACTTTTCTAAAAGGAAAGTCAATTTTAAGAAATAGTAGGATAGCAGGAACAAGACCGACAATAATGAGATAAATCCAGTTAAACAATGTTGTTTCCGCTATACTGCGATCGGGAACAAAGTCGGTGAATTCTGCTAGGATAATTGCCAGAAAAAAGCCAAAAACAAGTAAGAATAAAAAATAGCCAGAACGATTGCGTTCTTCTAGTTCTTCAATTTGCTTTTGCAGCGTCATAACGTGGCGATCGCTTAAAGAACGGAGATGATCGTTAACTTGTTTCGTAATCGTTAGATACAATATATTGAGAATTTTCTGATGTTCTAGAATGGTATCAATAACTCTTTGTTTTGACAAAATATAGGCAGTTACTTCTGTTTCTGCTTTAACGGAACAACTTCTAGGAGATTCATCAACAAAAGCCATTTCTCCTAAACTTTGTCCGGCTGACATTTCTTTGAATTTTAGTTGTTGTTGGGTATTCGGATCGGTCTTATAAAGTCCCACTATTCCAGAAATCAAAAAATAAATCTCATCCCGTTCTTCTTCTTCAAGGAAAAGAAAAGATTCTGGTTTGTAGGTTCTTTTCCGACAAATCCTTTCCAGTTGTTCTAGCTGAGATTGACTGAGATTTTCTAATAATGTAAATTTCTCGATCATAATTAAAAATTATCAAAAACTGGATTATTTTTTGGTAGGGGTTTGGTCTCCAAACCCGGTCTCCAAACCCGGTCTCCAAACCCGATATAGAGGTTTGGTCTCCAAACCCGATATAGAGGTTTGGTCTCCAAACCCCTATATCGAGATATTCTAAGACGATCGCTCGAGTTTCATGCGGGTATAATAGTCCCGAAATGATTGGTAATACTCAATATCACTATACAAGTGACAGCGATCGGTAATGCGCTTCATTAATTGCCAAGAAAAGCGGCTTTCTTTACAGTATTGACCCCAATTTTCTTGAATACTTTCGTGAGCAGCACGCAAGTTATAAGAAGGAATTGCCGTGGAAATATGATGAGGAATATGAACATTAATGTGATGACAGAGAAATTCAATCCATGCCGGATATTCACAATGAACTGTTCCTTCTAATTGCGCCCTTGCTTCATGCCAGTCTTTATCTGGGGTAAAAGGAATATCGGGATCGGTATGATGAACGATAGTAAAGGTACTCATCCAAAAGTGATATCCTAACCAAGGCACGAGCCAGAACTTCACAAAACCCCAGAATCCTGTAGTGAGAATTAGAGTAGGGAAGGCGATCGCGGCACCAATGATAACAACTAAAGCAGAAAAACGCACTTGTTCCCGCTCTTTGCCCTCAAACTTCCACCAACTAAAGTGTATAAAAGCCCAGTGTAAGATAGAAGCCAGCCACCACAGCCGTCCTCGCGTCACCTGATAGCCCCATTTGAACAAAAGGGGTAAATCTTCGTAAACTTCGGTTTTAAACGGATTCCACGTATTATCAACCTCAAGATTATTGGTATGTTTGTGGTGATGATTGTGGAGAATGCGCCAACTGTGAAAGGGATAAATCAAAGGTAAAAACGCAATATGTCCCACCAGATCGTTCACCCATTTGCGCTTGGCAAAAGAACGATGGCCGCAGTCGTGGCCGACGACAAACCAACCCGTGATCGCGGTTCCGGTGAAGATCCAGGCGATCGGTAGGAGATACCAAGGGGCGATCGCAATGGCAGCATAACCGATCGCAACGGTAACAATACTAATCGCAACTTGTAACCATGCCTTGCGTCGATCTTGTTGAAAAACCTCACGGGGTAGGGTTTTTAAAATGTCTCGCAAACGTAAATCTGTAATTTCTAATGGTTTTGTTAATAATTCCGAGGGAATTTTTGCTGCTGTCATATTTTAGAGATTTGGGCTGTCGGGGGTAAAATTTGCAGTGCGATCGCGGCGATCGCCTTTACTGCTGTTTTTGTAGTCGGAAATTTCATCTCTTATATCACATTTCTTTACAATTTGGAAAGTATTTTGATTCAAGTCGTCTCATGCAATCCAATCTCAATTTTTCCATCTATAAATTTGGCAATTTGTCAAGGGATTGAAGTTATTTTTTTGAGGCCATAATTTCTCAAAATGAATTGAGGTTAGATTCAATACTTGCTGGCGATCGCGCCATTACCGATTTTCGTTAAGATGTTAGCGAGCAAACTTGAGGAAGAACGCAACTTATGGCCAGAACAGAATCAACAATGTTACCCTTGGGAACAAAAGCACCGGATTTTAATTTAACGGATGTAGTTTCCGGACAATCAATTTCTTTAGCAACTTTTGCCGATCGCAAAGCGCTTTTTGTGATGTTTATTTGTCGGCATTGTCCCTTTGTGAAGCACGTCCAAGCAGAATTGGCAAGCATTGGCCGAGATTACGCCGATCGCGAACATGGGAATTGTCGCCATTAGTACCAATGATGCGGAAAATTATCCCGATGATGCCCCCGATAAGTTAAAACTAATGGCCAAAGAACTTGACTTTAAGTTCCCTTTGTGTTACGACGAAAGCCAAGCAGTGGCTAAGGCTTATACGGCAGCTTGTACCCCAGACTTTTTTCTCTTCGATGGCGATCGCGCTTTAGTTTATCGCGGACAACTCGATGATAGCCGTCCCGGTAATTCTGCCCCTGTGAATGGCAAAGACTTGCGAGAGGCGATCGAGGCCGTATTAAGCGATCGCCCTGCCATTATCGAGCAAAAACCCAGCATTGGCTGCAATATTAAGTCAGGAACTCACCGCTAAGTCCTCCGGACTCTAGCGGGAGCTTGAAAAAGCCCTAACCTGACCAGACTCAGCGAGAAATCGCTACGTTATTTAG